>DAQQ01000195.1:0-7986 GCA_002508465.1 Methanosarcina sp. UBA7 | reverse complement strand
TTTTTTGCGAGTTATGTTTTCCCTTTGAAGTAAGTTCACGAAGAGTTTCACGTTCATCTTCGGTAAGTCTCACAATGTATCTATTCATAAGTAATCTCAGGATTCTTTATGAATTTATACGATATAATTATAACGACATATTATTGTTGACGAGACACTAGGGATATTGTCGGGATATCTTCCATTGTTTTCTGAATAAAAAATAAATATTGTTGAAATGGCAAAAACAAACAATAAGAAAACTATTTTTGTATTTATTTTCGTGAGTGGCATATCCATTTCTTCCTTTAAAAAGATTGTATAAAAAAATATAGTGTAATCGAAGTCGCATCGTATATTTGCTATTATCAAGTTCTGGAGAATTTTAAATAAGTTTTACTTTAACTAAATTGTTTAACACTTTAAAAACTTTATGTATTAACTATTAAATAATGCAGAACAAACTATTACTCTGAATCAAACTTAATTCTCTTGACTCTGGAAACCATATTCCAATTAATAGGATTGTATAAGCGCCTCCGCCAGCTTGTCTGGCGGCCCTGCACAAAAAAAAAGGAAGAAGACAGCAGTAGAGAGAAAAAAGACTTGAAAAGTAGTAAAAGATAAACAAACACGAAAAAAGTATTTGTTATTATGGTTCAGTCCTGTGTTTTTAAAGTTTTTCTGATTTTTGCTGTTTTAATTTAGTTTTCCGGACTCTATTTTTCATATTTTGTCTGCAAATGTCACTAATAAGTAACATAAACTCCTAATTTACACATTTTTTTAAAGGACTCTATCATGTGTTGTTTCTTTTAGAATTGATTGCGAGCAATATAACAATAATGTACTAAAAATATACTAAAATTTGAGGATGTCAGATAAAAATATTAATTTGAAAGACTTACAACTCTCAAAAGCCTGTCCATACAGTCTTGTGACCTGATGCATCTTTGCCATCATTAATATCCCACTAGAGTGGATAACTGAACCTGGATTCTTGTAACTTTCAAATTATGACATTACTGTTTTTTAGAAAAGCCTTATAATAGATAACGATTTATAAAAAATTAAAAACTGATAGTAAGATGACGACTATGTTCCGTGAAATACCTGACCTTATGAAGGAACGAATGAATTACCTTGAACTTATCGATAAAGAAGATAGAATTAATGGAACACCGAAATCACAAAGGCTAAGACAGATCCCACCTGAAACCGGCAAGTTTATTGCACTCATGCTAGCCGTTTCTCCGGACGGGATAGCTATGGAGATAGGTACAAGTGCAGGTTATTCATCCATGTGGCTTGCACTCGCTTGTAGAGAAACAAATCGTAAATTAATCACTTTCGAAATACTGGAAGAGAAAGTGAAATTGGCACATGAAACCTTTTTAAAAGCCGGACTGGAGGACATCGTAGAACTTGTACATGGAGATGCTAGATATTTAATAAACCAGTACTCCGGGATATCCTTTTGTTTCTTAGATTGCGATAAGGACTATTATCTTGACTGCTATGAGGCAATCATACCTAAAATGATTGGAGGTGGCATATTGATAGCTGACAATGTGATAAGCCACGCTGATACGCTCAAGCCGTTTCTTGACTATGTGTATAATGACCAGAGAGTCGATGCAGTACTTATTCCACTTAAAAATGGTGAATTGGTTTGTCGGAAAAAATGAGTTTACCAAAGATTCTCTTCTTTTTTTCACCTCATCTGCAAGGCCGCTCTCCTGCGTCGAGCGTGACAAGAACGACTTGGTATAGTGAGTAAAGGTTATACGGGTTAAGAATACTTGTAATCTAATCTTCTTGAACTCACCTCAACATCAAAGTTATAATATATTTTTACTAATTTTATTTTGCTTATCTTTTACCACTACTTTACTACTTTAATATATTCAAATCCAGCTTGGAAAACACTCCTTCTTATTTTATGATCAGGACCTATATACTGTTTTTTAGCTGTACTTTCAGTGAAAGTAACTATAAATTACAGCATTAAAGAAAGGAAACTGCAAGCATCCTCTGAATAACGAAACAAATAGGGAACTATATAAATGTGAAAATTTTATTATAGAGCATGATTTCTGCTCTTGAAAAGCAATGTGATACAAGAAGCGAAATAGCAAATGAGTGCTTAATTCCCTGGTACGTAATTGGAGTAATTGCAATCATCTGTGCAGCGACTCTGGTTTTAATTGCTTTTCTTGGACCTATTGGTCAGGAAATAATACAGTATAGAACCTCTCAATCTGGCGTATGGCAGATTGCAGGACAGGATCTTACAAATCTTGTATTGATCGCACCGATACTACTAATTGGTGGAATTCTATGTCTGGCCAGAAGGGCCGGCTCGAAATACCTGTTAATACTTACACCGATAACGTTAATGTATACAGGGCTTTCCATGGGGATTGGTCAGGAATGGAGCAACTCGGCCTACAACGGCAATATTGAGGACTACTGGTGGCTTTTCGGAATACTTATAGTAGGCGGGCTCATCCTGCTTTTGGGTAGCTTATCCATGTTTACCGAAGCAGATGCTCCTGACTTCAAACTCAGAGGTCTGCGAATCTACGTAGGCTTTATGACCGTATTCTTCCTGCTCTTTGCAGTAATGTGGATATCTCAAATCCAGCAAGTTACAAATACTGGAGATCTTCCCGACGGCTCGTACAAAGCAGCTCCAACTGCCTTCTGGACTATCAAGTATCTTGACCTTGGAATAAGTATCCCGTTAGGCTTTCTAGCATTATTCCTGATGCTCTCAAAACCAAAAAAAGCATATTCAATACTGCTTCTTTTCTTTGGGTTCTTTATTACCATTGGAACCGCTGTAGACATGATGGCAATAGTTCAAGTCTTGAACGGGGATATGGAGGCGGCCAAAGGAGGACTCTTTATATTCCCAGTACTCACATTCTTCTCCTATGGAGGTCTCTTCTATCTTGTTAAAGATAAACTTCGTCAAAGTGTGTTTAAAAGTTCAGAGATGCAGTTAAAAGATCGGATAACCGGTAAAGACTCATGATTCTCGTAAGAAGCAATAAGAAATAATGTAAGTTTGCTAAAATTTCTTCCAAAAATTATTGCTGGGCTTTAACGTATTCAAAAGTCCAGAGCGGAATTCCTCCTATTTCTCCCTTTTCAAGATGTTCCATCTCATGAGCTGCACTATATGCCGGCGTACCTTTCAGTTGTATGGTTTTTTTCTTTAACTCCCTGACTGTTATTTTCCTGAGCTCCGGGTTTACTTCTGCAAATATGATCTTTTTAGCATGCAGGGTTATCATGTAGGGTCTTTCAACCAGTTCTCTTTCTTCCTTTGTCCCGCATTTTTCCAGCCTGCGGATTACTCCTTCTTCTGCTATGACTTCTGGTTCGATAAGAAAGTATATCTTTTCCAGAGTATAGCCAGTCTTACTTTCCTCATTATAATAAGTGATCACGTCTTTTACTGCCATGCTTTTTGTTTCTTCAGAAGCATAACTCCAGGAGCCTCCTGATTTTACTGAAAGCAGAAAAGGAAGAAATAAATCTTCTTGAACCCCAAAACTTGAAATCATGCGCTTTTCCAGGGCTGAAAATTTGAAGATTGCTTGAATTTCATCAGCGTCCATACTTACTCTCCCTTTCGTTTCTCTCTCATCCATTCCTTTCTCATTCCTCACACTCACTTTTATAAATTAATGTAAAGAGTAAAGGTTTATTTAAAGTACAGCTTTTTAGCGTCACGTTTATAGAAGTTAGTAATAACGCAACTCTACACTAAGAAAGTCTTATAAATGGATACTTAACTATTTTCCAAGAATAAGCGGGTAACTGAAGAGTAATACACTTTTAGAGTGAAATGTCTACATTTTGTAGAGGGATAATATTCCGTGATAATAACCATAAGTAACGTGATAATAACCATAAGTACCATGATAATAACGCCTGTGAGTGCAATATAGTAAAACTTTATTTCCTCAGGGCACCGCTGGTTTAAGTTCTATTGTTAACTTTCTGCCTGGAATGTCTTAAAATCGAAAAGGAAAAGAGGCAAAAATAGTAGCTCTGGCGTTTCTATTATCTCTTGTGCCGTGATGGTAGTAAATGTACGTTGTTGAGACAACGTCCAACGAATTTAAGTTAAAAATTTGAGCTCTGAGAATAAGTACAGTTTTATTCTCAGGCCTATGATTGGATTTTATTGGGCTAGATACGTCATGAAAATGCGTACCTTGATGCAGCTCCGATTCCTGAAGTTAAAAAAGCAATTATCAGGAGCAAGCCCAATACAATTGATGCTCGATATAACTTTTCCATATTTAACTCCTCATTTTTTCAGTACTCTTTATAGTAATTCATATCTATTAAATGTTGGTACGTTGGACTGTGTACCGTAAAAGGCTGAAAAATTACAACAAGTCTCAGATATTACAACTGATGCCTGGGATAGCTTGCAACGGTTACTCAAGAAGAACTTTATACCGACCGTTGGGTTTAAAGAGTTCAGTAAAATCAGAGTCTGAGTATACTTCTCCTCACAGTTGAAGATCTGAATCGCTTTCACAACGGAGTTTGGATATGAAAATATTTCTAGATTGCGGGAAAATACTGTAGATTGTGGGAAAATACTTGGGATCGTGAGGAAATATTGAGGACTGAAAGTTCTATGAAAAACCTGTTAAATTCCGATTAAACAGCCTACACTTCCATTTATAAAGTCATTGTCTCTTTATACAAATTTATAATTGCATTTTCAATTCTAGGTCTGAACTCTTCACTCTGGACTTTTAACCAGACTTCCGGAAAAGTATCGAGTAACGTCTGGAGTTCCTCTTCCCTATATGCCTTATAGGCTTCTACCCCTTTGAGACCTTCGAGAGTTTTCTTTTCTATTGAATATTTTTTCCCCTCTGAAAGGCCCCAGTCCCCGGTTTGCAGATATGACCCCAGTAAGTCTATTGCAATTACAGAGTCGTGCAGGTCTCCAAGGTGGTCCTGCAAAGCTGTGACTTCCTTGATCATTACTTCTGCTTCCTTTCCCAACACATTTCCAAAAAACTCAAGTGTATAGCGCAGTCCTTTGGATGCAATCCTCAACCTATGCAGTCTCTCTATAGAGACATATGGTCCTTCTACCCATTCGGAATAGGCACTGATGTCTGCGAACCGGGCATAAAGGATAGAAGGAAGCACATCCTTTACTCTATATGGCAGAGCATTGTGTTTTGCAGTTGTTGTTGGCAGAGTCCATGATTCAGAATCAAGAAAATCTAAGAAATCCTTTTTGAAATTGGCGTATCTTTCACTTTTCAGGTAAGTGGCCATGCTTTTCCGAGCTTTTTTCCTCTCTTCAGCAAGCACCGCAAATAGGGGATCAAGATCATGTTCGTTCTCGGAAGGTAGTTTATTAAGATATTCTTTAGCTTTCTCCCGAAAAACGTCTAAGTCCCTGACGTCACTGAGTGCCCCAAGAGTGCTTTTTAGTCCTTCCAGGTGAGGTTCAAGCTTTTTAGAATCAAGGTAAGCTTCAAAGACCTTTGCAGCAGCTTTCATCCTGCGGATCGCAACCCTCATATCGTGCAGGTTTTCTATATTTTTTCCCTTTAGGGCTCCTTTCTCATGGGCAAGCATTCTGGCAAATTGTCGGGAAAAGACCTTATGAGCTACCATAGCCATTGAGTTTTCAGGTCTAATTGCAAATTTCAAGTTTCTACTTTCTTTTTTATTTTCTTCTTTTATCTCGTTTTCTCCCTTGATTTCTTCAACTCTCATTTCAATGTTTTCGATTTCGTCTGTCTTTTTCTTAGATATTATCTTTTTCTTAGATACAAAGAAGAGTTTGGTACCAAAAAGGTACTCCCAGAGATCTTTTCTCTTTTCTGCCTTTTTTGCAGCTTTTTCTGCACCAGGCCCAAAAATTTCTACTTCAACTGCTTCCTCAACCTGCCTGATTCTATCTGGCAGAAATCCCCAACTTCTGTTCTCAAAGACGCCCGAGATACGGATAAAAGATGCGAGAATAAGAGCTTTATTTTTGATTTCTGGAGGTAACATGATATTTGATTTTTCAAAAACTGAAGAAAGGTCCTTTACGCTGATTTTGGGAGACTGAAGTTCCATAGTAAGAGCAAGCATTCTGAGTTCGTGAAGCTTTAACCCTTTTAGAGGATGGGTCAGGAGAATTTCCTTACAAATCTTGTATATTTCTTCCGGAAAAACCGAGCTTCCGATGTCATGGAGGAGAGCTGCAAGACCCAGTATTTTTCTCTCTTGCTGCCCTAACCTGTGGTAAGGGAAAAGTCCGTCAAAAAGTATAAGTGCGTTAGTCCTGGTCTTTTCTGCTTTCGCTTCGTCTGCTCCATAGAGCTCAAAAAGGGTTTCAAGGGTCCACTCCTTGAAAACGTTATTTTCCTGGCTTTTGCCCAGGGCATAACGTCCGGCATGAAAATGGAACTCTTTTGATCCATTATTTTCAGAGATAAAGGGGAAACTGAAAAGCCTTTCTTTTTCAAACCGAGAGTGAAAAGCTTCGATGTCTTGCTCAGGAATTTTTAGGAGAAGGCTCACTTCTGCCGTATTCAAACCTTTTTCAAGCGAAAGTAGAATTTTAGCCTGTTTCCCATATATATTTTCTTGATCGGCAAGCTGCAAACAAAAGGCTCTTTCCCTGAAGCTCAAAAGAGTTTTTTCCGGCAGATTCTCTTTGAGTAGAAGGGCTCTCTCGAATTTAGAGAAAAGATCTTTTACAAGATGGTAATTTCCTAGTAAGTGTTCCTCAATAATCTGTAAATCTTGATGGGTTCCTTCAGTCTTCAGTTTAAGTTCAAGTTCACTGTAAAATTTTTCGTTCTGTCCACTTTTAAGACTCACATGGTCCAGAGAAAGTTCAGCTACAAGTCTGTCTCCCAATTTCACCTGGCGCACAGTCCTTTTTTGTTTAAGTTTCAGAACTGGAAGTAGATCAAGGCCCGAGCTAAGCTCTAAGATTATATCCCTGGTTCTGGCATCAGGACATTCAAAGACGGAGGTCTCCTCAGATAGGAAGCTGACATACTCTTCTCTCGTATGTACCCCATATTCGAGTCCCCCCAGACTTTTGATGGCTAACCATTGTCCTTCTTTTCCCATCTCTTTCCTAAGCCGTAAAAAATAACCTTCAGACATTAAAGCATTTTTCTCCGTGTCTAAAAAAGTGTCTTCGATATTTTGTATTATAGCTTCGGAGAGAGAATAGTCTGATAGTAAAGATGATGTTTCAAGGACTTGAAAATCCGCTTCATCCATCACTAGAAACTTTGATTCGATTTCCATGTCTTTCCCACCTGGTCTTATTAACAATATGGCTTCAGTGTTTAAAGACAAATATTGAGGTTTTTTAAAGACAAATATTGGGTTCTGTTTCTTTCATGAGTGGTAATTTAACAACTGCTATAAACACAAGTTTAAACAAAGTAAGGCATATAAAATGTTGTTACTCAATCTTAGAAAAACAAAATATTCCAGATGAAAAGTAATGCTCGCAACTTGCCTACAAAGCAGGCGAAAGATAAATATATTGTAAAGGTCAAACCTATAAGTGCAGATCTAATGTTCTATATTAGTCAATAGCGCTGCATCATTTTTGCTAAAATTTCAATGTACGTATCATCCATATATTCTTCACTTAAACTCTCAAATAATGTGAGTAAATGGGAAGTTAATTCTTCAATATCCGGCCTTCCCCCACCGTTTAGTTAAAATCTTCAACTCTTTCAGTTTGAGCAGGAATTCCGAATTTTCATAATTGCAAAATATATCTTGTTTTTTACTTATATCTAATATTACATAGACATTATAGAAGTATAGTTATAAAATAATTTGCTTATGTAAATATATTAAAATGTAAATATTTTAAATGTTTTGAGACTCATAAAAGATATATAATGTTTAAATCTTCAAGAAAATAGATAATATAATAAGTAAAAATGTAGGCAGTGTGCTATTTTTCTGTAAATTTTACTCTATACC
>DAQQ01000151.1:4804-27451 GCA_002508465.1 Methanosarcina sp. UBA7 | reverse complement strand
GGTTTTACAATAAAACCTGTGTATTCTATGAAATGTGAATTTACAGAAGATTCGCTACACTGCCGAATAGAAGTTAAGGAGAAAATAGGGAGAGATAGAGGGATTAACGACCTATATCAGTATGCGTTATCGTGATGCTCGAAATCTTCTAAAGTAACGGTTTTCGTTTCGTCGTCAATAGAAAAAGACAAAACAAAATGTCCAATATGAACACGACTTAAGCCGCTCATATCATATCTTAGATTTTTATATCTATGAGGATTATTAACTATTTCACTCGTCTTGCGCTTGATGCTCTCATATAACTTTTTATCTTTTTTCTGAATTTTTTTGACTGAACTTATAAATGCATCACTAAAAATCAAATCGTAGGCATCAGTCATCTTTATCATCAACAGCGTCATCTATGATTTTATCAAAATTATCTATACTGCCTACAAATATATGCTTCCCTTTCTTTATTTTGTCTAGTTTATTGATATATTCTGGACTAAATCCGGGTTCAAGAACTTTTTCTTCATACTGAGACATAACTAAGTCGATAGCTGCGCTCTTATCTTTTAAATTGTATTTAGCTTTTATAACGTTCAATAACTGGTTAGAATGCGAGCTGATATTTATTTTAGCTTGTACCATAGATACCACATGCATATAATGGGTATATGATGTATATATACTTAACACAGTGCATTATTTCCAAAATTTCCATTTGTTCTTTTTCTTTGATTTTTCTTCAAATTCAGCCTCTTTCTGATTTGCAACTTCTTCTAATTGGAGTATTTTTTCCTCTTTTTGCTGCAAAAGATAATCCTGCTTTTTTCGATCTTCAAGCATAGATTGTACCTGAGCCATGTGAGCTTTGCTTAGGTCTTTTTGCTCATCCAAAAGAGTATGAAGCCGTTCAAATTCAGCTTTTAGAAAATCCAGAGTGCTGGTCTGTGATTGAGCTTGAGCCTGTAAGACTGCGAGATTCCTTTCTGAATCTATTTGCTTCCTTTCATACTCTGAAATACTCCGCTGGTATTCTGCCAATTTAATCCTGGCATCTGAAAAGTAGAATTTAAGAGATTCTACCACAACCTGGGATTGTTTCATTGGCTGAGCATCAATTAAGGCAACTAAATCCAGAGGAATGGCAACAAAGGTCTTCTTAAACCCACCTAAAATACTCTGAGTATCAATTGCGGGGTCATCCACTAATATCCGATTGATGTTTTGATGATATAAGTTAAACACTGCTTCCGCTTGCATTTATTTACTTACATTGCGATAGTCTTATGAAAAGACAAAATGGCTGAAAAAATGAAATCAAAAGGCTTTATTTCATTATTTAGGAATAATATCAATCAACAAATGATAGATGTCCAAAAAGTGGAGTGCAATTAAAATAATGTGCAATTGAAGTAGAGTGCAAGTAAAGTCCCTTCTTTATGTCTTCAAAAAATGAGATATTTGTCTGATAACTTCGACACCTTATTCATTTACGACCTTCATGAAAACATTTTTATATTTCCTTTTTAATTTGCGAACTGCGGTTTGATGAGCAGATTAAACTTTAAGGCTTTCTTTTTCATAGGAAAACCCTATTCTTCTTGTATTTAGCTCATTAAAATCCACAAACACTCAATAAAAGACCGGCAGGTTTCTCCTTTTCCCTGCCGGTTTTATACACCCAGCTTTCCCCTGCCGGCTTCACACGCTGAGTTCCGGAATATTCTGGTCTGAAGAAGCTGTATCCTCCAGTTTCTTTCTATACTCTCATTTGACGTTAGCTGAGACTATTTTTTCAAGCCTTCTTTTTTAGATTACATCTATAAGCCTCTTTTTTAAATTAGATATATCCTATATTCTATTTGGGATACATTCGTTTAGAATTACATTCCAAAGGCTGTCTGTGAAATCGTATTTTCGATTTCATTTTTCAGTTCTTCCGGAATTCCCCTTATTCCAACATCCAGGAACCCGCGCACTATCATGCCTACAGCTTCATCTTCGGTAAGGCCTCTTGCCATAAGGTATTCCACCTGGTCTTTAGCAATTTTGCCAACAGCGGCCTCGTGAGTAAGTTCTACATCGTCTACGTTTGCTTCAAGGATTGGGATTGCAAGCTGGCTTCCTTTATCAGTAAGGACAAGTCCTTTGCATTCAAGGTGTCCTTTTGCTCCCTTTGCATTGCCTATCATTTCTCCTCTTGCAATTATTCTTCCGCCGATTGTAATTGTCCTCGATATAAGCTCAGCTTTCGTGCCAGGCGCATTGAATATCGCCCTGCTTCCGAGATCCAGTTCGGAACCGGGATGGGCAATAGCTATAGTATTTAGCCTGGTCACTGCTCCTTCTCCCTCAAGTTTGACAGTCGGATATGTCTGCACAGAACGGACAGGTTTCAGGCAGATGTAGTTGCTTACGTAGGTTCCTCCTTCCTCAACTTTAATCACTGTCCTTGGCCTTACCCCTATCTGCTCAGCCCAGTTGTGAATCATTGTGAAGTTCAGGGTAGCTCCTTTTTTTACGTACATCTCAGAAATTCCCAGATGCAAACCTTCTTCCACTCCCTTTTTAGCCGTACAACCTGTAATTATGTCAAGGCTGGCACCTTCTTCGACTATCACAATGTTATGTACGGTCTGGAAAACTTTATCTCTGCCAAGCAAAAGGCATGTCTGAACTGGCAAGGACGACTTCTTTCCAGCAGGCACCCGGATGAAGTATCCATCTGCATTTTCAAGGTAAGTTTTTGCCGTATATTTATCAGTATCAACAGATACAAGCTTCCAGGAGTAATCTTTAAGCCATTCGTATTTTTCCAGGGCTTTTTGGGTAGACATAAGTTCTACATTTTTGTCTTTCAGAGAAGAATGCGATACTGCATTATCAAGCACCAGCAGACTGCCGGATCGGCCTTCCTCGCTAGGTACTACTCCTACCTGAAGAAGTGTTCTTTTGCTTTCTTCGTCAAGGGTCTGGAGGTCTTCTATAGGCCTGCTAACTTTGGAACCTTCCTCAAATTTTCCCAGCTCTATATCTTCTCCAAAGGCTGCTTTTTTCTCGACTGCGCTTTCAGCGCGCTTTTTCAGGTTCACTTCATCAGTCTGCATTTTATACACTCCTCATACCCTCTACTCTTTATTTCTTCCAGCATCTTCAGGGGGTTTCCTGAACACATAACCGTTCCATTGCAAAGGATGTATCCCCTATCTGCTTTTACATAATCCAGAACCTGACCTGTGTGAGTAATTATAAGGGCAGATTTCCCTTTCTTGCAACTCTCGCCAGGGCAGTTCAGCCCTTCTTCAAGCAGTTCCTTTATTGTCATTCCTACCTGTTCTATGCTTACGAGGTCCACTCCTGATTCAGGTTCGTCAAGCAGGTAAAGGCTCGGGTTTTGGGCTGCAAGCTGCAGAAGTTCTGAACGTTTAATTTCTCCTCCCGAAAAGCCCACATTCACATCTCTGTCCATAAAGCGTTTCATATCAAGATTTTTGGCAAGAGTCTCTGGATCTTTAGTTCCTTTCGATAATACCTTTACAAGATCCTTCAGTTTAATTCCGGACATATCTGGAGGGCGCTGCATCATAATTCCCAGTCCGAGTCGGGCTCGTTCATCTACTGGCAGTCCGGTGATATCTGTCCCGTTAAACAGAATTTTACCTTTCACAACTCTGTACTCACTGAAACCCATGATTGTTCTCATCAGAGCTGATTTTCCGGCTCCGTTTGGCCCAAAAAGCACATTAGTATATCCTCTTTTGACTTCGAGGTTTACGTCATGAAGCAAAAGTTTTCCGTTTACCTCTACAGTCAGATCTTCTATTTTTAGCATCGACATTTCTCCCTTTATCTCACTTTTAATATGGTTCCCCTCTATTTTCGTCCGCTTGAAAATAATAATGCTTGAAAATAGATTTATTCAAAGTTCACTTTAGATGGCTGGAAAAACGTCAAGAGCCGGACAATTTTAGCGTCTTTTCCCACCTTCCGTTATTTCCTACCAAATACTATATTCTTTTTATAGGACATTCTATTTCTAACTATAGATTCTTTACTAATTTCTGTAAACTTTCTATAAATTTCCTGTAATTTTAAAATTAAAGAGTTAAAACCCAGAAATTAATAAAATGAACTTAAGATACAGGACTACAAAGTAAAATTTCTAAAACAGAAACTTTTGACTCTTTAGAGTCTTTCAATTTATTCCAGATCAATGCGCAGACCGACTTCAATTTCTACAAAACTTGCCGGAAAAATTTCTTTTATTTTTTCTCTATGAGCAGTACAATGTCCTGCTGCTATGAGTTCCATTCCTCTCAGCCTTTCAAACTCCTCGTTATCATGAAGCCCTCCAAGAATTCCCTTTACTTTTCCGTACTGGCTGGCAGTATCCAGGATTGTGGAAATTCCGGGGTGAGCGCAGCCTGTAAGTACGTAAGATCCTTTTCCCGTATCCAGAATAAGCGCTTGCTCCTTTATTTTGTCTCCGAGTTCTCCTGTACTCCTGATACCATGAGAGATTTCTACAGGCTCTTTTATTTCGGTAAGAATCGCTCTTTTCTCAATTTCTCTTTTCAGATTCTCCGAAAAAGAAGCAGGAACATAGACTTCAAGCTCAGGATTTGCCTGAAGAACCTCAGGAAGGCCTCCGATATGGTCCCAGTGCTGGTGAGAGATAATCAGTTTTTCGATACCTTCTGGATCAATGTTGAGCCTCTTCATATGTCTAAGGAGGAGAAGCCCATCCCATCCGGTATCAAAAAGAAGGGTTTCACGACTAGTTTCAATGAGAGCTGAAAAACCCCAGCTTCCTGTAAAGCCCTGACCGGCTTTGTTGTCATAGATAACAGTAAGCCTGAACATCGGTTTTCCTCAGATTTCTGTCATGGTTTTATATTCCATAACAGTAGAAACAGGGTTCGTCTTGATTTTAATTCCGGTCTCTTCAAGGGCGCAGATGCCATTAATGCCTCCTACGATTGCAATCCCGAACTTTCCGGTTTCTATAGGCGCTCCAAGTAGGGTTTCACCTACTTCTCCCGGAGGAAAATAACCTGCAAGACCAACTTTTTCTGCCTTTTCCATAATTTCTCTGGCTTTTTCGTAAGCTGATAAATTGATCTGTCGAATATTGGCAAGGATTTTGCCTTCTCCCTTTTCAAGTACGTCAAGGACAGAAGTGGTCTTTCTGCTCATGAAAATCTGTATGGGATCAATTGAGGTTCCGCTGTAGGAAATCAAATCTGAAAACCGTGCAGGTTTTCGATTTTCGATTTGAAGAATTCCACCGTAGGCAGGTTCTACAGGGATGCCCGCTTTGAGAAGGAGCCCGTCAAAAGCAACGCTGCAGACCGTAGCTATTCCGATTTTTCCTGGAGGCAGGGAAAACAGCTCTTCATCTTCTTCGATTATTCTCACTCTTGGGCTTATCATATACCCTTCGTGTGCAGTGTATGAAACAATTTCAATAACGGTTTCCAAATCGTCCTTATCAAAGTATGAAATATTTACAGGCACTACTCCTTCATTGGTCTCGGGGTTATATGAAGTTCTGAAAGCCATCTCTTCTATTCGGGATATTACAAAACCAAAACGGTCTGCTATGAGGGCTTCATTCATCTCCCTTTCTCCAAGTTCGGTAAGTGTACGTCCTGCATACCCGTGCTTGCTTGTGAACCCTCTCTCGTCCAGGATCCTTAGATGGTAGCGGACAGCCCGCTCTCCTATATCATAGCCCCGGTTGTTAAGTTCATCAGCTATTGCCCGGGCACCTATAGGCTTGTCACTTTCGTGAATCACCCTCATAATTTCAATGAGTTTTCGCTCAATTTGCGGATCCATCATGTTTAACACCGTTATACTTTATGATAAAACATTATCTGCAATCATGACAAAATTCTATACTCTTCAAACATTTTCGAGCAAACACTATATCTTTTAGCTTGCCTGAAATAGATTCTGTTCTTTTTTATATTCAATTATAGTAAATCTTTTCGTAGTTAATATATTTTATCTCCTAAATTGCGTAAATTGCGCTTCGGGAGCATGTTGCCTCGTTCGCTTCGCTCAAGAGGACTGAGTAATGGGTAAGAAAGATTATTTTTCAATTTGTTGAGGAGAACTAATTTCGATATAGAATGTTTTTGGTTCACTCAGATAGACTAATTTAAAAGTTGCTAATTTACGTGTTTTCAGTGGCTGTTCCGTTTAATTGGATTTTCCTTGTTCGATCTTGTTGTCGAGTTCTGGGTTAGTTATTAGTTTGTGTGGGGTTTGTGTTGAAATTGAGCCATCCCAAAACCAATTCCATTCCCAAATCTATACTTTTTCATGTTTAGAAATTAGAGCAATTATTCAAAATTCAAGGTTTTGGGATAGGCTCATTATTGATATTTCATACAATTTTTATAGTTCCTGGTTGAGGAGAGTAAAGTTCTCCTGTTTCCAGGAGGTTTTTGAGAATTGTTTCAAATTTCTCTTGAGTTATTCCTTTTTCAAAGGCTTTCTGTTGAAGTTCTTCTTTTTCTATTTTCCCACCTGTAGTTTTTAAAATTTTGAGGAGGATTAATTTTGGGTCTTTTGTTGCAGGAAGGAAGCTGGAATTATTTTTTCCTGGAAGTTTAAGTTCTTTTATGGGGGTTTTAACTTCAGGGATTAAAAGTTCAGACTCGGTGGAGGGAAAATTCAGTGAAAGGTCTTCTCTGCCTTTTCCTGATATTTCAGCTTGCAGACGAGTTCGAAAAAGCACTGAATCTTCAAGGTCTTCGGAGAAGTGAAATACTCTCAGTTTTCGGGTTTGCAGGAGAGCACTGCAATTCTGGCATTTTAGTGTTTTTTTTCCAGTTTCTATTATCTGGGCATGCTGTCGGCATCTTGGGCATACAATCACTGCATAGCGAAGATTTTTGCGCTTTTGTCCGGATTCCAGCTCAACTCACCTTCCGTATCTTCTCTTTCTTTTCTGAAAGTCCCTCATAGCTCTCAACAGGTCGACCTTTCGTACATCTTTCCAGTTAACATCTGTAAAATAAAGTTCCGAATAAACTGACTGCCAAACCAGAAAATCCGAAAGATTCTGCCCTCCAGAACGAATCATGATATCAGGTTCGTGGTTGACAAGGAGATGAGATTCGAGCATTTTTTCATCCACCTCTTCAGGCCTGACAGTTCCTGTTTCAACTTTGGAAAGGATCGTCAGTACAGCCCTCATAATTTCATCTCTTCCTCCAAATCCCAATGATACATAAACAAAAAAGTCCTTTCCAGGAGCAGTGCTATTTACCTCTCCGTCAGCGCCATAAATTCTATAACCTGCTCCAGCAGGAAGGCTAGAAAAGCTCTTTTCCAGCTGTGCTTTGAGCGTTGATGCGACTTCGGCTTTCAAAGCCGGATCAGTTTTCAGGATGTCAACATAGATGCTCACGATTTGAACCCCGAATTTTCTAAAAATACTAAGTGTAGATATGAGCCTCTCTATTCCTTCAGGGTCAAAAAGGTCAGTTTCTTTGAGTATGATTGCTACATGTCCGGGAAGATTTGAAAATTCCCTGGCTATTTGCCAGGTCAGGTACCTCTCATAAACCGGATATGCAAAAGAACGTAGATCCATCTGGAAAATATCCTCCCTGACAAGCTAAAGCAATCCACTATTTCATCTTTTCTATTTTTCATTTTAACTTCACAGTCCTTTCCAGACCTGCTCCGAATTACCTGTTCGGATAACAACATTTTCTGTTTATCAGGTTATTATTTTGTTGTTTACTTTGCAGTGGATACAATCTTGATTACATCGCCATTTTTCAGTTCATGCTTTTCCCCAAGCCTGAGCCTTGTTCTTGCATCTACTGCATATAAAAATCGGTCTCCTATATCAGTATGGATTTGGTAAGCAAGGTCATGGCAGGTAGATCCTCTTTTCATAAGGTAGGCATCAGGAAGTATATTCCCACTTTTATCGGACCATTTTCCTTCATCTTCTACAGGATATACAACAATAAGGTCTAGAAGCTCAAAGACAGTCCTGTTTATGCACTCCTGGACGCCTGTACTGCCAAGCCTCTCAATAACTTTATAAATAGCTTCGAGCCCTTTTTTCTGGGCTTTTGTAAGGTCCCCGTCAAGCACTTCAAATTTTCGGTCTCCTGGACTGTATTTAATGAGCCCGTTTTTTGCTGCAGACTTAAGTGCCAGCTCGGCTGCTGCACTTACAGGGACTACTATTCTATCAAGGTCTTTAAGCCTGTCCAGATTTTCTCTTGAAGCGATATCAGCTTTATTTGCGGCGAGAAGTAGAGGTTTGCTGATTTCTCTCATTGTGTCGCAGAGCCGGATCATGTCTTCTTCGCTCCATTTAACGTGGTCAAGTCTTGCAAGCCCTGTTTCTATCAAAGCTGCACTAACATGGGACTCTCTTATTCCTGCTCCAGCAAGCTGTTCTGCAATTACGACTTCGAGTTTGAGCCCTTCAGCCTGAATTTTTCTGGCAAGTTTGACCCAGTTTCTTTCCAGAATGCCATAAAGCCACATTGTGATTTCCCTATTCAGGAAAGCTACATCTTCAAGAGGGTCATGATCTCCTATATCTACAGGGTTGCCCTCGGCGTCAGTCCCGCCTGAGGCATCTACTACATGAATAATTGCCTGAGCTTGCCTGAGTTCATCCAGAAAAGTATTCCCAAGTCCCCTTCCTTTGTATGCGTCAGGGACAAGTCCGGCAACGTCAATTATATCAATCGGAACAAGCCTCACTCCGTCCACACACTTTCCGCATCTCTTTTCCTTCTCTTTGCAGGGACATTCAACTCGAACATAGGTGACTCCATGATTAGCATTGATAGTTGTAAAAGGATAATTTGCAATTTCAACGTCTGCGAGTGTAGCAGCTTTGAAAAAAGTGGATTTCCCCGCATTGGGTTTTCCTGCAAGTCCTATAGTCATTGACATAAATTATAAAAACGAACTTGTTGCATTTAATCTTTATTGATATTGATGTCGGAGAAGTAGGATTTTTTCTTCAACTTCTGGGCTGAGCTCAGATCTGAGAATTAGGGGTTAGGTCGTCTCTTGAAGAATAAAGTTTATATCCTTGAATGTGCTTATCAGTGTTGCTCGCTTGTGTCCCGATAGGGTAGTGGATATCCTTGAGGCCTGCGGAGCCTTAGACCTGAGTTCAAGTCTCAGTCGGGACGTAAATTCTTTTTGATTTTTTTCTCCGTATGACTTTTCTCCTCTTTTTTGATTCTTCTCTTTGTCTTTTAACATGCTGCTTTAGGTAGAGATTTAGCAGGAAGCATTGTTGCAGAGAATGCAAATGTGAAGCGAAATAATGACATAGCTTTTGAGGAGTCTTCCTGAAAAGTGTTCTCCAATAAGGGTATCTATCCTAATTATTAGTTATCCTTTATGCTTATCGGGAGTTGAAACTTTAATAATAATTCTTTTAGTTTGGCTCCGTAACGAACATAGAGCAGACCTGCTCAGCCAGTTAATTTCCTATTTAATGAAAGGGTATTGCTGAAGGTTGTAAGATCGATTTTCGATATCATCTGTGTACCTGGCATTCTGGACATGAAGTTTATGGGTAAAGTTCTCCTAAAATGAGGTAGACGAGTTTAATTTCAAAGGTTACTTTTTATCGGTTGGAAGGGAGGGCAAAAGTCCTTTTTTATAACGAAAGACTCGACGCCTGAAGAAATACTGAACTGCTTTAGCGAATTCAGAGTAAAAATTGATCTGGTTAGACTTATTCCAGGCATGCCCTTTTTTTATCAATGAGGCTAGAAAACACGAATTGGAGAACAAAACAGAAAATGTATAATAGTAAAGTAATATGGAAATAATTAATGTCTTGATTTTTTACACTTTGGTTATAGGTCTTGCTATACCTTTGTAGTGAGTGAAAAGGTTTTTTCCCCACTTGAGTGCGCTTTCATCAAAACTTACCAGGTTATGATTGTAGTAAATTCCACTGTTACAGAAGAGAGAGAGTGCCATGAACTTTTCCGTGACGATGCTTGAAGCAATTTTCATATTATTATTATTGCAGACATAGAGTTTGGTATGTTTCAGGTTCAGGAAATGTTCAAGTTCCTTTTTGTAGTCATTGAGCATTCTATCATAAACGTATTCTGTAAACACCAGTGTTATGTCCGTGCCCTTTGCGGCAAGTTCGATGCAAAGGGACGGATAGATGGGTAGGAAAAAGGAGGACGAAATTCTCACCTTTTCAGATTCTGACAGATGTTTTACAACTTCTTTTGGATATTCAAACACGTGGTTTCGGTCAGGGTTTACTTCAATATAGTTTCCAAGATTTCCTATCTCGTCGAGAAACTCAGGAGGGATTGATGTCATATCCTGATTTATCCAGTAGTCGTGGTTTTTATCAAAAACGTTAAATGTTTCAAGAATTGTCTTCATCTTCGGAACTAGAATCTCTCCGATACTGGAAAGTTTGTAGAGCCTGTTGTTCTCAACAATAAGGTCCTGCTTCATCAGTATCTTTATCTGGGTCATTATTGGACTTGAGCGGACATCAAGTGTATTTTTGATTTCTTCGATGTTCTTGGGTCCGTCCAGAAGCAGTAAAAGTAGATTTTTCCTTTTTTCTGAAAGAAAGAGAACATCCAGTAGTGATGAATCCATCTAATTCCCTCTCTTAGGTCTCATCCTATTATATGTGACATCGTATATATCTCTATACTAAAACATTCTGAATTTTTTATCCACGCCATTGTAGTTTTTGATGGGATAAGGATATTCAGGGGTGGGAGAGTTTTGGGGTTCTTTTGGGGGTTCATTTTTGAGGGCTTTTGAGATTTATATTTGCGATACAAAGAAAATTAACATTTTTTATGTGTCATACTATCATAATTTCATATAACTTAATATCATAATATCATATATCATAATACCATAATATTACTTGTAAATATATTATTTTTATTATCCTTTGACTAGTTCCCTAAAAACTTCTATCTGACAGTTTTTATGACGTGCTTCCCTCATTAACTTAACATTAATATATTTTAAAAGTAGTTGGGGATTATATAACTCTGTATCTTTTCATATCTTATTTACTTGTCTGGAAAGCCTCTTGAAATAATCAAACAGTTCCTGGCCCCATAAAAGAGCACTGGATTCGGAGCTTATAATGAATTGCTGGTCGAATTTTCCCTTTTTATCAAAAAGACCCAGCAACATTGTCCTATCAGTCACGGTAATCTCAGTAAGCTTTATTCCTTCTTTGGAAACATACAAGCTTACATTATCCATACCCATTAATTCATTTATCATATTTGAGTGTTCGTTTGATAGATGGTCCCAGACAGATTGAGTAAAATTCAGGGAAAGTTCAGCATCTTTTCTGCCAAGTTCAACATACAGGGGAAGATAGGCAGGGTTGAAATATGAAGCAAAAGTCGAAGCATGCCTTGCATTGGCCATGCTGTCAATTATTTCTTGAGAAGGTTCATATATGTGATTAAGGTCCGGCTCTATAAAGGTACAGTCTCCTAATTCGGATACACGTTCCAGCAAGTGGCGTGGGATTGCGTTCAGATCGTGACCTGTCCAGTATGAGTTATTTTTCTCAATTACTTCAAGAGCACTTATTAGGGGCTTTATCTTCTTGATAATGAATTCTCCCAGAACTGTGAGTTTATACATTTTGTCTTCTTGGACAATAAGATCATGATCGATCAATTTCTTTATCTGGGGGAGGATCGAGGTAGCTGTAACGTCCAGTGTATTCTTGATTTCGTCAATATTTTTTGAGCCGCTATCCAGCAGTATAAGAAGGTTTTTTCTCTTATCGGAGCGGAAAACAAGATCAATAAGTGAAGAATCCATGTTCTCTTACTTCCTGTTATTCAGTAACTTGCAGTTGTAGCCGATCCTTCTTTCCGGCAGGCTGGTTCTCTGGCTGTTCTTCTTCAAATTGAGTATTTCTCTGGTTGTTTTTTCCAAATTGAATATTTCTCCAGCTTTTTAAATTAACTTTTATATATAAATAATATTCGATTTATTAAACTAAGTCCCCAGGAGTACAGACACCTATAAAAGTTATTTTTGTTTCCATTGGCGTATGTTTCCAGCCAGGTGGAGAAAGGTATTCCATACTTGTGCTTATTTTTATTGAGCCTTCTGGAAGTCCAAAATCTTTCATTGAGTCCAGAATAAGTTCTTCGCCAGTTTTATAGGAATATTCTACTGCCATCTGATACTGCTCAAATTTCTTCCTTCCTGCAGGGGTAAATACCAGGAAGTTCTGGTCCGGATTTTCCATTGAGGATGGTCTTACAATTATCTCAATTCTTTTAATTCCTTTTCCTACTAGAGCTCCAACTGCATTTCCTACGCTAGCCTGCTCAGGAACTATAATCTCTGCATCAATAAGTGCCTTGATATCTTCATAATAAGCCTTTACAGGGCCTCCGAGCAGGACTATGGGAATATTTAATTTGTACTGGACAGGAACATCTTCCTCCAGCATTTTCTTTATCCCTTCTTTTCCTCTGCCTTCCATGATATAAGACATCAAATTGTAAACAATATTTTTTGCAACTTGCTGCTTTATCTTTTTGCAAAAAGCATGAACTCCTATTTGAGTAAAACGCGAAAGTTTTTTTGCTCCTATCTGGGCAGCTTCCACATCCCATTCGGTATATTCCCCAAGCACATGCAGGGCATCAGTCGGTGTGAAGCCTATAGCCTGGACTACACGTTGCTGAACTAGTGAATCAAGGACTGCTGGAGAGGGAAACCGCTTCATTTTATTTAAAATTTCGTGAATAGAAAGAGGTTCGTCTTTTATAATCTCAAGTAACTTCTTCTCGCTTTCTGTGGGACTAATAGGGTCTGCTCCGGTGCTGACAAAGAATTTTGTAGGCTGAGTATGCTCACTGAGCATAGTTCTTAAGGGCACGGGGTTGTTTTCAAGTTTTTCTTTAAAGTGAGGGTACAGTACAGCAGCAACGCAGAGTGGCATAACCCTTCTCGGGCCTATCCTGATGCATTTCTTAAACCACACATGGCTATCTCCTCCATTTGCCGAACTTTCTGTTCTGATTGCTTTTACTCGGGTTTGCCAGCCTCCTACAACTGCTCCTTTCTCGCAAAGCTCAGGAACTCCGTTCTTTATTATGGAAACATCCGTACTTGTTCCCCCCACATCGATTACGGCACATGTATCCAGCCCTGAAAGGTAAGAAGCTCCCTTAACACTTGCAGCAGGGCCTGAGAATATGGTTTCAATGGGGCGTAGTTTTGCACCTTTTATATCTATAACCGAGCCGTCACATTTCAGCATAAAGATTTTCGCATCAAGGTTTCTTTTCTTTATTTCGGCAGTGATAGAATGAATAAACTGGTATGTTATAGGAATTAGCTGGGCATTTAAGACAGCGGTAGCTGCCCGTTCGTAAGCTCCAAGCTCCTGAGATAATTCATGTCCGCAAACCACAGGATGCCCTGTCAATTTAAGAATTATTTCCTTTATTTTAAGCTCATGTTCCGGGTTTCTTGTGCTGAAATACGAAGACACCGCAAACGCGGAGACTTTCTTTTTCAGGCTTACTGCAAACTGTTCCACGGCAGTGAGGTCCAGAGGCTGCAGCTCATCTCCATTGCTGTCATGTCCTCCTTTTACAGTAGTACAGTAATCTGCTGGAAGTTCTCTCGGGACAGTATAGTTCCCTACCAGAATCAGACCAACAGGATACCCTGTTTTTTCGAGAATGGTATTTGTCGACAGGGTTGTGGAAACCGATACCAGTTTTACTTTGCTAAGATACTCCGGATTTAGTTTATCAAGTGCATTTCGAATTCCGACCATAAGGTCCGGATAGGTAGTAATCGCCTTGCTGGTATCAAGGATCCGGCTGTCCGAATCTCTTAAAATTACAGCATCGGTGCAGGTTCCACCTGCGTCAATACCCAGACTATATTGCATGTCAAAACAGCCCCATTTTTACTTTATGTTACACAATTCAGATCCTTTTTTAGCTGTGTAAATCCTTCTTATCCGGAATTGTAAAGTTATTCTCAAGATATATATTCCTGTTTATATTATCCGGCTGCTAATATTCCAGTTTACTTTGTCCTCTCAGGCCGTAATCGTAGTTTTTGGGATTCCTATCCCTACGAAAACAAGTTTCGTTTCCAGGGGCACATCAGTCCAGCCGCTCGGCGCCAGATGCTTCCTGCTTACGTCTATTTTTATATTCTCTTTTTGAAGTCCTGCACTCACCATGTAGTCCATAACAAGCTGTCTTCCAAGCTTTTCTGCGAACTCAATGGCTTCACTATAGCTTTCAAATTTCTTTCTTTCAGATGGAGAAAAGACAATGAACTCATTTTTAGTTTGATACGGCAAAGTATCTTCTGCATTACACTTCTCATGAGCCTCATTATCTATATTCTCAGCCTTACCTTCAAGAGATTTAATGACTTTTGTTTTTATAAGAATCTCTACCCTTTTAATTCCTTTTCCGACAAGGGCTCCCACAGCATTACCAACTTCAGCGTGCTCTGGAACTATGAAATCAGCATTTATAAGGGTTCTCAGATCCTCAACGTATGCCTTTACAGGTCCTCCTAAAAGCACTACAGGAATTTCAACTCTGAAACGGGTAAAGTTCCTTCCAAGAAGAACTCTATCAATCTCGTTTCTCGGCATTCCTTCTATAAGATAGGCAATAAGGTCTTCGGCAATATTTCGGGCAACCCTACGTTTTGCTTCCGCACTGAAAGATTCTGGGCTCTGCTTCAGTATTCTCCCAAGCATGGAAGCCCCAATTGTTGCAGCCTCCACATCCCATTCGGTATATTCTCCAAGCACATGAAGGGCATCAGTAGGGGTAAAGCCTATCGCTTGGATTAGCCTTTTCTGGACCAATGAGTCCAGAATAGATGGAGAAGGGCGTTTTTTCAGGGCTATAAGCAGATCTCCAAAGGAAACAGGCTCTTTTCCGATATACCTGTAGATTTCCCGTTCCCCTGCCTTCAATTCAATAGGTTTGAAGTCAGTCCTGACATAAAATTTTGTTACCTGGATGCTTTCGCAGAGATACCCTTTTGCAACCCTGTTCAATTTCAATTTTTCCTTGAAACCTGGATATATGACCGAAGCCCGACAGAGTGGAATTACCCGACGAGGGCCGATATAAACCCGGTCACCTTTTACCCAGATATGGCTGTCTCCTCCTGTTGCAGAGGTCTCCATACGAATGGCTTTTACACGGGTTTGCCAGCCTCCGACAACGGCACCCATATTGCTGAGTTGGGGAAGCCCGTTTTCAATCATGGCTACATCCGTGCTCGTGCCACCAACGTCGATCATAGCACAGGTATTGAACCTGCTCAGATGAGATGCCCCAACAAGGCTTGCGGCAGGCCCTGAGAATATTGTCTCAATGGGTTTTTCCAGCGCTTCTTCTATCCCTACCACTGAACCATCACATTTCAGCATCAATAGGTTTGCATTTATACCTCGGATTTCAAACTCCTTGACTATAGCCTGAATAAACTTGTGAGTAACAGGAATTAACTGAGCGTTAAGAAATGCAGTTATAGCCCTTTCGTAGGCCCCGAGATCCTGAGAAAGTTCGTGTCCGCAAACAACGGGGTGCCCTGTAAGTTCCTTTACTACTTTTTTGACAGCAAGCTCATGTTCCGGGTTGCGGTTACTGAAATATGAAGAAACAGCAAAAGCCGAAACCTTATCTTTTACTTTTAGAGCGAATTCTTTTACGGAATCGATGTCAAGAGCCTTCAACTCTTCCCCATCATTGTTATGCCCGCCAGAGACTGCAACCCAATAGACCGTAGGAAGTTTTTCAGGAATCACATAATCCCCTACCATAATTAATCCTACTGGAAACCCAGTACTTTCCAGAATAGTATTCGTAGACAGGGTTGTAGATACGGATACCAGCTTAATATCTTTAAGATACTCCGGGTTAAGCGCCTCAATAGCGTTTTTCATTCCAGGGAGAGGATCAGGATAGGTAGTCAGCGCTTTACTGAATTCGATAACAGACCCATCCGAGTCCCTAACGATAACAGTATCAGTATAAGTGCCCCCTGCATCGATTCCAAGACTATAGTGCATTTTCAACCTCTTTTGCGAATTAGATACTTCCCGGCATTTTCAGACCTATTTTAACTTCATGTAATTAATTGTCCTTAACAATTGAATTGGCAAGATTCATATTTCTCTGAAACCTGGCATGGATTTAGACCCCCTATGCAGAAAGTTTACAGCCGGCTTTTTACCATTATTACCATATTATTTTATTTTTTCTACGTTTTTATTTTGTTAAAATAAATTTACCTTTTCTTCTTTCTTTTCATTAGAAAATCTATCTTTGCTTTTAAAATTCTGATTATTTCCCGGGATAGGCTCTATTTTTATCAATACATATGCATTTTCCGTAAAAGCTTCTTTCAGCCTTTCTTCGACCAGGTTTGCTATCTCTGCTGCTTCGAGGACACTCAAGGAGTTATTCACATTGACACTCGCATTGATTGCTATACTGTTCCCTATTCTGCGGGTTTTAAGTTCCCCGGAACCCGTGACGTTTTCGGTTTTGTTTATAATCTCCATGATTCTAAGGTTATTTTCCTCATCAAGGGAAGCTTCTATTAGCTCGTTTGCAATCCTGTAGAGAAGTCGGACTGAAGTTCCAAGAAGATAGAGACTTAAAAGAAGCGCAGCGAAAGAATCAGCTAATTTAAAGCCTTTTTCAGACATGAACGTGCATCCTATGCCTAAAATAACAAAACCGGATATCAATATGTCTTTTATTGGAATGGTTGATAATCCTTTTATTGGGATGACTAATAAGCATTTTATCGGGGTAATTGATAAGCCTTTTACGGGGATATGAGCTTTTGAGGATACTTCTTTAGCCTGTGCTTCACTACTTGCTGTCAAAGCAGCCATAATATTTTTTAATATAAAGGCTGCGATTGCAGCATAAAGTGCAATGATTTCAGGAGTTTCGAGCACTTTACTCTGCAAAAACATGAGTAATTCACCGGAACTCAGGGAAATCGTTTGAAAACTTGCAAAAAACAGAATTAAAGCCCCTGCTCCCATACAGAGGGTTGTAATTTTTCCATGTCCGTAGTTATGACTTTCATCTTCAGGTTTGCTTCCAATTGAAAAATCCAGGAGCTTTATACACTCATTGATAAATTCGGAGAATGAACGAACCGCGTCGGCAACAAGCAAAGCGCTGTTTCCCAAAATCCCGACTACCAGCTTGAAAAGTGCCAGCATTAAACTTAAAGCAAGCCCTGTATAAGATCTATTGAGAGTTTTATTGCGGGTTTCGTCAAGCTTTTTATCCGCTTGCATTCGAAGTTCACCGTTAACTAGTTCTTCCAATCTTCCTTCTAGCGGGTCTTTTTATTTCGGTCATTTATTTCTCATAAGGCTGTGCTGCAACCGTTGCGCCGGTTGATCACGCCGATAGGGCTTGGGGATAAGTTTCTCAAATCCAAATACTGCTTGGGGTTTTCGCTCAAGCCTTTTTTGAGAAGGCTTGGTAAAAACAAAAACGATGGTATTTCTAAAAATTAAACAGGCACTCAAGTGCCTATATTTTATAACGCGGTCACAATACAGAGGTTAGCCACTCATGCAATAATATTGGGAGGATTGGCAAGCACAGGCTTAAGACCTATGCCTACCTGAAATTTTGTTTTACGCTGTTTTTTAAGATTTTTTCCTGCAATCTTGTGGATTTCAGATCGTTTTCGAAGTTGTGCAGGTATTTCTTCAGGTGTTCAAGGGTTTTACCCAATAAACGCTGATTTTACTATTTAGAGTGGGATTACAGTTTTTCCATGAATCTCATTCATTACCATGCCAAGAGCCGTATAAAGAGCACCAAGGCCCATAATAAGTCCTACATAGCCAGCTATTACAAGCAACCCTGTACTGCCGGTTGCGTTTACAACAGCAAGCAATACAAATAACAAAAATAATGTAGCAAAGACAAACTGGAGGGCACGGACTCCTATTTTCATAGTAACGATCAGCATAACAAAGGTATAAACACCCCAGATGAAGAGATACGCGGCCATAGCAGTTCCAGACGACGCTTCAGCCCATCCGATTGCAGGCATAATAAGTAATCCTGCCAGTGAGAACCAGAATAGGCCAAAAGCAGAAAATGCAGTCCCTGCGAAAACATCTCCTTTTTTCCAGCACATAATTCCTGCAAACACCTGGGCGAACCCACCTAGAAATATTGCCATCGAGACAATCATTGATTCTACAGGGTATACCCCGATGTAGCTCAGACTTAACAGGACTGCTGCAAGGCCCAGTCCGGTAAAACCAAGGGGGGCAGCATTTGCAGTCTTGTCAACTATTACGGTAGCAGTTCCTACGTTTTCGCTCATGGTTTCACCTGAAGCCAATTTCCTAAAAAAAATCAAAAAAAAGAAGTTTAGGGCTTAGAGCCCGTAGTTTTCTGGTTTGAAAACTGCAACTTCCTGTTTGAATTTAGTCAGGTTATCGCTCATGAACTTGTCAGCATCGTCGGTGAGAGCTTCGAGGTCAGCCTTAACCTTTGCAAGAGCATTGGTTTCGAATCTTGTAAGTCTGAGCTTACCGGAGTTGACACCTTCTTCGACAATGTTGCAACATTCGATTGCTGCGTTCTTTGCACGGAGGTAGTTGTTGTCTCCATCCTTTGCGATTGCCTGTCCTACCTTGTAGGCGTTGTCATAGGCAATCACATAGCCCTGGGGGTCTCTGTATTTGTCAGAGAGCACGAGAATGTCTCTGAGATCCTTTGCTTTTCCGGTCTTGAGTGCGACGTTCATCATGGAACAGTCGTATGCAAGGGTTTCGGACCAGCACTGAACTGTAGTACCACCGAATTCACCGTGATACTCAACAGATTCATTGGACCAGAGGTCACAGCACTGCATGACAATGTTACCCATCAGGTCAGAGTGAGCACAGGTTGAAGTCTTACCTTCCTGAGTAATTGGCACACCTGCAATGGACTTTATGATGCTGTTTTCGTAACCACAGTCCTTTCCAGGGCCTACTGCACCGGCTTCATATGCACAGAGGGATCTTGCTGCAGAGATTGCCCTTGCAACAATTGCAGTTGTGTGGGCAAGGTTCTTGTCAAGCAGACCGCCTGCAATGAACATTGCAGTGTTTGCCTGAGCACAGTCTGTGTCACCTGAGGCTATAGTTCCGGTCTTCTTTGCAACATCTGCAATGTCGGACCAGACCATTTCCATGTCCATGCTACCGAGTACACCGATACCGAAGAGAATACCTGCAGTGTCGTTTCTCAGAATAGAATAGTCGAAAACTTCCTTACCGCCCATTGATTCAACTGCAAGCAGGTCTGCACCATTGTTGGCAACTTCTTCAAAGGCTTCCATAAAGGTGCTGTACTTGTCTCCTCTGAGCTGGAGGTAGTCACGGTCTTCACGGATGTCACCAATTGTGTGGCGAAGTGCACACTTTATGCCGTATTCGTCATGGTATTCTTCCATGATTGTCTTCTGGGCATGTGCAACAGCTCCTCCCCAGGATGGGTTGTTGGACATCTGCTGAACGTGTTCAGTTTCAAGTACAACAGAGGGAGCTCCGATCTGGACCATTCTTGCCATAATGTCAGTGGTGATCCTTTCATACTCTTTGATGAGCTTTTCTTTGGATGCACCGGCGCCAGGCCTTGGGGCATAGTTAACTTCGGGGGATGTGTAACCTGCACCGATTTCAAGGCCAAGCCCTGCTTTTACAGGGAACTTTGAATTTCCGAAAATTAGTTCATCTGCGTTAGCGTAAGCCATTGAAGTGTATTTTTTTACCATTTTTGCTCCCTCCTCAGTGTTTGTGGAATTCCTCTCTTAATGCTGTGATATCTGTAGTACCTGCAACGATTGCGTCAGCAATCTTGGGGGCGTCTGCAGCTTCTTCACCATAAACTCCAAGTTCATACTGAGACACGAAGTCCTGGTTCACAGCACCGCCACCACATGCGAATGGGATCTTTATTCCCTTTTCAAGGAGCTTGTCGTTAACTTCCTTGAATGCATACATGGTGGTTGTCATGAGAGCAGTACCTGTGAGCATCATTGGCTTTTCTTTTTCAACTGCAGCGATTACTTCGTCTACAGGAACATCTCTTCCAAGGTCAATTACCTCGTAGCCGTTTGCTCTCAGAAGGGCAGCAACAATGTTCTTTCCGATGTCGTGGACGTCACCTTCTGCAACATGGCAGACAACCTTGCCCTTTGGTTCGGGAACTTCAGTGGTCTGGCTCTTGCAGAAGTCGATTCCTGCCAGCATGGCATCAGCGGACATCATAACGTTCGGGAGGAAAATGATACCATCATCGTAGAGTTGGGTTACAACTCCCATTCCTACCATAAGGGCATCGTCAATAAGGGCGATTGGCTTCTTGCCTGCATCGATTGCAGCCTGAAGTGCGTCAACTACGTCATCCTCTTCTCCCTCATAGATTGCTTTTGCAACAGGATAGATGAGTTCGTCTTTTGGATAAAGCTCTTCTGCGGCTTCATCAGGGGTCATTTCCTTTTCGAGGGCGACGTTGTAGCGTACTAATATGCCATCGATGTCTTCCAGTTTCAAATCCAACATATTTTAACCTCCATTTAGCAAAAAGGTCTCGGATTGCTCAGATCGTTGACCCTGCAAGTTACATCTCCCTGAAGTTCTCAAGCTTTTTGCCGGATACTTCTTAAATACAATGTCAAAGAATTCGAAAACCTCCAGATCGAATTCCTTCCATTTGGGGGAACTAGATAACTTTAAGTGGTGTACTGGTTATTCAGAAGCTGGATTTCAGTTCTTTCTCTCGTTTTTCAAGCTTTCTGAAAAGGGCTTTTTAGTTGTTTTTCCCGTTTTTATTTCCGTTTTTAAATCTTCTCAGAAAGCTCTTTAGTTACCAGGTCCAGATATTTTTTATTTTCCATTTCCTGGCTCTAATGATCTTTTTTCCAGTTAATTCTGATAAGTGTACTCCCTTTAGTATTCCGGGATGCACTTGCAGATCACAGTTAGATTTTATTGCATATACCTTCACCGATGCTAATTTTTGAATCGTTATAATTTTATAATTCTCTTCTCAATTTTCTCTGCAAATGATTTTATTAAAAAGAAGTATTTTTTTGTCCTCTTTGATCTAAACAATGAGATCAAAATTTATGTGACAATTATTTTCCATTCAAAGGAGACTTTATTGCAGGGGGCGAAGATAAGGAGGTTTTTATTTTGAGCGAGGAGGTTATCAAGTAGATTTGTTTTCTTACTGGAGATTTGAGAAGGCAAAATTGGATGATCAAAGTATGTTTTTGAAAGCACACAAGTAAAGTGAATCTCTTGTTCAGTTCTCCTCAGAAATCCCCTAATTTCTTGCTTTTGGTAGAAACTGCTTGAGAGCTTTCATAACTCCGATCTTTTAACTCTCTGGTGTTTATTCAGATTCGTTATTTTGCCGTTTTTCAACTCTTTTTTAAACAGAGACAAGCTATTTTCCTGGAAGGTTATTCCGCCTCTGTATTGAATTTTTCATCAAGTATGCTTCTTTATAATTGTTTGAAATTCTGTTGCTGATCCGTAGTCAGTTTTCTCCAAATAGCTGAAAGAGTACTTTACCTCTCTATTTGAGGGTCATCTTCTTGACAGGGGGCGATGACCATTTTATCTTATATAAAGTTTTTGTGTGGCAGATCACGGTTGTCCTGTACAGGAAACATTCTTCCTTTATCATTTATCTATGTCCATGCCGCAACTGTCCTCAATAGGAAACTTTCAAACCGGAAATGTTCTTCCTACTTTGTTGTCCTTATCCTTTCCAGGCTGAAAAACTCATCATTCTTACTCTCGAGTTTAAAAAGATTCAATAAAGAAGTCCTAAGTTATCAAACTCTTTCTTTATAATCTGCAGTCCCTTCTCGCAATCTTCGGGAGACTTGCCGCCTGTGATCACCAGTTTACCAGAGCTGAATATTAGCACTACTATCTTGGGGTTCCCGAGCCTGTAAACAAGCCCGGGAAATACCTCTGGTTCGTACTCTACGTTTTCCATACCAAAGGCTATAACAATGGTATTCAGGTTCAGGTTAGTTTCCAAATCAGCGGTGGCTACAATATTCTGAATATGAACCTCAGGTTCTGGATTTATTTTCTCACAGCCAATGGATCTGAGCGTGTTAGCCAGATTGATTATGGCCATATTAGCATTTTTGATAGTCTTGGCTCCGGTACATACTACTTTTCCGGAGGTGAAAATTAGAAAAGCAGCCTTTGGACTCTCAATTCTGTAGACCAGGCCAGGAAATTTCGCTTTATTATATTCTGCTTTCTCTAGCCCTGCCTCAATCTTCTGCAGGTCGAACTCTTCTGCCAGGGTGGTGGATGCCACCACATTTTCTATAGTTATTGTATGCTTCATGAGACATATATCTTAAATGTTCTATAGAAGCTATTATCGGTTTAAGTCACAAAGTTGTTAAACATTAGTGGTTTGTATGGAGCAAAAAGTCTAGCGCAAGTATTGTAAAAATAGCAAAATTGGTAGTCTATCAGTAAACGATTGATTTTTCATAATCAAGTTCCAATGTAAGAGTTATTCATTTGTATTCGGTTAA
>DAQQ01000151.1:0-4741 GCA_002508465.1 Methanosarcina sp. UBA7 | reverse complement strand
TTTTCCTTAACCGATGACCGATGAAGAGTTATTTTATTTTCACGTGTTAAAACAGGCCTGCTGCAACAACAAAACTGCAAAGCTAAAGGCTTTAAAACGTTATGAAGAGCATTCCAAAAAAGAACAATAATAAAACAATAAAGGAAGGCCAAAGCTTTTCAACTTTAATAAATGATTGTGTCCTGGCTATAGCCTGGCCTTTTTCTTTCCACTTTTTTGAAGGAAAGCTGCCTTTCTTTCAGATGTCTGCTTGTTACCATCTGCAGCTTTAATAAGTTCATCTGTGGGCACTGAAGTTACTGCAGAAAGCATCTTTATTTCCTNNAGATTTGAATTGAAATTATGGTCTGACACAAATTTAAAGTTCAGTTTTTCTGCCTGATTTCTTATGCTTTCCAGGATCTACTCGGAAACAAAAATTGCTTTTTCGATGAGCCTCCTGTAGCGCAATTTCAAATTAGGATGAACAAACCGAAACTCCAGACATTTGAATTGAGTTTTTCTTGCCTAGAGTCACTTTTCTCCTGCTGTTTTCTTCCAGCAACTCGAGCAGCTTGTCAAAGTTTTCTCCTTCGTGACAAGCCGAAAAATGGATCATTCTTGCTTTAGGGTTTAATTTGCGCAGGAACAGGCAGATTTCCAGGAGCTCTTCACGATTGTTTATCAGTTCGACTTTATTAATGCCCAGGATCTCAGCCTCACCTACCTGATTTTTCATTAAATTTTGCAGCTTGCCTGTCTCTTGACCCAGTTGCCCAGCATCCACAAGATTCACTATTGGGGCAAAAGTTATTCCCGGGATTCCCATATTCTCAATATTTCTTTTTATTTGCCCAGGGAAAGCTATTCCTGTGGGTTCTATTATAATAGTGTCCGGACTATAAGATGAAATAAGATTTCTCAAGGTGTGTTCCATACTGATTTTCAGGGTAAAGTAGACACAGTCACTTGTAATTTCCCTGGTTTCAACCTCTCCTTTTGAGATAATATCATTGATCCCTATTTCTTCGATCTCGTTAACCATAACTGCTACTTTCTGCCCCTGTTTTCCCAGGTGTTCGACGAGCTTTCTTATCAGTGTGGTTTTCCCGCTTCCCGGGAAGCCTCCGATTAGTATACATTTCATGCCTTTACACCTTCCATAAGTTAAGCAGAGTCCGAATCAATCTCTGGATAATGGCAATGCCTCTACAGAATGTCGAAAAATGACGAGACATTGCCATGACACTGTAACTGGGGTTTAGGATTTTTTTTCAGGATTTATTTCCAGAGATTATTACTTATTTTGGCTCTCTGATTATCAATTAAATATTCTCTCAATTGTATATAGCTTAACCGACATTGTTTTTTTATTGACATGTAATATTTTCCCCTTTTAAAAACAATCTTTTCCTTAAATTTCATGCTTACCTGAATTTTCCAACATGTTATATTTCCAATATTACAAAAAGGATTAAAATTATGTAGTTTCGAAAAAAATAGGTCATTAAATATTTAAGGGTATTAAAAATTTGAAGGCTTGATTTGCATATTTAAAGGAGTCCTGAGTATCCAGAGCTTTGAAGAGATTGACCCTGCTTACGGGTCAATAGCACTTGTAATATTCGGCGTAAATCTAAGAAGTTTTCAAATTAGAATTTTGATAAAAACTTACCTTCTATTTCACTATTCGTGGACGTATCTGTTTTCTTAGATTGGATTGCTAGTAAAATAGTATAGAACTGGTTAGAGATAAGAACACACATAGGAGATCTTCACAAAAAACGGCTGTTAAATTAGATTCTGGATTTTTTAGAGTAATTTGATAGCCTCTCTAAAAGAGCTTTCTTTTTCAATATACTTTAAATATTATCTCTACAATATATATTACGCATTATCAGAAAGTAAATATAATCTTCATAGCATTAATTTATTTCTGGCTGAAAATTATTTCGGCTCTTCGCCATTCTCTATGGATAAGATAATTTTCAATTCAAGACCGCCTTGGTTTTTATGAGGACATTATGAGGATATCCACACAAAACAACGAAGAGTCATTATTCTCCGTTTTTAAGGCAAGAACGTTTTATCATTGACACACGAATATATGTCTGAACAGGGTTCAAATAAGCAATGATAAAATCTTAATTGCTTCTAATACTGATTAACGCGATACGTGTCGTTGATATGAAACGCTTTTACTCCATCATCTCTTGACTAAAGGCTGAAACTGTGCTGCTTCATGATCTTGGTAGATTTTAGGGGTAAATTCTGGCGAATTTGTTCCGATTTAGATTATGTATGAGTAATTGGAAGCTGATAAACATGAGTTCCCTTATAGATCTGATTTTTTTCTCTGAAAAAAGAAAAAATCTTCTTGTTCAGTTAGCTAACGGGCCTATGGATATTAACGATATAAAAGAAGTTCTTAACGTAAACTCCTGTGCTCTAATGCCTCAGATTAAAAAACTGAAAGATATGGATATGATAGTGCAGAAAGGAAGTATCTACCAACTTTCGGATATAGGAGCAGTAATCGTTGAGAAAATGCTTCCTCTTAAATCCGTTCTTGACGTTTTTGACGGAAATAAGGACTACTGGTCAAAACATGATAGGTCTCCTATTCCAAAACATTTAATTAAGAAAATTGATATGTTGGAAAAGTGTAACCTGGACGAACCTGATCTTGACCATATTTTCGAGTTTCCAGGGTATTTGCGTGACAGACTGAATGATTCAAAAACTATAAAATCCTTTTACTCTTATTTCTGTCCTGATTGCCCGTCGATTCATGCTACCTGCGCGGAAAACGGGGCTGAAGTACACCTTATGCTCGATGAAAAAGTGTATAACAGATTTAAAAATGACTTTGAAGAAGAATATAATGTGTTGCTTGAAAATAAAGTGTCACTTTATATATATTCCGGTAAAATAAGACCCTCTTCTTTCATGGTTACAGATAATTTCCTGATGTTGAAACTCTTCGGAAAAGAAGGGGAATTCGATCATAGGAAGATCACAAGTTTTACTCCAGGTGCCCTGGAGTGGGGCAATGAACTGGCTCAGTATTATATAGACCGTTCCACGAAGATCAATTAAAACAATGAAGGTTAATTAAAACTACAAAGATGATTTAAAACAGCAAAAGAGCTTTCCCTTACTCTTTATCTCCACAAATGTTAAAAAATTATCAAGATTAGTTATAAATTCAAGAGAGTGTCACGAATTCGCTATAAATTTGAAATCAAGTTTTTACGTATTATGAAAAAATTTATCTTCCTATATGGAATTTTTTATTATTTAACTTCTTGAAATTTATGATATCACCGAACTTTCGCTACACCACCAACTTTAAAGATACAGTAGGTTACGACACTTTCCGGATAGGTTCTAAAGCTGGCTCTAGCATTCTCCTTTTAATTTATCTCAATAAACTTACACTGACAGTGTTAAGTTCCAAAATGAAAAAATTAGATTAGATATGTAAATTTTTGTAATTGGATGATTACAAAAATCAAAATTGAAGTATCCTCTTCAAATTGTATGGGTAAAAAAAACTTTCATATATTTGCTGAGAATTTAAGAATTTAATCAAGTATGAGAAACAACCTCAAGCGACGCATTTAGCTTCCTTACTGTATAAAATAATTATTGCATATTTTTCGAGTTGGAAAATTCTCCATTTAATTTGAAGAAGACATAGAAATACTAATGCTTCGATTCCAAAATTAATTCCTTATTTCCCGGAAAAATCCGTGATCTTCGGATCTATTAAAAAGTTAAGTTTTGAACCTATTTCGGAATTGCAGTACTACTTTTGAGGAGAGATATTCGGAAAGTCAGATTTAATGTATTCGACAATTAAATATTAAGTTGTCTTATGAAAAAATATACTATAGCATTTTATAGGTTAAAAATCCAATACATAACCAATGTATAAATTTTTACATAAAGTAATAAATCTCAAGAAATTATTGGGTCGAAAATTCGATATCAGAAGATCAATTTTCTCCATTACATGCAAAAACTTGACTTCATATTTACAGCATATTTGAGAGACTGCCAATCTATAGTCCCTCATGCGTTTTTATATATAAAATATGTAATATTATAAAAAGTTGGGTTGTACGGTGTATCGATCTGTAAGGTGGATTGATACACCAACAGCATACGATTATCTAAACTGAGTGCACGTAGAGAGTGGGAAAGTGAAAAAGCAACAGTTTCTCAGAATGAAAAAAATACGATATCTGTTAACTGTAGTTTGTTTCTTAATGTTAGCTGCAGTTGCTTCAGCAGATAACTCCACAGGAGTCGACGACGATATTAATAATATCACATTTAAAGATGTCACGTTTAATAATGTTACGTTTAACAATGTTACGGATGGCAGTATCATATTTGATAATGTTACATTAAATAATGTCGTATTTAACATTGGGCAGAATAATGATCTAAATCCAAAAAACACGGTTATTAATGTTTCTAATATAAAAAGAAAATATAAACTTAATAATTCAGACGATAACAATAAATCGAATTTAACATCTGACAACTCGTCAGACAAAGGAGTTACTCTTAACATAGGGGAGTACGCAGGAGCAACCATTAACACGGGAGAGTGCGCAGGAGCAACCATTAACACGGGAGAGTACGCTGGAGCAACCGCTAACGAAGGTTCAAACGCAGGAGCAATCGCTAACGAAGGTTCAAACGCAGGAGCAACTATTAGCAACGGAGAAAATGCAGAAGCAACCGTTAA
>DAQQ01000164.1:2200-3299 GCA_002508465.1 Methanosarcina sp. UBA7 | reverse complement strand
AATCCCGGTCCGGGCGTTATGGATCAATTTAAAGCTCGATTGACGCCAATCGAGCAAAATAAACCTTTTTTAGAACTTATTTCTTAAAATTAATTCATTTTATACAAGTTTTTTTTCTTAAAATTAGTTTTCATTTTCAGGCAGTGCCCCCAACGCAAATAAAAAAGTTTTTTAAAAAGATTTCATATTCACAATATGAATCTTTTAACTTCTGAAAATATCATTATTCTTTTTATTTCCACTATAAGCTTGACAATAATCTTCTTGACTCTCAATATTGCTCATCTTCACAGAGAACTTATTCAAATGAAAATAATTTTCTCCTATACCTTGAACACGATTAAAAAAATGAATCCCGAATTCGGAACCGAACCACATATAGAAGAAATTATAAACAAGTTACAAAAATAAACTCAGGGATTTACCCCGAGTTGCGGGATGCACTGCAGGTAAGAGGCTTTCAGCTCATCAAGCTCGATATGGTCATAGACATCGATTGCCTCGCCTCTTGAATCGCCTCGGAGTTCCTGAATAAAAGCTCTTGGCATACCTGACCTTCGAAGCCAGGTAGTAAACCAATGCCTGCAACAATGGGGACCGAATTTTTCGTCCAGATGGCCTTCTGGATCATGAAGGCCTAATTTCTCAGCGTACCCGCTTACAACATCGTAGACCTGGTTCCTGGTGATTCTGTGTGAGTCCTGACGGCCTACAAAAAGAGCTGGCGAAGAGTCAGTTCTCTCAGCCAGGTAGGCTTCAAGGAAGGCCTTTGTTTCCTTGTCAAAGAAAACTGTCCTGTTGGAACGTTTTGCAGTATGCTTGAGATGCACTGTAAGGCCATCCAGGTCGAGATCTGCACGGTCCAGGGTAATAAGTTCGTTCCGCCTTACTCCAGTCTTTGCCAGGAACAGGATAAAGGTCCTGTACACAAGGTATTCAGGAGCATTGACCAGCTGTTTCATAGCTTCAATGTCTATTAGCTGCCTGCTTTCAGGCGTATACTGCTTCTTGTAAGAGCGCAGATATCTTTTCCTGAAGGCAGGCACAAGGTTCCTTTCCACAATTTTCTCGAACTCAAGAAAATCGTAGAAAGTAGACA
>DAQQ01000164.1:0-2185 GCA_002508465.1 Methanosarcina sp. UBA7 | reverse complement strand
AAGGACTTCAAGTCCTCATAATCGGCATCCACTTCACTAAGGGAAAGGAAGCACCTGATATGGCTGATATAGCTCTCTATTGTCCTGATCGCATACCCGCGAGCCTTACAATCCCTATCGAAATCCGAGATTAAAGTTTCAACGGTCATACTTAGTAAATATTGTGATGATGTAATGTCAAACCTTGCGGTTAATACGCTAAGGTGAATATAATATAAAAATATATAAGATAAAGAGAATTGAAAAGAAATTTTCTTCCAACCTTAAACCATTGCCCATGATTAACTTTTTTATTATTTCGCTCACTCCCAGAATGCGCCACCAACCAACACGAACCAGTTACATGGTTTAAAATCCGCGTACCCGCAGATAAATTTCCGTTCACGCCTCTTAAGCCCTCGTTATATAAGTACCTATTAACGATTGCCGGCGACCACGAACCACACACTGTTATACGGAGACTTAATACACATAGATATTAAGAGTATTTTATTTTTTTAGTTACATTATACCAAAGTCCCCAGCGAACCGAATTTACGACCCACGCCCTGGATTAAATCAGGTTCTGCACTCCTGATACTCGCCCATCCCCTATAGTCCGTATTAACTATTTTGTTGTCGCTGCCAGCAGACTAAAATCTCGACTCAGACGATATTAGCACGTCAACCACATGCTTAAAATAAACCGCATTAGATGACACTCCACAAGTCGAATTTTCCAAAACAAAATAGTAGCACGCCATTATAGGCGTGCCGGACAGTAAATGCTTACCTTAACGGTTTTGTTCCCGATTTTGCCATATCCGTTAGAAAATTTAAGATCTTTAAAGCCATATTTATTAAATCCATCATCAGTAGCTATATCGCCCATAGTACAAAGCTTCCTATTAAAAAGCTTCTTATTAAAAATAGTTGAATAGTTAATTTAAACATACCCAATTTTCTTAATTAAGCAAAATTTGCTTAATCTTTATGCCGGGCCTTAGAATACTGTTTTTGGATTATATATTTTAAAAGTAGAGCCTATCCCAAAAGCAATATCATGTTGAAATTTGACAGTCTGCTGATTTTTCGGTTGCCTTGCAAAAAATCTGGTTAATTTGCAAAACAAGTGAAAACATTCACAATTAGAAAGTGAATTGTTCTCATTACCCGGTAAAATAGTACATAAAGGTACCAATTATAGCCTCAAAGTACAAGAAGAAAATTTTTGCAACACAACCGTAATGTCGTTACCTTTCATGGAGATTACTCAGACTATCAAGAAACCCTAAGATGAAAGATACGAACTTTGCCTATGTTTTTTGCTGGATCAGAAAGGTTTTATTCGCTGGAAAGAGAAGGGATATTCAAGTCCTGAAGCCATAAAAGAGCTAATCGGGACTGCATAATCTTTTAAATAAATGAATAAGTAGCTCTGTAGAAATCCTTAATTTGATGTAAATAATTGGTTTCGTTGCAAAAAATCTTAGAATAGGCATGTAACCTATGAATAATGGAAAAAATTAAAATATTCGAGAGTAATATTTTGGCGTAGACTCCAATATTTGTTATTATGGACAACATTCACTTAAATTCCCTTTATAAGAATTCCCCACTCAGTAAGTCTCTTTTCAATATCTCTCATTTCATAATCTGTAAAACTGAGACTCTGGTAGTGCCTCAATGACGTTACTGGGTCGTGTCCCTGTCTACTGTAAATCTCAATTTCCGGTACTCCAGCTTTAAGCATCCATGACTCTATTGTTTTCCTGGGAGTCTTCGGGCCGACTTTCGGGCTTATGTCTGCTTTCTCAGACCACCTGCTAAGGTTATCCCACCAACTTGTACGATCCGGTGGTCTCCTGCCTTCCTGAAATGCCTTAATTAGATACGGAAAAGTAGTGGGAAGTTTGTCAATAGTGCGCTTTGGTGCTTTCTGTTTGACCTTCTTCTGGGCTTCCTTTGGGAGTATTATTTGATTCCTGCTCTCAATGTACCATGATGGATTATAATATAATCTTTGTAATTCGACATAGCGAAGCCCCGTAATTGTGTTAAGTTCAAAGATAGGCTTAAACTTTGCAGGTATCGCCTTAACAAATCGATCATACTCTTCGACAGTTAACACTTTAGTGCCGTCTGCTGTTATTAATGCATTTTCTATAAAAATCCCTTCAAAAAGTAGTATACCAACGTTCTATAA
>DAQQ01000009.1:0-9431 GCA_002508465.1 Methanosarcina sp. UBA7 | reverse complement strand
AACCAGATAATTGGTTAATCTGATAGTTCAATCCCATTATTTAACACTTGACAACCAGGTAATTGGTTAATCTGATAATTCAATCCCGTTATTTAACACCGGATAACCAGATAATCGGTTAACCTGATAATCCAATTCCATTAAATCTCTACCCTCATTTAATATTTTATCCCTTATTGGATCGGTCAACAGAGAACAAAATTGTTAAGAAAACCCGAATTATCAAAATATAAAGAGATGAAAAAGGCAAATTCAATAATCGTTAATTGTCTTTTGCCCTGAAGAAGAACCTTTCTCAGGACGTTCAGACTCAACAATTTGAGGGACTGCATCCCTGCCCTCAATCTGCCTAAAAATCCGGTCTGCAATTTTCGGCCCGAGAAGAGCTGCTACTTTCTCAAGGTCAGCTCCTGAAAGCTCTGCTGAGGACCTGAAGCCTGCCTCATAAAGTCTTCTTGCTCTCACGCGCCCTATACCTCTTATATCGAGCAGGTCCATAAGTTCGGGGGCTGCTCCGTAATGAATCCTTTTTTCAAGTTCTGTGGCTTCTTTTGCACCTTTCAGGTCAAGGAGCCCGGCAAGCTGAGCGGTAACGTGCATTATCCATTCCGCAATATCCGCAATTGCATGAATATCACCTTCTCCGGTACCGAACTTCAAGCAAATCTCATTTTCAGACTTTTCATGGATCCAGTCAAGCAGAAGGAGAGAAGTTTTGACTTCTCCCAGGAACCATTCGTATTCTGTAGCGTCGAAAGGACTTGGCACCTTTACAAACTCGCTTGCATGAGCCATTACATAATCATTGATATCCTGATAATCATGGTTCCGCATGTATAGAAGGCGCATGTCAGGTGTGCTGCACACCAGATGAAGTAGGGTAAGCTCACTCAGGCTTTTTGCCTCTATCAGGCCCTTTGCAATGCGAGCAGCTGAGAGAGGGTCGATATAGAGCCTTGAAACAAGTCTTCCGAAGCTTGTAGGAATAAGGGCATCGGTTTTCTCAAGCATTCCTTCCTGACGCAAAAAGTTAAGGCATTCGTTCACAACCGTAGAAAGCCCGAAGTTCGAGTACTGGAAAGCGAAAAATGTTGCCTCCAGAAAGTCAATTAGTTCATCATATGTCCTCGCAAAACCGTTGGAGACTGTAGAGAGCACATGGGTCCTGAGAGCATTTTCAGTTCCGAGTTTGGACCAGATATCCTCGGCTTCGGCCTTTATATAGTTCTCAAAAAGGAAAACAAACTCATTATATGATTTTGCAACAAGTACAGCCTCTCCGTATGGATCAAGCCTTGGCCGGCCTGCCCTGCCTGCCATCTGTTTATACTCAAGCACGGGGATAGGCTGCATTCCGTCTTCAGAAGAATAGCGCCGATAACTTCGTATAATTACACGTCGTGCAGGCAGGTTGAGTCCGGCTGCTAGAGTAGGCGTGCTTGAAATCAATTTGATCTTTCCAGCCCTGAAACCATCCTCCACAATTTCCCTTAAAGGCGTGGTAAGACCCGCATGATGAAAAGCTGTTCCCGAACGGATACAGGCTGCAAGGCTCGTTGAAGTATCAGTGTCACTGATTTCGAGGATTTCATCTGCGGTTTCTGCAAGGATTTTCCTGTTTTCTGCGGAAAGTGTCTTTTTAACAGTTGAAGCCGCCTTTTTTGCAAAAGCCATACAGTTTTTTCTACTGCTTTCGAAAACCAGGCATTGACCATCATTTTTGAGAGTATCCAGCACAAGGTTCACGGCTTCATCTTTTGTGGACTGCTCAATACGTTTTTCCCTGTCTTCGCAATAGAAAGTCCCATTAAAGAATACCCCCTCAAGAAGCTCAGTAGGCCTCCATTCACTTACTACAAGCTCGGCTTCCAGCCAGGCTGCGAGTTCATCGGCATTCCCGACAGTTGCAGACAGCGCCAGAATCTGGCAGGAAGGGTCCATTTTCCGAAGCTTTGCAAGAGTGACCTCAAGCGTTGGGCCCCTATCCGGTGAGTCTATGAGGTGCACCTCATCTGCCACAACAACCGAAATTTCCTGCATCCAGGCAGTCTCGTTTCTTAGCAGTGAATCGGTTTTCTCGGAAGTTGCCACAATAATGTCGTTTACTCCGAGTCCTTCATCCCGCAAGTCATAGTCACCTGTAGATATCCCGACTCGAATTCCAAGTTCCGAAAACTCCCTAAACCGCTTGAATTTTTCGGAAGCAAGAGCTCTGAGAGGCACGATATAGAGTGCCTTTCCTCCTGCTAAGATAGACTTCAACATTGCAAGTTCGGCAAGGAGAGTCTTCCCTGAAGCCGTTGGGATTGCAGCAAGCAGGTTTCTTCCTTCAAGCAGCCCTTTTTTCACTGCTTCGGCTTGAGGGGGATAAAGTTCCAGAATTCCGGAATCGAGATAAAACCGTTTTACTTCATCGGGCAGATCGAGACTTTCTATCTTCATTGAAAATCAGAAACTCACACATTAGATAAAAAACTATTTTGGAATTGAATGCCAGTATCGAAAAAGGTAGTATATGCAGAAACCTTTTCAAAAGGTTCTGCAAAAAACCTGATTCCCTATTAAGGTAACCTGATTTTTGACATTTTTCCAATTTTTAAGATCTTTTGAATATACCTTGTTCAGCATCACCTACTAAAGTAACCAATGCGAGTTTAATCACCTGCTGAGTAATAGTAATTTCCACTGTCTTTTTGTTCCCTGTCAAGCCGTGAGCCCAAATTATTCACACGTGGACGCCTTGTTTCCTCATCTCTTCGGAAGGTTATGCCCAGGTTTTTCAGGAATCTGTTCATACCGTTTTCCATGCTAAACGGACCATGCGCCTCACCGTATACAGAAGGTTTGCCTTCAAAAACCATAAGTCGTTGACTCAACATATCTATCATGTAGATATCATGGTCTACAACAAGAGCTGTCTTCTTGTTATTTTCGGCAAAGCGGTTGAGGACTTTCGTGACCATAGAACGCTGTTCCACGTCCAGATGTGCGCTGGGTTCGTCCAGAATATAGAGGTCGGCTTCCTGGGAAAGGCAGGCTGCAATCGCAACTCTCTGCAGTTCTCCGCCACTTAGATCCGTAAGAAGGCTGTCATAGATTTTATCAAGCTGGAGTGGGTTTGAAATTTCTACCTCGTAGTAGCTGGTTCCAAAATGTTTTGAGATCCCTCGCAGGAAGTCCTGCACGCGCACAGGAATGTCGGCTTTAATATACTGAGGCTTGTAAGAGATTTTGACATCTATACCTGGATCGCCCTCATCAGGTTTGATTTCCCCTGCAAGCACTTTTACGAAGGTTGATTTTCCTATCCCATTAGGGCCCACTACTCCCAGCACCTCGCCTTCACGAAGACTCCCACCTGTAGCTTTGAGGGAGAAGCCGTCTCCAAATTTCTTTGAAAAACCATTAAAGGTAACCATAGACCTTAACTGGTAGTCTTCCCTTGGAGGATGGACTTCAAACTTGATGGCTTCAGGTCGTATTCTTATATTTTCTTCAGGGAGATAGCCTTTGAGATACTGGTTGATCCCCACACGTACGCTCTTTGGAAGAGTAACCACACCGAAAGCTGCAGGCTCTCCGTAGGCAATGTGAATGACATCAGTGAGCATGTCCAGGATCGCAAGGTCATGCTCTACTACGAGCACAGCCCTATCCTTTGAGATATTCTGGATAAGGCGGGCGACGTTAATCCTCTGGTAGATGTCCAGGTAGGGACTAATTTCATCAAAGAAGTAGAACTGAGCATCCTTTGCCGCACATGCTGCTATTGCCACACGCTGCAGCTCTCCGCCGCTCAATTCAGAGATTTTTCTGTCGATTATGCTTTTTAAATCGAGATAGTCGATAAGCTCATCAAGGACTCCTCTTTCATCTGTTTTTTCGAGTAGTTCGGAGGTTTTTCCTTTGAAAGCTTTAGGGATAAGGTCCACGTACTGGGGTTTCTGCGAAACCCGAACTTTCCCGTCCACAACAGCTTTAAAGTAGTCATAAAGCGCAGTTCCGGCATAGTGTTCAAGCACAGTATCCCAATCACCTTTTTCCTGTCCGAAGTTAGGGATCAAAGCTCCTGAAAGAATCTGGACTGACGTACTTTTTCCTATCCCGTTAGGGCCGAGAATCCCTGTTACTTTTCCTATCCTTGGCACAGGTAGCCCGAAGAGGGCAAAACCGTTTGCTCCATATCTGTGAGTGGGTTCTGTCAGAGCTTCAGGAAGCCCTATGATCGTTATGGCTTTAAAAGGACATTTGTTAATGCAAATTCCGCAGCCTACACATAGTTCCTCGGAAATGACGGGCTTTCCGTCTTCCTCAAAAACAATAGTCTCATCCCCTGTCCGGACCCTCGGGCAATATTTCTCGCACTCCTTACTGCACCGTCTGGGCTGACACCTATCTTTATTAAGTATAGCTATTCTCATGATAGTCCCCGAAAATTACGTTTTTCGTTAATTTGTTAAATAATATTAGATGAAGCACTTGCTATGATTTCAAACGTAACCGAAGTATAGCAATGTAATGCTTGCTATAGTAAAGAACGGTTATCCACGGCAAGGCAGTTGATAATGTAATGTCAAGTATGTTAAGAGGATATTTCCATATATACAGCAGTCGTTTGCCTAAAATACTTTACATATATACAGCAGTTCATTTACCTCAGATATTTTGCATATATACAGCAGTTTACTTACCTCAGATATTTTGCATATATACAGCAGTTTACTTACCTCAGATATTTTGCATATACAGCAGTTCATTTGCCTAAGATATTTTACATATAGTGGTCATCGGTTATGAGATGCCTGCTCTAATATATGAACCGTTGGACTATTGCAGGCATAAAATACCAGTTTTAAGGAGTGTAATGAAATAAAGGCCAGGTAGTACAGGAGCTGAGTAAATCAAAAAGGTGAAAATCTTGATAAAAGACTGTATAAAAGGCCCTCAACTTTAAGAGAGCCTTTTTGTAGTTCAGGAAAGAAGAGTTTAGTTCAGGAGGAGAGTCCAGACGATAAGGAAGAAATCAATAACTATAAACTCTACGTAGAACCAGTCCTTGAATTTGAACTCCTTTGTACTGATATTGAGTTGGGGATACAAAATTTTCTGTATGTAGTATGTAATTCCAATAACAATAGCAAGTATAGCATACCAGATCCTGTCTTCTCCAGTCCCATACAGGTGGAAACATAAAACTCCTGCGATTGTGCCAAGTAATGCGGCTACTATCGTCTTTATAATTCCGTCCCTGTGCTCCTTTTGTTTTTCCTCAGGCGTCCTCTCCTTGATAAAACTTTTCTTCTCTGGAGTCTCAATCTTTGCTGCAGGAACTTCTGAAGTAGCCTCTGCTATTTTTGCAGGTTCCTTTCTGGACTTTGACTTCGGATTTTGCTTACTCAACCTGTATACTCTCCTGAACGGTAATTAACATTCCCGAGATGTAATCATAGTCAGGATCTAATCTCGGTTAAAAAATTAGACCTGAGTTATAAAATTTTGATTTGCAGATTTGAGATATCAGATTAAAATCATTATATTTAAATTAATAGAATGAAATTATTTATTAAGCTATGATAATTTGTGCTGAAATAAGATTCCTGAAACTATAATATGGAATTAAATCAATATAGAATTAAATCCCTGGAGTTAGTTTCTGATACAAGGCCCTCTAAATTGAATTCGGGATCAGTATTAAGACCGAATCTCACAGCTTTAAATAAATTCATTGCTTAAAACATTACCTATCTGATCTATAGATATCGAATCAATTCCTATCGAATTTAAATGTTTTGAAAATTTTGAAGGTCTATTCCCTCCTGGGTGATAGACAAGAGTAACTTCAGGGGAAAGTCTCCTGACCATATCTTCAAGTCCGCAAGCGTCAAGATGATCGCTTATCCTGATTGTTGGGTAAGGATAATCCATGCGGCAACTTAAAACATATTTTTTCATGTTCCAGGGCAACTTGTCAAGATTCCAGGGAGCAACTATGAAAACCCCGTCATCTTCTCCGGAATCAAGCCCTGCAAGTTCTCCGGCATCTTCAAGCATACTGCGAGTAAGAGCCCTTGTCCTTGCCTCCATACGGATGGCACCGTCATATCCGAAGCCTCTTATGAGTTCAACTGCACGCTGTGTCTTTCCGAATTCATATGCTCCAAAGGCTACAGGCCCTTTTTCGAAAAGTGCAGATTTCATGCCTTCAAGGTCATCTGCAAAATGGCAGGAGGGATCTGCAGGGTCTCCATAGTTAGCTTCAGTGATAAGGACGTCACACGGAGGAAGGCTGCTTGCATCTTTGACGTCGCCTGTAACCAGAATCCTTGTCCCTACATCGTTTTCCCAGTAAAAAGCACTCGCGCCTGCAGTATGTTCCGTAGGAAACGTCTTTACCGTTGTTCCTTGTATGTCGATTTCATCCCCAAGCCTGCACATGATGCCCGCGTATTTTCTGTCGTGCCTGATTTCAAGCGCCACTGCAGTTTTTTCCGTACAAACGGCATTGAGAGAGAGCATAGCCGATTTTCCGTTGTGGTCGGAGTGAGCATGAGTTATAAGATAAGCATCGGGCTGAGGATACTTTCCAACTGTCCTGGTAGTATCAATGGAAAAGGTGCGCAAATCTCCGGCATTGTCCCTGAACCGAAGTGAGATATGCGGTTTAAAGGTCCCGCGAGAATTACGCTGTCTGAGCGCCAGCACACCAAGATCAATCAGTTTTTTAGAAATCACGCAAATCCTTGAGGAAATAATACTTAAGGTATTTAAGGTTAGGGAAATAGTGAAGATTCAAAATGTACGATCGTCCGGTGTTATATGGTGGATATTATCATGATTAATATTTAGTATGACAAATGATTGTGTTTTTGTACAAGGAATTTAAGTCAGCTCCATTTGCACTGAGGTTCAGAACAGAAAAAGAACTGAAAACTATTTTACGAGCATTTGAAAATAATGTCAACCAGATAATAGAGGACAACCAAAGTCAAGCATTTCATAAAATCATTTGGGAGCAAAGCATCCCATGAAATCATTTGGAAGTTAAGCATCCCATAAAATCATTTGGAAAAGATATCACAAATGAAATTATTGTGAGTTACGCCACTGAAGAAATCGCAAAACTTGTCTTCCAGTTAGCGTTGACAGCAACTTCGACAGCAACCCTGGGAGTTCCAATTCCTCTCCAGATTATAAATCTCTTAAAAAAGATAAGAAAATAATTAATAAATAAGAAAATCCTCTTGAAAAGCGGATCTCAATTATATTTTCAGGGTTTCTTACTTTTTCCGGACATAAGTCTTCTCTAGTAGAAGATTTAAGCCGGAGATCAGATCGCGAAAACGCGAAAAGTTCAACGCCTTTGCGGTTTAATCTCCAGTGAAACACACCTTGTAGCGTATTTTATCCGGTTGAAACTCAGGCAGTGGATTCCTTAGTTATGATATAAGCGACCATTTCAGGATTAAGCATATTTTCCCTTGAAACCTTTGCTTCAATATCCTCAGTGGATATACCTTCGGACTTCATTTCCTTTATTTTTTCAGTCACTGAGGAAGGAATGGTATAGTACTCGTTTATATCTTTTCTGTGGCCCCAGACGTCCCCTTCAATGAGCTGGATTCTCTGCATCTCAAGGAACATTTCTATGGATTTTGAAACTGTAGCCATATAGGATTTTGGCAACTGAATTACCTCGATTTTTGGGCAGGTCTCAACCAGGCCCAAAACATCCTTGTTCGATGGCCTGAAGGCCAGGTGAACAACGCGCTCGTTCGGGTTAAGTGTAAAAATTTCTTCTCTGGAACTAACCACTCGGATCTTCATGTTTTTCTCATCTCACTTTGAATTTTTTTACGTTTTTACATTGATATAACTAAGATATACTGACTATAAATATTTATCCCATTGAACTAACATTATTTAGATAGTATTATGAGTTTTCAGTTTAAGAAACATTTTTTTAATTAAAATTTCTCAGATAACTCATATAATTAATTTATACGAACTTAGTCAATTATTATTACCTTTATGGAGTTTTAGAATTTTTCAACCAGGAGTTTCAGGGACTTACTTTTCACAGTAAGAGAATAGACATGTATAGTTCGTCTGCTACTGTTTCTTTATTCAATACGAATTTACTGCGCCTCTATAAAGAAGTTAAGAATAGCTATGCGGTTTAATATGGAAACCAGAAAACGAAGGTATTAAATTCCATCATTTTTCCATTCAGATCCTATATTATAAAAATAAGTTTTATATACAGTATTAATAAATATGTTCAGTTTGAAAAAGTATTGAGGAAAAAGTACTGAGGAATACGGGTAGTAAAACTTTTTCCGTTTTAGGAATCATAGAAAGAGTCCAAAAAACAGACAACCAGGGATACGAAAAAGGACACTTCCGGACTTGTGGAACATACAAAAACAGATACGGAAAAAGATAGCCCCAGGTTTATGGAACCCTGGGCGGTCTTTGTCAGAAAAGCTGAGGGTTAGAGGATCTTATCGAGTTCCGACGACAGTACACTACCCTGGGTAACTCCCATGAAGCGTTTTACCTCAGTCCCGTCTTTCTCAATAATCAGAGTTGGGACCGCATGTATGCCGTATTTGGAGGCCATTTCCTGGTTTTCATCCACATCGACAACCTTGAAATCAACCTTATCCCCGTACTTTTTCTCAAGCTCTTCAAGAATCGGTTTTTGCATCCTGCAAGGTCCACACCATGTTGCGGAAAAGTCCAATAACATTGGTTTCATAAAATCACCTTTATATTTTTGAAACGTCTGAGACTTTCTTTATTTTTGTTTAATCTACTCCGGAAAGCATACCAAAGAGTCATACATATACTAGCCTCAATGGTCTGTACGACAAAGCTACCGGAAGCCCAATCCTGATGGTAGGCGACATGAAAGCTGGATTTACCAAGTACAGGGTCGGGACTCAATAATTATATATATCTTCGATAATGTGAAATAGTTTTCCGTATATCCAGTTGTTTCTTCCAGCTTCATACTTCCCTCTACTGAGAATAAGTCCACAGGCTATACCCTGGAACCTTAAGGTGAACTATTTCCATATCGAAGTGCAATAATAGTCTTATATTGATCGCTGCATTTATATTTCTATCGTGTATGATCTCGCAAAAAGATAAGACTGATACTGTCCATTGATACCAGGTTAGAACTGAGATAATCGCAATATACACTATTTAGATAACGATTTTAAGCTGCCGATTTACAAGTGTGTTTTCTCATATTATAAAGTTCCTGGTTCCAGCCCGGTAATGAATCTTCTCAGAAGCATCACTTACTGCTTGTCCAAACTGCAGTTTTTCAGATTCCAATTATAATACTTCATTTTTATAGCTGGTCTGACTGGACAGAAACTAAAATTCATAGTTTTCTAACCTAAGTTTGACAGTACCTACTA
>DAQQ01000029.1:1881-3039 GCA_002508465.1 Methanosarcina sp. UBA7 | reverse complement strand
TCTCATCATTATTTTCTCATCATCTTTTTCTTACTTATCTGAATACACCTTTTTACTGGAATATCGTTTAAGGAACAAGCGTAAACCCACTGATTCTTAAGCTCAGGGAACATATGTGTCAACTTCATCACCTTTTCTTGGTATTAATTATGCTAATTTTCTTGCATCTTGAAGTCCGATTACCATTCTGTATTAACATCACAACCTGATTGCAAAACTGAGCTAAAAAATTGGAGAACGGATACATATCGTCAGAATGGTTCGGAGCATAGTCGGAAAAAGACGGAAGTCTAAAGACAGCTCAAGTACAATTTTATAGTCTTATAGTCATTTTTTTCTCGATTTAAAGAAGTCTTATAATTTCCTTACTTTCCTTTATTCCATGGTTTACAGTTTCACTTCACTTAAAAGTACAATTATAGAACAGTAGCGTGGACATAACCCCTCACAGATTCTTGCAAATTTTTTATAGAGAATGTTTTCTTAAAATCCTATTCACCAGATATTTAGTAATCTATTTTCTCCTTATGAAAGTTTTCCACCTGCTATAATAATTTATATGAATAACTAACTTTTTATAGTCTTAAAAGACTATTTTTAGTCATTGAGTGATTTTACTAAATTTGAGAGGTATTAGTGGGGGGAAATTATTATGAATAGTGTCCAGGTTTTTTACCTGAGGATAGCTGCAAGCTTCCTGGTTATTTTGTCAACGCTTTCAACTTCAGTGGCACTAACTGATGGAGAAGAGACCACTTTTGAAGACGAAAACAATGAAACTGATTTCACGTCAACATATAACGAAACTGAAGTAACGGACCAGGAAATCGGCCTTAACTTTCGGTTTCTCACACCCGTGTTTCAGATGATAGAGGCAGGCATAGCAGTAGTGAATTCAATACTCTGTGTGCTGGAATCAAACCCTGGAAATTCGAGTGAGATAGAAAATTCCCTGATTTCTTTAAACGAGAATGTAGAACGGTTTAATGCAAGCCTTTGACATCCTGACGATATGATGACACTTGCCAACTTGACACCTGAAAAACCTGATAACACTACGCCTATTATCCTTAGTTTGACAGTTTGATTTTTATGTGGGAAAATTGTTTTCATATCCTTTGGAATGATAAGTAACATTATTCCAACAAATTTTTGCCA
>DAQQ01000029.1:0-1764 GCA_002508465.1 Methanosarcina sp. UBA7 | reverse complement strand
AAATTTATGAATACTGTCAATTGATTTTTGACAAAAAATTGAAGCCTCTCACTAAATTTAGTTTATACTGTCAAACTAAGGTTATTATCGAGATGCTCAAAAGCATAAAAGTAATGACGAAACTTTTTGAGTTAAACTTCTAATGTCCGTAATGATAGCCTAGTCTGTAAAGATAACTATGATCCTAAACTTTCTTAAAAAAGCAATTCCTAGCAAACTTAAAGTTCAACTGCCGGTTAGTATAGCTAAATGTCCATGTTGGACCATATAAAATGTTAGTCCGTTAGTATTACCACATAAAAACAAAAGGTATTCAAAAGCTTTTTTGAGTGAGATGCGGAAAATCGCCTGTTTGCAAGCTCCAGCCTGCACATCAGTCAATAAACTCTTCTAACGAATCGATAAAGGACTCCAACTTTCTTCTTACCTCATATAGATCATGCTTTCCTTCCATGCGCCAGACCTCATGGCCTTCAAAATCGTACAATATCGATAGAGGTAATGTACTTCTTTCGTATTTACTCTTCATTTCCGGGTAATTCTTTACATTTACAACTTCAATAAACAATGCGTTATTAAATTTTGGTTCTGTCAGGAGGGCCTCGTGCATGAAAAATATTAAGTCCTGGCTGTCTTTGCTGCTGGTGGATTTTATATTAATACGGTAAACCAGTTTGTTTCCATAGTAAGAAAACAATAAGCGCTGCAAGACGGTATTTATTGTCTCATCAGGATGTATCTTTGCTTCATTGAGGCTGTCATGAAGGTTTTGCGTAATTCTAACATTTTCCGTAGTATGCGTGAGTTCCGGGAAACTTCGTTTCCTGCCATTAACGGCGAACCAGTAGCTGCCGTCCTCGTGTATAAGCTGGCAGGTGTCATCGTATCGCACTAATAATTTTGAAATTATCGTGCTCCTAGACTCCCAGGCACTATCACTATTCCTGTCTCTACAAAAATCGAGCGCTTCGTAGAGCTCGGCACTAATTTTAATTGTCTTTGTTTCCACGGTTGCACCTCAATCTGGAGCATACATCAGGTTAATATATAAAAAATGTTCGCCATGGCACTCAAAAAAAGTCATCTTGTATGCTGTGGCACTGCTAATTGAGATTATGTAAAGAATCTGTAATTATTTTTTATAAATGAATTACGCTGAGAACTATAAGAGATTCTCAAATGCCATCGTACCCACATTTAAAGATAAATTTCTCAGAGTTTGTTCCTGCACTAATAAACTATCTAAAACTCAATAATGCACGTTGAAAAATTAAAGCAATATTTTTCGGATAGACAAGTAATAGGTATTAAAAAAGCTTAACTGAATTATAGAAAATTCAAACAGGCTGATAGAGTCATGCAAGAAAGTATTTCCAAGATATGAAATTAAAGAGATATCATATTTAGGAGTTGTAATGGTAGCAGCAATAATTAGAGTAAATGAGCTTTTGGGATAGGCTCGTATTAAAAAAGAAAATCTAAGAACTCTCAAAAGGTATGTCCTAAATTTGCTGTAAATTCGAAGCTAAGCTTTGAGCCTATCCCAAAACGTTATCTAATCTACTATTACCGCCAATATTATAACTCATATTCTAGCATTATATTGGTTTTGGGATAGGCTCTTTGTATACAGTACATGAAATTAATCAATAGATATTGAGCTGATCCCAAAACTCAAAATTGATTCTCTGAATCCTGTATTCCGAACAATCAATCAAGTTTCTGATCATGAAAACAATCCTGAAAACAATCCTGAAAATTCTT
>DAQQ01000156.1:0-3698 GCA_002508465.1 Methanosarcina sp. UBA7 | reverse complement strand
GCACTCAGGAAAGCTGAGGCTGCAGAAGAAAATCAGGTTGCAAAATCCCAGCTTCAGGCAATCCTGAAGAACCTTGAAATTGCAAAAAAATACAGGGTTCCTATGTGCCAAGATACAGGCATCATGATCTTTTTTGCGGAAATCGGGAGCGAATTTCAGCCGGGTTTTGACATTGAGGCTGCAATCAGGGAAGCAGTGATCCTTGCAACAGCAGAAATTCCTCTTCGGCCGAACGCAGTCCATCCTCTGACCCGAAAGAACAGCGGAAACAATACAGGGGTTGGAATTCCGGATATTCACTGGAAAATTGTTCCCGGAAACCGGTTAAAGATCACGGCTGCTCCTAAAGGCGCAGGTTCGGAAAATATGAGTGTATTGCGTATGTTTAACCCTACTGAAACCGGAAGCATCAAAAACTTCGTGCTCGAAACCGTAGTGAATGCCGGAGGAATGCCCTGTCCTCCTCTGACCATAGGAGTCGGTATAGGGGGTTCTTTTGATGCGGCAGCCAGGCTTGCAAAAGAAGCCCTGCTTGAGCCTCTTGACGTCCCGATGGAAGGACTTGAAAGAGAGATCTTTGAGGCTGTAAACGCTCTTGGAATAGGCTGTATGGGGCTTGGCGGCAGCACAACTGCCCTTGCGGTGCGCGTGAAAACTGCTCACTGCCACACTGCGTCCCTTCCGGTTGCAGTAAATATCCAGTGCTGGGCGAACCGGCATGCTTCGGTTGTGTTTGGAGGGGATGAATAATGGAATATCACCTGAAAACTCCGCTGAAGAAGGAAGATATCGATAAACTCAATGCCGGAGATATAGTCTATATCTCAGGAGAAATCCTGACAGCCAGGGACGAGGCTCATGCCAGAATTCTCGAGATGGGGGAAAAGAAAGAAGAACTTCCTTTTTCCCTGGAAGGTGCTGTAATCTACCATTGCGGCCCCCTGATGCGGAAAACTGAAAACGGCGGCTGGAAAGTAGTGTCTGCTGGCCCTACAACCAGCGGCAGGATGTCTAAAATGACCCCTCCTTTTCTGAAAGCGCATCAAGTCCGGGCAATCATAGGAAAAGGCGGAATGAAAGACGTGGTCGATGCCTTGAAGAACAGATCCGTTTACCTTGCTTATACAGGCGGGTGTGCAGCTCTTGCTGCAGAGTTAATCAAGGAAGTAAAAGCTGTCCACTGGCTTGATCTTGGAATGCCTGAAGCTGTCTGGGTGCTCAGAGTGGAAGAATTCGGGCCGCTTATTGTGGGGATTGATGCAAAAGGAAAGGACATCTTTGCAGAAGTAAGGGAAAAAGCTCAAAAACAGATTGAAAAGCAGGGATAAGTTCCTAAATGGCTTGAAAAAAGCAGAACAAACATTAAAAGGCTTTAGAAACAGAATAAACTAGTAAAAGACTTTTGAAACAGAACAAATTATCAAAAGGCTTGAAAAGTAGTAATAAGTCTAGTATTTTTTTCATTCGCTGGCAGCAGGGATTGAGGTGACAGAAACATATCACCTGGTCTTTGCCTAAATCTCGAATAGGCTGCCGGATAGCAGGTTCAGGGAGAAGGTCTGCAGAATTTTAAGATTTTCAGAGCCATGTTTTTACTTATAATCATTTTCAAGCTGCCTTAAGGCTTTTACAAGAGACTCCATTTTTCTGACAATGATTTTCCCGAGAAGGGAAAGCTCATATATCTTTTTTTCCTGAATCACGAGCCCATTTTCTTTTAGTTTTTTAAGCTGGGGGAGAATCGCAACCGAGTTTGTATCAAGCTCATTATTAATCTCTTCAACTGTTCGGGGCTTTTCTTTGAGTAGAAGAAGAAGATCGGTTCTTTTTTCGGAAGACAAAAGAATTGTGATCAGGTTAGATCTCATTATTCCTACTGCAAAAACTGTGGATATATACTTTTTCATTCTCAATATTGTTATAATTATTGCTACTATTATTGTTATTGTTATTGTTACTGTTACTGTTACTGTTACTGTTACTGTTACTGCTACTGCTATTGTTATTATTGTTATTTCCTGACAAAAGGACTTACGGGTTTTAATTGACAGAAAGATCCTGTCTTTTAGTATATTTATCATGGAAATAGATAAACAGGTCTTTATCCCGAATAAGGCGTGTCAAAAAGAGAGTAAAATGTATTTCAAGCTCACATCATTCTGTTTCCATCCAGGAAACCCAGAAATTAAAGAAGGAGCAGGAAGGCGTAAACTTTTTTTCGGTACTTAAGAACCACAACCTGTGCCACCTGCATCTTCACTCGTTAACCCTTACCGAATGCTCTTCTCACTCCAGGCAGCATGATATAGATGAGAACTAGGGTATTTACGAGAATTGAAATTCTCACATCATACCATGAACCTCCTGTAACCAGTAACACAAAATCAATGCACATATTGAATATTGTGATAACAGCCAGAAACATCCAGGCTTCCGGGTCCACGTGCCAGAGCATCTGAGCAAGCCACAACCATATGTAGGTGAGCAGGCCGTAAAGTAGTGCATGCCAGAGACTGAAAATGCGGCCTTCAATTACCCCTAAAAAAGGCAAGAAACCGAGAAAACGAAGCATTACAATAGCGTTTAAAAATGCCAGAACAATAGCTACAAAGGCCAGTATAGTGATGCCAATAGGTCTTTCCATACTCAAATCTCTCCTTCCTGTCCTGTCATAACCTGTGTCAGGTTCTCATTTTTAGTCCCCAGATAAGCGACCCGATTCCCCCGATAATAAGGAAAAAGCCGAATATCCATGGCAAAAATAGGGCTCCTACCAGAGAATTGGTTAGAAGAAGCAGGCCGAGAATTATGGTAAGGATACCGATGATTCCTATTCCCCATCCTCCTCCTTTAATGGCCAGGGCAATTTTCACGATCCCGTTGATAATAGCCCATACTCCTATGAAAATAACGAATAATGTAAGGACTATGAAAGGACTGTAGATAGGGTACATCAATATAACAACTCCTGCAATAATGCTCAGAATACCCGAAAGCAATTTCCACACCCTATTCCCCGAAAATATCAGCGCTCCTATGACAGAAAGAATTCCTTCTGCTAGCCAGAAAATACCAAGAATCTGTATAAGAAAGACAGTTGTTGCTGCAGGCCTGTATAAGAGGAATAAGCCTACAAGGATGGCAATGATCCCTTCCAGAAGAACCACCCACCAAGGCACCTGCAGTATTTCATACTCAATATTATAATCAGATCCAATTGATTGTCCAGTAATATCAGCTGGTTGTTCCATATAGTCCATCTCCCCCAACATTCATGCTTCAACCATACTTTCTGTGACCAGAATATAAATTCAAACAGAGATAAGGAGGTATCGTTTATCCTGATAGAGACTTTCACGTTTCTGGATGACCTATTTGCACTTAGGAACAGCCAGAGTTAAAGAGAACGTAACCTTCTCCCTCAGCACACTTGACCACAGATAAAGTAGTAGTATATTAATAATATATAAGTTATTAAATATAAATAAACTTATTATTAATTTTTAAAAGACTTTTTAGTTAAAAATAAAAGTTTGATAATAATATACGAAAAAATAAATAAAAGATAAAACAGGTAAACAAAGAAGCAAGAAGGAAACAGGTAAACAAGAAAGCAGGTAAATAAGAAAGCAGGTAAATAAGAAAGCAGGTAAATAAGAAAGCAGGTAAACAAGAAAGCAGGTAAATAAGGAAGCAGG
>DAQQ01000155.1:21492-24595 GCA_002508465.1 Methanosarcina sp. UBA7 | reverse complement strand
CCTGTTGCTGTAATTTTACCAGTTATTGCAAAAGGAGAGAATCCAAGTGTTTTAGCTGTAAAATATAAGTACTTATCATCCTCTCCTAACAGGTTAGTTGAAAGCTGGCTCCATTTCGTGTCACTGTACCTGTTAAGAGTGATCGAGGATTTGTCGATATTTTTATCCTGAATCCAGGTTTTTTCAACCTTGAAATTTATGACCGCATTTACGATATTATTTGAATTCCCAAAACCGACATTTCCGACCCAGATGTTTAAATACTTGTAAACTTCGCCAGAAGGCAATTCTGTAACTAAAGTCGACTTCCCTTTCAACATCTCAACAATAGTTGTTGTCTTTCCGTTTGTCTTCTTTGAATCGAAACTCAGATAAATGACAGGAGTAGCCTTTTGTGGGAAGTTAAACTTTACAGCGCTTCCACTTGTTATGAAAGTCTGTGAAATCTCTTTAGCCTCAATATTACTTTGAGATTCAGGAGATCCACCAACGCCAGCACTTCCACCTCCACCATTACTACTTCCACTTCTACTGCTGCCGCCGCTCGAACTGCTCTGGCCCTGTACAGTTATTGTAGCTGGTTTTGAGGACATCCCGTTTGCATTGCTTACTACAAGGTTAACATTATAGGTTCCTGCTGAAAAATAAGTATGNNCCTGTTGCGTTTTCTGAGATGTCTTTAAACTTAACTGAGAGAGGTGCAAAACCCTCACTGACATTGCTGCTGAAATTAGCTACTGGAAATACTGATTCTAGATCTGGGATGATTGCAAGTCCTCCAGGAGAAAACTCAATATTCACTTTTGCTGAAACAGTATCGTTTGAGGTGTCAATTACAGAGATATTGTTGCTATAATTGTTCTCATAATTGCCCTTGGTTACCACGTATACCTTTTTTCCATTAGGTGTGACTGCAATCTCTTCAGGATACTTTCCTACATTCAATGTGGTTACAACTTTTCTTGTAGATGTATCAATTACAGAGACAAAGCCATCTCCGCCAGTCACATATACCTTTGTTCCTGTTGGATTGACTACAACTTCTTGAGGTCTTCTTCTTACATCCACCGTATCTATAACGGTATTTGTAGCTGTATCAATTACAGAGATATAGTAGTAGGTTGTCACATATACCTTTGTTCCATCAGGTGTGACTGCAACTCCCCAAGGATGTTCGCCTACATATACCGTAGATGTAACCATGTTAGTTGCTGTATCAATTACAGAAACGGTATATTCAGGGGTATTAGTATTACCAGAGTTCGTCACATATACCTTTTTTCCATCTGGAGCTACTGCAATTCCCATAGGAGTATTTCCTACAGGCACAGTGGCTATAACAGTATCGTTTGCGGTGTCAATTACAGAAACTGTACCGTTGCCCTGGTTCGTCACATATACTTTTCTTCCATCCGGTGTGACTACAACTTCAGAAGGACCACTTCTTACATCCACTGTAGTTGTAACCTTGTTTGTGGCTGTATCAATCACAGAAACATTGTTGTCCCAATAGTTCGCTACATATGCTGTTTTTCCATCTGGCGTGACTGCAACTCCTTCAGGCCAACGTCCTACTCTCACAGATGTTATAACTAATCCTGTGGCTGTGTCAATTACAGAGAAAGCACCGTTATTCGTAATGTATACAAATGGCCATGTGGCTGAGACCCTTTTTCCAATAGTTATGTTAACAAGTTTGGAACTAGTATTGATTCCATTGCTAACTGTCAAATTAACGGTATAGTTTCCTGAAGTCTTGTACGCATATACAGGATTTTGTTTTATGGAATCTGATATTCCATCACCATCAAAGTCCCAGTTCCATGCAACTGCGTTTTTCGAAAGGTCTGTAAACTTGACAGCAAGGGGTGCAGGACCATTAGTGGCGCTGGCTGTAAAGTTTGCAGTGGGACTTACTGCATTTTGCAGACTGGACAGAGATACAAGAGGCAAATAGTCAAACTCGTCCTCATAGACGTTATAAGGATCCTCATAGACTTTATAAGGCAGGTCTCCAATCCCATCTCCATCCAAATCCACGCAGATCTGGGAAAATCCGGTTGCATCGGGTTTTGCCCAGAAGTTTCCTCCAATGTAAGGACCTCCGGCAATATTACTGCCTGAAGTAAGTGAACTGTTCCAGGTATTCCCTGCGCCCTTTCCAAACCTTACGTTTACAGTGTTATTAAAATAATTATTATAGATCCGTTTGCCGCCTTCGTTGTACTGATCAACAATCCCGCATTCTGCACTGGACGTTATCGTGTTGTTGACTATTTCAACGCCAAGACAGCCTTCACTTAAACTAATTCCTACACCACAGTGTGATATTGTATTATCATAAACTCCTGCTCCTCCTGTAAACGAGAGATGTATACCACATTGGCAGTCAGTAATCCTGTTATTACTAAAATTTACTCCCGTATCAAATGCACTAATTCCGAGGGAACAATTTGAGATCGTATTACCTGATACTACATTATTTCTCCCACAACAGCCAATAATGATACCGCCGTTAGAAATTTTATTTCCGGCTATTAAATTGCCTGATGACTCGGCTCCTTGCGTAATATAACCGTTTTCAATGGTGTTACCTATCAGATTATTCATATCGGCTTGATACGTAAATATCTCTTCGTTAAGCTCATCATTAAAAAATAAGTTCTCAGAAACGGTATTATAACTAGATCTATTAAGAAATACACCATTCTTGTTTTCAATGAAAATATTCCCCATAATTGAGCAATTTCCAGCATTCTCAAGACAGATTCCACCTCTATGATCAGAAATCTCCTTATTAGCTCCTGTTATATTGAAGCCGCTAATTGTTACATTATCAGCTTTTATGAGAAAAACACTTTCACTCTCATCCAAAGGTTTTATTTGCACATTGTTATTTCTCGATTCCGACCTGACAGCTAGCCTTGTTATATTAATAAGAATGTTTTCAGTATAAGTTCCAGGTCTCACGATTATTGTGTCCCCTGGTATAGAATTATTAACAGCTTCCTGAATTGACCTGAAATCAGCTCCAGAATCATCATCTACTGTAACTTCCTTTGCCGATGAAGTAGCTGAACTGGATATTATAAAAATAAAAATT
>DAQQ01000155.1:0-21481 GCA_002508465.1 Methanosarcina sp. UBA7 | reverse complement strand
AATAATTTTTAAACATTTCTGTTGTCTATTTCCTAATAAATTCTTGAATTGAATCTTTTTCAGGAAAAGAGATTGAATCGAACTGAGCCGCGTAGAAATATGAGGATTTTTCACGGAAAGCATAATAGAGGGATGAGAATTCTGGTTATAGTGAAAAGAATTGAAATCGAGGTAAAAGAAGATAGAAAGGCCGATAAAGATAAATCAATCCTGTATGTTAAACTCTGAATTCTGTGCCTTTGCTCTGACTTCTTGCCGTAACTTAGATGAAGTATAAATAGAACTAATAACTTAAAAAAGTAAAAACTTAAAAGAAAGTCGATCTGATAAAAAAGATTTAATCCGAGGTCAGCGATTCGAATGCTTGCCGCCTGTGCGAACCGATCTTGAGTCATTCTTCACTGTTGACCTCTTGTTTACTCCCATTGTCGTCAAATTATCTGCTTAGTCTAAATTTATTTAGCTTTCCTGATTATACTGTAAAGTTTGCCAGCTAAGCCTTTATTATTTTTAAACACGATTGTCGTTAAATAAGCCTGAAAGATTTTTTAGTTCCTCTCGACCCTGCATCATCAATTAAATTTATTTATTAGAAAGAGCCAGTTATTCCCCATGACCGGGATGTCTGGTAATGAAAATCGTCCGATGACCGTTTCGGAAAAGATCTTTTCGAAGGCCTCCGGAAATTCCGTAAAAGCAGGGGATTTCGTACTGGCAAACATAGACCTGGCAATGACTCACGACATTACAGGTCCGCTAGCAGTCAAAGGCTTTTACGAGATAATGAAGGATAGAGAAGAGAAAAAAGTATGGGATCCCAAGAAAATAGTGATTGTATTCGATCACCAGGTTCCTGCAGATTCTATTAACGCCACAGCAAATCATATTATGCTTCGAGAGTTTGCTGAAGAACAGGGCATTTTAAATTATGACGTATATGAAGGAGTTTGCCATCAGGTTCTTCCCGAAAAAGGGCACGTGCTACCAGGAAACCTTATAGTTGGCTCAGACTCTCATACTTGTGCTTATGGTGCTCTGGGGGCATTTTCTACAGGTATAGGGTCTACTGATATGGCTGCCGTTTTTGCCACTGGCAAACTCTGGTTCAGGGTACCCGAAACTTTCCGTTTTGAAGTAGAAGGCAACCTTCCAAAACACGTTTACTCAAAAGACCTTATCCTTCACCTCATTGGCGATGTGGGGGTAGAAGGTGCCAGGTATATGGCAGCCGAGTTTGGAGGCTCAACAATCCACTCTCTTTCGATTCCAGAACGTATGACTATGTCCAATATGGCAATTGAGATGGGAGGAAAAGCAGGAATCATCGAAGCTGATGAAGTGACTGCAAACTACCTCAAAGAGCGGATTCTTTATTACGAGTTTGATCCATACTGGAAATCCGATGAAGATGCAACATACGTAGGAATCAGGCACTACGATATATCTGACCTGGAGCCTCAGGTAGCTTGCCCTCACCACGTGGATAACGTAAAACCCGTAACCGAGGTCGAGGGAACGAAACTTGACCAGATCTTTGTGGGTTCCTGTACGAACGGCAGATTCGAAGATATTAAACTCATGGCTGATATTATGGGCGACGAGCCAGTAGCTAAGGGCGTTCGCTTGCTTGTAGTTCCCGCTTCAAGGACTGAGTACATGAAACTCTTGAAAGCCGGGTATATAGAAAAACTCATGAATGCAGGTGCAATCGTAGAATCACCGTGCTGCGGTCCCTGTATGGGTGGCTCCTTCGGCTTGCTTGGTGCAGGAGAAGTGGGCCTTGCAACCTCGAACCGTAATTTCAAGGGCAGAGAAGGAAGTCCAGAATCTTTTGTATATCTGTCTTCCCCTGCAACTGCAGGAGCATCAGCTCTTACCGGAGAAATCACTGATCCAAGGAAAGTTTGAAAATTTCCTGTTTTTACTTTTTTGGATATTTTTTTCTCCATTTGAATTTTTAAAAACGTTCCGTGTTAATCAAACAGGTGTTAAAATGCCGGATGCTGACCTATCAATCTTGAACAGGGTATATGACATCATACTGGACCGAAAACAGAACTATGACGAGCGTTCATATGTCTGCAAGCTTTTGAACCATCGTAAAGGTATGAACAAGATTCTTGAAAAAGTAGGCGAGGAGTCAATTGAAACAATCCTCGCAGTCAGGAATGAAAACCATGCAGAGATCGTTTCTGAAAGTTCAGACCTTATTTTCCATCTTCTGGTAATGCTTGCAGCAAACAATGTTACCCTTGATGAAATCGCAGCCGAGCTAATTGCCCGACATGAAAACATGAAAAGGGATTGAAGACCTGGGAGGTCTTTACCTCCTGGTTTAGAGTCTGGATAGTTCGATATTTTTACAGTATCAAACTTTTTCGGCTATTTCTACTGACATCTTTCGGCTCTTTCAAAGAGCCGCAAAAAACCTTAATTATTCAGTAAACTGCCAGTTCGTTCAGGACATCAGTTTTTGACAGTGTCCCTTTAGGTACGCCATTAATAGTTACGATAAGCCTGCCTACATTGTACTTGTGGAAAAGTTTTACCACATCGTAGAGCTGCATATCTCCATCGACCGTGATAAGTTCTTTTGTCATAATATCTTTGACTTTTACGTTGGGTTTTCCCTGAGCAATTGCGTGGGCAATATCGGTATAGGTAACAATTCCTACGATTTTTCCTTTATCTTCTACGGGGGCTCCGTGAACGTTGTTCCTGATAAAAAGTCTCGTTGCCTCCTGGATACTTGCGTTCAGGTTCACAAGTAGAGGAGGATACTTCATATAATGTTTGACATGCTTCTTAGGTAGAGAAATCATTTCTGTTATATTGAACAGAATTGAATTGTTGGTGTCATCCCTTCCTGTGACTTCTCCACGGATTATCAGGCGGTTTACAGGAGTGGGGCCTACCTGAAGCTTATCATCCATCACGAAGTCTTTTGTGTTTCCTATTACGCGGACGACTCCGCTGCAAGCATCAGGATTCCTAACCGTAGTAAAACTAATATCAGCAGCTGTAGCCCCATTAACTAAAGCATTGTTTCTATAAAGAGGAACCACGGATTCATTTTTCAGTTGTTGGATTCTTAATGCGTCATAAGCCGCTCCTGTGGGTTTATAGCCTCCCTTTGGTCCGGGCACTCCCTCTACAAGCCCAAGAGCCTTCAATAACTGCATCTGATTGCGGATGGTTCCAGGATTACGCTTGATTACCTCGGCTATTTCTTCTCCTTTGATTGCCCGGTCCTTTTGCCGCTGAAGGTTGATTAATGCAATAATAATGTCTTTTTGAATCGGAGTAAGTTCCATACTACCACCATTAATTTCATATACCTTTATAAGAATGATGTACAAAATTGATATCTAGGAATGTAAGTCAACGCATATATTTACCATAATTAATGATTATAAATCTTATTACAAATTACTATTACAAATATAAATACAGTCCGGTTCTGCTTAAAATATCTACCTGATTTTTCACTTTATATTAGAGTTTATCACCAGAATTTGTAGTTATAAATTCAAAACCGAGCAATAAATCCCCTCTCAGGGAATCGCCTTCAGGAATCTCTGCGAGACTCTCGCTTGCGGATTTATTTTGTTGAAATTCTTCATCTATAATAACGTTTATATAACTTAGTAGAGTCCCCAGAGGGTTAGAACATAATGATCTTTGAGAAAATCCACACCGTTCCCACTTCCCAGGAATTAATCAATAAAGCCTTTAAGCGGTCAGCGCGAGCTATGTCCGGGAAAACCATAGAAGACAGGGAAAGCCGATTCAGGGCCAATGAGTCCATGCTACTGACAGCCGCAAATATTCTGACGGATAACCTTGCAAATATAGTCAGGCGATTCCCAAGTTTCGAACACTTACCCAGATTTTATTATGAACTCACGGACATCCTTGTAGGCATAGAAAAACTCAAGATGTCACTTGCGTCCGTGGACTGGGCCAGCAGGAAGATCCATGAGATTTCAAGAAACTATGTTGGGAAAATTAGAAATTCGGATCTTCCAGAGCCTGTCCGAAAAGAAGCATTTGGGAGGCTTGCGTCGATTATCAAGTCAATTAACAAAGATCTTCTATTCCTAAACGAAGCCCGAAACATCTTGCGGAAACTTCCTGATGTACAGGACGAGCCCACAATTGTAATTGCTGGCTACCCCAATGTAGGAAAGTCAAGTTTCGTCTCAAAAATTACAGGAGCAAGCCCTGAAATCGCCCCATATCCATTTACAACAAAAGGCGTAACAATCGGGCATTTCATGCGAGATGATGTGCGTTACCAGGTTATGGATACTCCTGGGCTTCTTGACCGCCCGATGTCCGAGAGAAACGATATAGAAAGGCAGGCAATCACCGCGATTCATTACCTTGATGCAGTTGTGATGTTTATGATTGACCCCAGTGAAAGCTGTGGATACGAAATAGGAGCCCAGGAACATTTACTTGCAGAAATTCGTGAGAACTTCAAACTTCCCCTGCTTGTGGTTGCAAACAAGTCTGATAGATCAGAGTTCAAGAAACTGAATGAAGTGGACTTTAATATTTCCACAGTTACCGGGGAAGGAATTGAAGACGTAATGGACAGGCTTATTCAAATGATTAAAGAAAAACGCCTTTCCCCTTCCTCAGAAGAGACGGACATCGAACCTGCGATCTAATCGGCAAAGTTGCCGCCTGAACTTATACTACCCGAGTTCTCTACTCAAGTTCTCTACTCAAGTTCTCTACCCAAGTTCTCTACTCAAGTTCTCTACCCAAGTTCAGTCACTCGAGTCCCGTCTCGGAAGGACGGGGCTCTTTTCGCTTCGCTCAAGAGGGCTGAATTATATAATTAAAACACTTAGTGAGTTAAAAGTAAATTATGGACAAGAGTAAATGTTTTAGTTCTTTCATACGGACTCAATTACCCTGGTTTTTTAGTCTCAAACAATTGGATTTGTTGTTAAAATGGTAACAAAATTGAGAAACTTAAAACCCTAAAAATGGGGAACTCCTTCGTCGTTAACGCTCACGCTGAAGTGAAAAATCTAACTTACAAGGCGAACTTTTAACTTATGAGTTCAATTTTAATATAACGTAATCTCTTAGCCGTTAAATTAGGATTTAAGAGTTAATCGGACGGTTATGGCGCTACGTTTCCACAAAGTGTAAAAAATGGAGATAATGCCATTCCGCGTCTTCCTAAATTTTTAATTAGCAAATTTAAAGATCGAGCTGCTAGACACTTTAGTAAGGTATTTGAGTCACCATAATATCCACACCAGATATCAGCTTGGAAGTTCTGGCTCTGCAAAATATTTCTTAACTGGTATATATCCATTAAATGCTCTGCCCAGTTCCCTGTATAAGGATCACAGGTGTTTGAGGGATATTGGGGATATTTTTGCTTTAAAGTAACGGTTCCACTGGTTGAAAATTCATTTACTGCTTTTTTAATATCATATTCGATCAGCCCTTTGGTAGCAGTGACCAAGTAATCAACCTGATCCTCGGAGAGGTCCGGATTTAGATCTTTTATCAACTTTCTTCTTATTTTAGAATATGCTTCGAGGGGATCTCTTTTTTTACTACCAAATTTCTGTTCTCGATCTAAGAGTTCGCACCTATAATGATTTTTTACGAGCTTTCTCTTGATAACAGGATTATAAGGGTTTGCGCCGGAAGAAAAAAATACTCTTAAATTATTGTCTGAAATCATAGGTATTTTCTTCAGGAACTCTTCTATATCATAGATATGTTCTATAACATCGTAGTTGGCTATTGCATTGCATTTAACCGATTTTTCTTTTAAAAAGTCGATTACGTCATTAATATTCCCTGGAATATAATAGTCAGCTTGATCTCCGATAGCTTTCCCTATTAATTCTGCGTCTCTGGCAGAGACATCGTAAATGTCGTTATAAATAACTGTTCCAATCTTGCATTCTTTTGCGAGGAGGGATAACATACCTGAGCCTCCCCCATAATCTAAGAAAACAAGTTTGTTTAGGGGTATGTCTATTTTTGTGATTGACCATGCAAGTATGTATGCATATTTTTGCAAATTTGAACGTAAGTTTCTTAATAAAGATCCAAAGTATCTTTTGTTATAATCTGAGATGTCCAAAGATTCTAGATCGATTTTTTTAAGCTTGTAGTGCAGACGACCTGCGGCTTCATTGACCATTTTTACTGTTAATGTGTCATCAGGCAAGTTGCAGAATTTGAACATATATTCCATGAACTATGACTTCCCCTCTTTATTTCAGACAGAGCTGCGCTTAGATTTCCAAGATGTAATTTCCATATAAGTTTCTAAACATTATTTTGTCAAGTATATTATATTTTAGAGTTATTATTAAAAATTGGGCTATGGATTTAATTGCACATTAATGTTTCTATTTCATTTTAAGTATTTCAAGATTTAAATTATTTTCTTTATTATTGAGACAAGAATAACTAAATTAAAATATATTTATTTATATTTATACTGAATTTTCCAGAATAGATAGATAACGACCTCATAACTTGAAAAACTGTAATTTATTATTTGAGGAAAAAATATCTTTCATCAACATGTTCAGTTTTCCACAATAAAAATTGATTAAGAAGCGTTTTATATAATCATACCAGTAAATATATACATAAAATTACAGGTGAAATTCATATGACTCACGACGATTATATGCTAATCCTGGGATCAAACATCTATGCAGACCAGGCATATATGGTGTCATATCAGACAAATAAAGAAACCGGAGACAGGACACACTTATTTACTCTGGAAAATACTGATGGCAACCTTACTCTGACAACCGAGATCAGGGATGAAAATTCAGAACTCATAGCAAAAATCGACAGGAACAAGCTTACTCAAATAAACGAAGAATTTGATGTGCAAGGAGAAATCGAAAAAGAAAATGGCCTCACGTTAACAAAAAGAGAAAACGGTGATGTTATTTTCAATGCTAAGATCATAGAAGATGGATACGTAGCAGTGAGTGGAATTTTCTATGTAGGAGGCAAGAAAATTCGTGTAACTGACCGTACTGTGGAAATAAATGATATTCCCAGGCAAACCATAAATGGTGTAAACGTGCACGATACTTTTTTTGTTGGAAACTACGATATCACATTAACCGATGACGGATTAAAGTTCTAAGGTTGCTAGATAGCACTTGCAATTAAAAAGAATAAAACTTTTAAGAACAAAGTTTAAAATAAAATTTTTTAGACCAAAGTTTTTCAGAACATAGTTTAAAATAAAATTTCAAAATAAAATTTCAAAATAAAATTTCAAAATAAAATTTCAAAATAAAATTTTTAAGAATAAAATCTTTTTTAATATTCATAGGACTTACGCAGTTCAATTGAAAAATCAACAGCGTCAGACTATTAACTGTATAAAACGTAACTTAAATCTACAATCTTTGCCACAATTAGTTTTGTTCCTCAAGTGCGTAAGTCCTAATTCAGTTAGACTGAGATATATTTTTCTTACTGGCGGTCTGCTGGAATCTCCCCTGAGTACGTTTTCCAAGAAAAAGAGGCCAAAAAATATCATTTTTGAAGATTTATAAAAACTCTTTCAAAGGTCTTTTTTGCTCTAAGTGATCTCTTCCTTTTGGTAAGGATTTTTCTGGTTTAAGTGAATTGTTCTTCCGCAACCAGATCAATTAAATAATGAGATTTTCCAAAACTCAGAATCGTGTCCTTAAATCTCTGATTTTGGATAGCCAATGACCTTACGGTTATAAAGCGAGTCTGAATATTTTATTGATGTGAATAAAGATTGATTTTTGAATGAACTTGTACTCAAACACCTTTAAATTACTGACATTACAATTAATTTTATGAAAAATCATTTAATTTTAAATATGAAGGTTATAAATAGAATAAAACAGGAAATCGGATGCTGAGTGATGACAAAATGAAATACATAATTGCGATGATAAGGCCAGAAAAGCTTGACAACGTCAAAAAAGAGCTTCAGAAAATTGGGGCACACGGACTGACAGTTTCATCTGTTTCTGGATATGGTGCCCAAGGAGGACATCTGAGTGTTGATAGGACTAAAACTGAAAAATACGAAGCAAACCTGCTTGATAAAGTCAAGATTGAAATTGCGGTGAAAGATGAGTTTCTGCAAACGACAGTTGAAGCAATCGAAAAAGGATCAAAAGATATAGACGGCTATATCGGAAGCGGCAAGATATTCGTGCTATCACTAGATGATGCAATAAGAATCCGCACGAAAGAAAACGGAAATGACGCTCTTTGATGAACAGATCGGTTTTATAACAGCAGATACTATGTAGACATTATTACACTTATGGACTAATTAGATCTTCAAAATAAATACCATTTCAAACATGACTACGTATGGAGCTTATACCAAAACCAGTCTCTTCCCCAAAACGAATAAAAATTTCAGAATGATTTTTCGTGGTTAGAAACTTTTGATCATTCCTAATTCGATAAATAGAGAAGAAGTCTCGATAAATAGAGAAGAAGTTTTGAATTATGGATGGGATAAGCTCATATTTTTTTCTGCCGCCTGTCTAAATATTTTTTGTGTTTTCTTCAGTGCTAATATGGCTAATGTAATTTCTCAACTAGATCTTTATCTTGGACATACTTTACGAGTTAATCTACATTTATTCAGTAAACTCTTCTGGTTTGAGTTAAGGTCCAAAAATTAATATGTAAAATGAAGGATGAAAGGACTGCTGTTTGATATAATAAACATCAGCCTGTTCTTTGCTAAGAGTAGTTAAGGTACATTGGAGGAAATAGCACGAAAGGACAGGTTTTACATTAACTCTATTTTTCAAAAATATTACATAATAAATGTTACTAACCTATCCTATTGTTCTATTCAAGAGAAGGAATGAAATTTATGGCAAATGTTATTGTAATGCGTGTTCCAAAGGACAAACTGCAGCAAGAAATAGAATACAAAGTTCTTGACGGCTGGAAGCTGAAAAAAATGAAAATATCGCTATTTTAACTCGACGTAGTGAATGTGAGAACGTGCTTATTTATATGGCTCTAGCACTGTTGACTCTAGAATCTTTGTATACTATTTACTGTGGATTAAGAGAAAAAAGAATTACGGGTCGTGTCCCTGAACTAGAGATCAATTCTGAAAAAACGAGTGCATACCATGCATTTGATGAATATAATCGGAGATTCTCTCGATTTTGGTTTTCAATGATTCAAACCCACTACCGAATTATGAAATCTAAAGAAAAATCATTCGACTCCTATAGTGAAAAAAACTCTAGTACTCTGAGGTTCAAGTAAACCGACTTTTGATTAGCTTAAAAAAATTTTAAATTGTTCCTGCTGGCTATCTGTTGAGATCTTCCACACACATCGGTATTAAGAAAAGAGAACATAAAGAACCTATAAATTTTGCAGATTTAGAAGGGACACTTTACAGGATCTTTTTTGCTCAAAGTAATTGTTTTCTTCAGGGAATGATTTTCGAATTCAAGCGATGTTTAATAAGTGAATTGCGGATTAATGATAGATACCAGAAACTTTTATTGAGAAAGTTCTGAAAAATAAGTATGAAGAATGAAAAATTGAAAGAAAAAATAAAAGAAACGAGTCATTTCAGTGAAAAATCTCAAAATTGGAGCATATCGACGAAATTCAAGATTTATCGCTCAAAATTTTACAGTGGGTAACCATTAATTAATTTTATGACTCGGCTCTATTTATTTGATTAATCCTTTATCCCATAAGACGAGAATATTTCTTTCTCAAAACTCTGAGCTTTGCGAAGAGTTTAAAAGAGATAGTTAACTCGCTTATTATTCATTTAGAAGAATAACAGGTTTGATAAGATCTCTTGGTTTTTCTTTCATGAGCATGAGAGCTTCTTCCATTTTATCGAATCCTTTGAATACGTGGGTGACCATTTTTTCTGGTTTTATTCTTCCATAGGTACACAGGTCTGCCATTCTTTCCATTCTCAAACGACCTCCGGTTGTCAGGCCGCCACGTATGTCTTTTTGAGACATACCCATCCCCCATTCAATACGTGGAATAGGAAGTATGTCTCCGGTTCCGTAGTAGTTGACGTTTGATACCGTGCCTCCAGGTTTTACAATTTTGACTGCATCTGAAATTGTGTTTTCATTTCCTCCTGCTATGATTACAGAGTCAACACCTTTTCCATTCGTTTTTTGAAGAATCTGTTCAACTAGTCCACCTTTTCTGTAATCAATAATTTCAGATGCTCCGTATTCCAGAGCAAGATCAACAGAGGCTTTCCGACTTCCTACTGCAAAGAGCCTACCAGCACCAAGAATAGATGCACCTGCCACTGCCATAAGACCAACAGGACCAATTCCTATGACTGCAACTGTAGAGCCGGTTTTAATTTTTGCCATTTCTGCACCCTGTATTCCAGTAGTTGCCATATCTGATAGCATGACAGCTTGTTCGAGAGGCATTCCTTCTGGAAGCAGAGCTAAATTCATGTCTGCATCATTTACATGGAAATATTCGGCAAAGACTCCGTTTTTGGAGTTTGAAAACTTCCATCCACCAAGCATTCCATTTGAGTGCATAGGTACTCCATCCTGTGCCGCAATGGATCGCCAGTCAGGTGTAATTGCAGGAACAATTACCTTATCACCTGATTTGAAGTCTTTAACCTCTGGTCCGACTTCATCTATAACACCTACAGCTTCGTGTCCTAAAATCAAGTTTTTACGGTTTCCAAGCGCACCTTCCCAGACAGTATGAACATCTGATGTACACGGCGCTACCGCAATAGGCCTCACGATTGCATCATATGGTCCTACTGAAGGTCTTTCAGTATCGATCCAGCCTACTTTTCCAATTTCAAGCATCGCAAATCCTTTCATATTATCCCCAACTTTTCAAAATAATTATTTTTCGATACTTTTTACTTTTTATAGTAACCAGCATATTAATCTGTTGTATTGGTATTTATAATTACTAAGGTGGAAATCTGAACTTTATAAGCCCTCATTTTTGTGGAGCAAAACCTGTGGACTGCTAGAATTTCCTTATATATCTTTGTTAAGAAAAAAACTTAAAAATATGTAATTTTTTAGATTTAAGAGAAACTTTTACGAAAACTATGACTTTGCTTTATCTAAATTACCTGAGTTTGGATCTCAAGCATTTCTATTTGTCTATAAGACCTTACTATAAAGGGTTATCTCATTTGGAAAATATAATATGTGTTTTTTATAAAAATGATTTTATACTACATGAGTGTGTATTTGTCTAAACGTATGTTAACAAGAAAAGTACATTTTTACCCGACATTCTTCTAATGGCTGACCTTGGTATGCAAACGATATGTTATCGCAACACAAACGCTGCGTCGGAGTCAGGAACGGGGACAGAATATCTGAAAGTAAACAGGACATTCTACATGATCTGTTAAAGAGTGGAAGATCAGTATCCATCTCATCCATGCTCTTTAACAGGAAAGCTTCTGTCAAACTTAAATAGTCACTTTTCGGGGGAATAAGCTGATGAAAGCTGGATTGGTATTACTAATGGTCATCTCAGCGGTGCTGATATTTGCAACTATGGGCTCTGCCCAGGAAAATGCCACATATAGTGCCACAGCTGTCATGAATGACGTGGAGGGGAACACTGTAGGTTTGGCCGCTTTCACCGAGGAAGCAAATGGCCCGGTTCATATCAATGTTGACGTGAGAGGCCTGAAGCCAGGTCTTCACGGCATCCATATTCACAATAAAGGGGAATGCATTGGTCCGTCGTTCACTTCTGCCGGTGAACACTACAATCCTCTGGGCAAGGAGCATGGACTCAACAACTCGAAAGGTCCACATGCCGGTGATTTACCCAACCTCAATGTGAGCAATGATGGCACCGGACATATGAGTGTCAACACCGACCGTGTAACGCTGTCACCTGGACCAACTACGTTATTCACAGCCAATGGTACTTCGCTGGTAATCCATGCTGATCCTGACGACCAAATGACCAATCCTGCCGGCAATAGCGGTGCGCGGATTGTCTGTGGAGTCATCGAGAAAAAATAAATTTTTTCCATCTTGCAGAAACATGAACCTTTTAAGTTCCGCTTCGGCAGTAAGGTGTCTGTTTTGGCCTAGTTCTGCTTCGCTCAAGCGGAATTAAACTTTTTAATATAGACAAAACTGAGATGCACTTTTTTCCTAACCCATGGGTTTTGCAGGGCTTCTTTAGATTAAACGATCCTTTACCTCTGGGGAAAATTTTTTGATTTAAGGACGTTTTTCAAGTTAATTAAAACTAAAGAAGATAGCCAGAAGATGGATCGCTAAATAAGAGGTGAAAATTTCTCCTTATCCTTTCCAGGTAACTCAAAATTGATTCGAAAAAGGTAAGTTGGAGTCATCTATCTATACGTCTTTTTATATGATTCTGAAATATCTATTATTATGGTTGACACACCCGAAAACTTACCCGGTTGGGTAATCTGGCTTATTATTATATTTGCTATTCTCACAATTTTGGTAAAATGGGTATTACCTGTTATAAAACCCTAATTTTGAGATCGGTACGTGGCAAAAATTAGGGACTTGTTGGAAATTAGAGCCATCATTTAGTTGGGAGCTCATTCCAAAACTAATTTTATTCCAGCACAAATAAGAATTTAAGAATCAATTTTATGATCCGAAATCCAACGAGTTATTCCTGATTAGATTTCTAGAGACGTAATATTGTGTTTAGGCCTACTCAAGTATATTTTTCCTGCCAGCGGTTCACTTCTGCCAGCGGTTCACTTAAATCTACCTCGAACATGTTTGTTAAGATAAAGTTATGAAAAAAACTAAAAACTCAATTTTTTGAAGCTTTATATTTGGTACTTTGTAGGGCTTCTTTAGATTAAACGATTCTTTTTCCTCCTGGGGAAGATTTTTCGGGTCCAAGCGATATTTTTCACGTGAATCTTTGTTTTAGAAACTACCAGAAAAATTGAAATTACACGTAAATATAACCTTCAAGTTTGTAAATATCATCTAAATCAGGATTCGAGCACAATCCTCTGTAAGTAGCTATAGCAAGCTATTATGCTGTCCAAAGCACTTCCATCTGCATTTTCGATGGAAGACTTCCACACTTTTGGGTCAATTTCTATTACATATTTCTCTTTCTTTAATCCTTTAGGATTTTTTCCCAGAGTTCTTTAGAAGTATTGTCTTTCCCTTTATAACCAGTAAAGTAAAGATCCAAATCTTTGAGTGTAGAAGCAGGACATATTTCAAGCACCAGTGGCTTTGAATTTTCTTGCTCTTGCATGGGTAGTATTTTTGCTGACTCTTCTATTGCCAGGGGACGAAGGACATTATTTATTCCATAGTAGGTCTGTTTAAAAATCCAGAGATTACATGGACAAAATGGTGATTTCGCCTCTATATCTGTAATTCTTTTTAATTCTTTTTCCCAGTTAATTCTAAAGCTCTATCCTGACACTTTTGACGAAATTCATAGGGATCATTATAATATTCAGGAAATTTTCTTATGAAGGCTATCCAATTTGATTCATCTACAATAATTTTAGGCAAGCCAAAAGGAAAATCAAGTCCAAAAGCGGCTCCTGGATTGGAAGCAATAAATTCTGTCAACTTTTTAAGGGAATTGTTAAGGGAAATATTTCCATATTTTTCCTTTATGTTCCAGCATTTTTGGACCTTAAGTCCTTCATCTGTAGGAATAGATTCACAAATCCATATTTTCTTACATGCTTCTTGTAAGACACTGAAATCAATACCATAAATTAAAGAAATTGAGGATGAATTTTGCATGGTTTTCACTTTTAGCCTGAAAATATATGAGATTCCAACTATATAAAAATATTATAGTATGTCTGTGGGGAAAAGAGGAATTAAAAACTCTTGACTTTTGTAGCTTTATAAGAAACCCTTCGCAGAGACTCTATTCCCAAATCTAGTGATTTTTGCATTTTTTTGATTGAAAATCTGAATTCGCAAGAAGAATCCAGTTTTCAATCAAAATCAATATTCGACATCTAAAGACTTCAACCTCTAAGTTGTATCTCAAGGATTATAACCAATTACAAAATCCAGTGATTTTTGATTTTATGTTGATCACTGGATTTTGGTACTGAGTCTTCGCAGAGCCTTTTTTATAAAAGTGATATTTTCCTTTTTGGGAAGGTTTTTCTGATTGATGTGAGTCTCTCTTCACGTGTATTCAGTTAAAATATATTTATCCCATCGGCTTTCTGTATAATTCTTCCCGAAAACATTTGAAAAGATAGAGTTTAAAAAGCGAAATTGAAAAAACCCGCTTTTTGCAGCTTAAGGAGAATAATTTGAAAGGCCAATTACTTTCACAGTTTAAATTATTTTAGAAAAGATCTTGTTGAAAAAATCTTGTTATACTTAGCTTCTTGTAGCCGATAAAAGATAGGCTTTTCTGTGACTCGGACTGAGCAGTGAATCGAAAATTACATCTTTTATATAGGTAATATCAAAAAGAGGCGAAAAAATAAGTTTTATTTCAGCTTTTGAGACTCTTCTAGGTAGCTCGTATTCTCCCGGCTCCTTGTCAGAAAAACATAACATAAAATATTTGCCACCTTTCCTGAGTACCTTATGCACCTGTTGTACAAAAACAGGCCTCTCCTCATCCTTCATCACATGAAACAGACCAGAATCAATGACAATATCGAACTCCTCCTCTCTGAAAAGCCGATCCATATGCAGTACATTTCCTACGACAAAATTTACATTAACATGGCGCTCTATTGCTTTTAACTTTGCGTCTGAGATGGCATTTTCAGCAAGGTCTATACCTGTAACGTCACAGCCATTGATAGCTAGCATTATTGCATTTTCACCCCTGCCACACCCTATGTCCAGAGCTCGACCAGGCCTGATTTCCCCACTTTGTATAAACGCCTGGAAAGCGGGCTGAGGGCGATCAAGGTCCCATGGCGGCGTGCCCTTATATACTTCATTCCAGAACAAACTTCTCCTCCTCGAAAGCTAAAATTATTAAGTTACAATTTAATACTGGTTAACGATAAGCCTTAATCTTAATAATTCTTCTGGGTGACTTTATTTTGGAAGTCTGGGATAGTTTAGACAGCATCTGTGAAATACCATTCTTTTTTCATTTAAAAATGAGGTTACTAAATGCGGAAAAAAGTTTTTCCTGATCTTCGGGTCTTTGTAGATTTGGATTGAGCCTTCAGAAGGCCTATTTTCTAGGCCAAAGTGATTCTTTTCTCTAGAGGAATGTTTTAGAATTATGGTGATATATCAAAACTGGACCGATAAATACTAGTGAAAATCTTCCTCCTTCCAATTTCATTTGAAATGTGTTTTTTTTCTACCTGTGGTCTGCTGAAATCTTCCCCGAGTACAGTTGTTAAGAAAAAAAATTGAAAACCTGTGAGTTTTCTGGATTTAAAGAAATTTAGAAGGAGCCCTATGCAGGGCCTTTTTGATAAAAGTGATCTTTCCGTTCGGAGAGCTGCTTTCGAATCCGAGCGAAAGTTTTCAAGTAATCCTGATTTTAGGGACTATTAGTAGAACATCGGGTTATTTCTCTGGAAATTACGTCTAAAAATTTGCCTCTCATTTGAGAGAGTATGCTCCTTTTTGTATAGATGTATTTATATAATTTGACCATGTAATGTATCACTGAAAACAAAGAGACGTATAATCTGTTATTAAAAACCAATTTTTGTTTTTTAATGTAAGGGTCTATACAATCTTTTAAACTACAACTATCCGCTAAAGCGGAGGTGAAACGAAAATGGCTTTTAATGACAGAGATTTCAGGGGAGATTACAGAGGTTTTCGCGGTAACAGCGGACCAAGGGAAATGACAAAAGTGACCTGTTCTGACTGCGGTGTTGAGACCGAAGTGCCATTCAAACCTACAGAAGGCAGGCCGATATACTGTAGAGAGTGTCTTCCTAACCACAGGAAATTCTAAAGGATATCTGTATCAGGTGTTATTAATTCGCAGTTAAATTTTACATTAACGCCTGATTCATCTTTTCTTTTCGTTTTTTTTGGTTTACTCTCTTCGTTTCTATACTTATTTCCACCTAACGCAACAGAAAAAAGTAGAAACAAAACAGTATAGAGAATAGCAATTTGTACAAATCATTCAATTGTCAACATATCAGTTTTTGACTCAACTTATCAATTTTCGACTTAGAAATAAATCAAGGGTCATCAAGGAGGAACTAATTTGGCTAATTACAGAAGCACTATTAGAAAAAAAAGGTTAGGATCAGCAAATCCTGTAAACCCAGGAGATGCCCCTGAAGTATCCAGGGTAAGAATCCCTCGCAAAGACAGGAATGAAGTCCTGGCAACAGTTGGGAGTTTACTCGGTGCTAAAAGGGTAACACTTCAGTGTATGGACGGAGTTGTCCGAATGGGTAGAATCCCTGGCTCTAAACATAAAAAAATGTGGATTCGTGAAGGCGATATTGTTATCATTAACCCATGGGAAATTCAGGATTCCAAAGCCGACATTACCTGGAAATATACAAGGCCTCAGGTCGAATGGCTTGAACGGAAAGGCTACATTAAGTACTGATCCAATTATAAAAATCTAGTATAGATAAGTAACTGAAATAAAGGTGTCTGAAAAAGATGCCTAAAATTTATATTTTACTTTTCTGCAGGAGTGTACCTGTCATCTCCTCTGCAAGCCATGTTTAGAAATTATTTTGTTAAAAAAAACTTACTTTTTTATATATAGATATACTTATATATTGTAAGTGCAGTTATATGTGTTGAAAATAAAGAGATGTATAATGATCTGTTGTTAAAAACCAATTTTTGATTTTAAACAAAGGCTCTATACAATCTTATTTGTAAACAGTTAACAAAAACTAAACCAAGGTGAAACAAATGGCTTTTAACGACAGAAATATGTTCAGAGGAAATTCTAATTTCGGCGCTCCCAGAGAAATGCACAAGACAACCTGTTCTGATTGCGGTGCTGAAACTGAAGTGCCTTTCAAACCTGATCCAGAAAGACCGGTTTACTGTAGAGAATGTCTTCCTAACCACAGGACACCCAGAGAAAACCGCAGATACTAAGTGTTATTTCTGCAATTAAGTTTGCACCAACACTTATTTCTTTTTCACTTTTTTAAAATTCACACAGATTCAGGATATACTTTTTAAGTTAACCACTCATCGAGTTCATTTCAGTTTTAATATATTTCTTCAATCGGCTGCCTGCTGGAATCTTCCCCGAATACAATTGTTAAGAAAACGGAATTGAAAACCCGTGATTTTTGCAAATTGCTTGAAGTGATCTTTTCTGTTGGAGAGCTGTTTTCTTATTACAGTAAAAACCTGTTAACTGAATTCTGTTTTCAAGAACTACCAGAAAATAGGCATCTTCTCCGTAAACTATTTCTAAAAAGAGTCCTTTCATTTGAAATATTCGGTGGGTGTGCCAATTTGTATAGGCACACTTATATAATTTGACCATGTAATGTAGTACTGAAAATAAAGAGACGTATAATCTGTTATTAAAAACCAATTTTTGTTTTTTAATTTAAGGGTCTATACAATCTTGTTTTTAAACTATTGACTATCCGCTAGAGCGGAGGTGAAACGAAGATGGCTTTTAATGACAGAAATTTCAGGGGAAATTCCGGAGGTTTCCGCGGTAACAGCGGACCAAGGGAAATGACAAAAGTGACCTGTTCTGACTGCGGTGTTGAAACCGAAGTACCTTTCAAACCTACCGAAGGCAGGCCAGTATACTGCAGGGAATGTCTCCCCAACCACAGGAAATTCTAAAGATAATCTGCATCAAGTGTTTGTTTTGTAATTATTTTACATTAAGACACCTGATTCATCTTTTCTTTTTGTTTTTGGTTTATTCTCTTTGTTTCTATACTTATTTCCACCTCATGCAGCAGGAAAAGTAGGAACAAACTGACATCGAGAATGAGAACCTGTACGAATTATTCAATATTTAACTTTTATAAAAATCGATTAAAGTATATCAAGGAGGAATTAACCTGGCTAATTACAGAAGCACTATTAGAAAAAGAAGATTAGGATCTTCAAAACCGGTAAACTCAGGAAATACCCCTGAAGTATCCAGGGTACGAATCCCCCGCAAGGACAGAAACGAAGTCCTGGCAACGGTTGCGTGTTTACTGGGCTCGAAAAGAGTAACACTTCAGTGTATGGATGGGATTGTCCGCATGGGCAGGATTCCGGGCTCTAAAAAGAAGAGAATGTGGATTCACGAAGGCGATGTTGTCATAGCCAATCCCTGGGAAGTACAGGACTCCAAAGCCGAAGTAACCTGGAAATACACAAGACCCCAGGTCGAATGGCTTGAGCGGAAAGGCTACATTACGTACTAATCTTAGTGGTCTAAAAGTATCAGAATAAAGATGCCTGATATGGGTATCCGAAATAAAGGTGTCTGAAAAAGATGCCTGAAATTCATATTTCACTTTCTGCAGGAACGCGTCTGTTTTTGATGTGGGCAATGTTCTATAGATGATAACTTATTTATATATTTCATAATTTCATAATTTCATAGCTATAATTACTAAAGAAATATGCCAAAATTTCTTTTATTCTTTACAGTTCTATTCAAATATATTTCCTGCCAACGGTCTGCTGAATCTTTCACAAATACATTTGTTAAGAAAAGAGAAATTGAAAATCTGTGATTTTTGCAGATTTAGAAAGAGCACTCTGCAGAGTCGATCTTTTAGATCAAACTGATTCTTTTCTGTTAGAGGATTGTTTTAAAAGTGAAAACCTGTTAACCAAATTCTGTTTTCAGGAATTATCCTAAAATAGGCTGGTGTCTCTTCTGCAAACCATATCTGGAAATTGTTTTCATTTGAGAGATTGTGCTTCTATTTCATAGATAAATTTATATATTGTAAGTGCTATGTAAGTGTGTTGACAAATAAAGAGACGTATAATGATTTGTTATTAAAAACCAATTTTTGTTTTTAATCAAAGAGTTCTATACACTCTTATTTTTAAACAGTTAACAAAAAATAAAACCAAGGTGAAACAAAAATGGCTTTTAATGACAGAAACTTCAGAGGAAATTCTAATTTCGGCGCTCCCAGAGAAATGCACAAGACAACCTGTTCTGATTGCGGTGCTGAAACTGAAGTGCCTTTTAAACCTGATCCAGAAAGACCGGTTTACTGCAGAGAATGTCTTCCTAACCACAGGACACCCAGAGAAAACCGCAGATACTAAGTGTTATTTCTGCAATTAAGTTTGCACCAACACTTATTTCTTTTTCACTTTTTTAAAATTCACACAGATTCAGGATATACTTTTTAAGTTAACCACTCATCGAGTTCAATTCAGTTTTAATATATTTCTTCAATCGGCTGCCTGCTGGAATCTTCCCCGAATACGTATGTTAAAAAACAAAAATTAAACATCCTTTTTCCCATGCTCCGAAAGATATTGTTCAATTGCACGTTTTGAACTATGCCATGTTTTTCCTATTTTTACTGCATCTAGTAGCCCCTGTCTAGCTCGCAGGCTAAGATATTCCTGAGAATAAGGAGTTTCTATAGCAAGTTCTCTAAGAGGTAGAAGTTCATCGTTTCCTCCTGAAATGGAGAGATAAGATCAGGTTTTCGTCCACGGCTTTTGCAATGAAATTGGCAAATGGTCCTAAGTTTCCAGCATCTGCAGCTCTGAGGGATTTGTAATATTTTCCTCTATCCTCTTTTTGAGTATGACAGGAGGATAATCTCTTGTCATTAAATACAGATTTATGAGAAGCCAGGCCATTCGGCCGTTTCCATCAATAAAAGGATGAATTTCAACAAACCTGTGATGCAGGAAGGAAGCTGTTTCAATTGGATGTTCCTTGCTTTCAGTTATCATTTCAATAAGTTCATCCATCAGTTTTACTATCTTTGACCAATCGGGAGGAGTCTTTACTGCACCTGCTATTCTCACATTTCTTGTACGGTGCTTCCCGGCATCCTCAAGTATGCATCGGATTACAATTTCGTGGATCTTCTGAATTGTGACATGGTCTATTGCGCGTTTTTTTACCAGCTCATCCATTCGGTCAAAAGCTTTTGCATTGTTACTCGCTTCAAGATGTTCTCTAAGCGATTTTCCGCCAATAGTCAGCCCTTCTTCCAGAACAAGTTTTGTCTCCTGAAGCGTTAATGTATTTCCTTCTATCGCATTGGAGTGATAGGTATGAACCAGCCTCATTTCTTCATGTAGCCTTGCTAAAGNNTCGTGCAAGAAGTTCTTCTTGAATCAGGGATGTATCGGTGTCATAATTTGATGTATCCGATATGTACCCTCTGATATATATATCGGTATCGGCAAATTTTGGAGTTATCCGATATAGACATTTATCATTTATTTCAACTCAGTTAAAGTATATTTTTCCTGATGGCTATTCCGCTGAAATCTTCCCCTAATACATTGTAGAAATCAAGGAAATTAGAAACCTTTAATTTTTGCAAATTTTGAAGGAGCACTTTGCAGGGTTTTTTTAGATTAAACGATTTTTTACTCCAGGGAGATTTTTCTGATTAAAGTTAAGACTTCAAACTAAATTCTAGGCATAAAATTCGTTAGCTGAGTTTAGTGAAGATTATTTATAGCATTTTTAAGCAAAGAAATAGGGGGTTATTTTCTGGATATACCTAAATTTAAAAGACTACCAGGACACATAGCTATAATACCGGATGGAAACAGGAGATGGGCTTTAGATAGAGGCTTAGAAAAGCACGAAGGATATAAACACGGAATAGTTCCAGGCCTGGAGCTATATGACATATGTGTAAAAATAGGAATAGGCGAAGTTACTTTTTTTGGATTTACTCAAGATAACACAAAAAGGCCTCAAATTCAAAGAAAAGCGTTTGTAGATGCCTGTATAAAATCAGTTAAAGAACTTTCCAAACGTGATGCTGAACTTCTTGTAGTAGGGAATACCAATTCGGACATGTTTCCAAAAGAGTTACTCGCATATACAAAGAGGACTAAATTTGGGAGAGGTAAAGTAAGGATAAATTTTTTAGTAAATTATGGTTGGTACTGGGATTTAACATATGCATTTGAGAACTCTTCAGATGGTACAAAAATGATAGAAAATATTGCATCAGCAGAGATTCCAAGAATAGATTTACTTATCCGTTGGGGAGGAAGACATAGACTCAGTGGAATGCTTCCGGTTCAAACGGTATATTCGGATATATATGTAGTTGACGAAATGTGGCCAGATTTTAAGCCAGAACATTTATTCAATGCACTGGAGTTTTATCAAGATCAAGATATCACACTGGGTGGATAATTGACTTTTTTGCCTTTTACCAATTCATTAGAATTGATTTTTTTCTTTTTTGGTCTGTTTTCAGATTAATAGGACTTACGCACTTAGGAACGTTTGAAATATAACTTCAAGTTTTCACTTCTGGAATTACTCTATAATTCCATTTCCC
>DAQQ01000012.1:0-10017 GCA_002508465.1 Methanosarcina sp. UBA7 | reverse complement strand
CATGTATCCGGTCAGAGGCCCATACTCCCTGTTCAGGGCAGCTTCCTGGCCTTAAGATTGACGGAATCTGAGCACCCTCAAAGCAAACGAGTTTTGATGGAACACCTTTAAGGTTGAGCCTTTCTGAGGAAAGAAATGGTTCGGTTTTAACTGGCGTAAGTGCCGCAAGCATAGGCTCTCTCCCAAATTCTTCGAGTGCTCCCAGCAGGTTGGATGCAATTTCGGGAAGTTTAGCTCTTGCCCGCGCTTCTCCTTCCTCAAAAATCTCCTTTGTAACACCTGCGAGTTCTCGTGGAAACAAGAGTGGAAGGTCTGTACATACCTTTGCCAGGGAATGTTCAAGCTCTTTATGGAGGTTATCGGCGTTTAACGAACACTCTTTCACAATTTCGGGGTAATTCAGGGAAAGTTCTTTCAGGATTATTCTTTCGAGCCTGGATGCATTCACTTCCGAAAACAATTCAAAGCCTCGATTGACAAAATATACCCTTCTCGGACAGTTGACATATAGAAGAAGGTCTGAGACATTTATCTCCTGGTTGGGCAAATCGGTTGACATCATATACTATTTCTTTCGCAAGTATTATAAATTTTTTTGAGAATATTTGCAGCGCGTTGATTCAGAAATTCTGCGACAATTGCCGAAATCGTATTCGTTAAATATATAAGGTAATGTTTCCTCTTAGAGTACGTGAGTCATGACATCCAATGAATCCTCAGAAAATCTGCGCAACCGTCTGGCGGAGAAAATGGCTGGAGATATAACTCTTTCGGAAAAACCGGGAGAGTCACTCAAAAAATGGAGATCGAATTTTGAGATATCCCAGACCGACATTGCAAATTATCTTAAAGTTTCCCCTTCAGTAATCAGTGATTATGAAAGTGGGAGACGAAAATCTCCAGGAACACTAATTATAAAAAAAATTGTTGAGTGCCTCCTTGAGATTGATATGGACAGGGGAAGTAAAAAAATTCACGCTTATGAGTCAATACTTACCTTAGAAAGCGGTACGAAATCCATTTACTCAACATACGAGTATACGATCCCGATACAGCTTGCTAAATTGGTCAACATTATCGAAGGAAATATTGTCTATAAAGGAGTTGAAAGACCTCTTTACGGTTTTTCTGTCATTGACAGCCAGAAAGCAATCCTGGAACTTTCTTCCCACGAGTTTCAGAAGCTCTATGGCTGGAGTACTGACAGGGCCATGATCTTTACAAAGGTCAGCACCGGGAAATCCCCAATGGTAGCCATCCGCGTTACCAACCTTAAGCCTGGTGCCGTGGTACTTCACGGACTTCGAAAAGAAGAGGTCGAACCTGTTGCAATCAAGATGGCAGAAGTCGACCGTATCCCCCTGGTCGCAACTACAATGGATCTTGATCAAATTATCCAGCTACTGAGAAAATACAGTCAATACTATGCCAGGGAATAAACCCCTAAACTCTGATGCCCTGAAACACTCAAAAACAGGTGGAAATATGACTATTGGAATCGTCTCTTACGGTGCTTATGTTCCCAGATATCGTATCAAAGTTGAAGAAATCGCCCAAGTCTGGGGTGATAATGCAGAGGCCCTTAAAAGTGGCCTAATGGTATATGAAAAATCTGTGCCTGATATCGATGAAGACGCAGCAACTATAGCTGTGGAAGCGGCAAGATACGCTATGGCAAGAAGCGGTGTTGATCCGGAGAGGATCGGGGCAGTATATACGGGCTCGGAGAGTCACCCCTACGCTGTAAAGCCAACAAGCACGATTGTCGCCCAGGCTATAGGAGCGACTCCAAACATGACTGCAGCAGACTTCGAATTTGCATGTAAGGCAGGGACAGCTGCAGTTCAGGCCTGTATGGGACTGGTAAGTTCAGGAATGGTCGACCTGGGCATGGCTATAGGGGCCGATGTTTCCCAGGGAGCTCCAGGTGATGCCCTCGAGTATACCGCAGCTGCAGGTGGAGTTGCCTGCCTCATTGGGAAAAACGAATCCGAGATTGCCGCAATCATTGAAGGCACTTATTCTTTTACTACTGATACTCCTGACTTCTGGAGACGGGAAGGAATGCCCTATCCTGAGCATGGAGGCCGCTTTACAGGAGAGCCAGGTTACTTCAAGCATGTGACTAATGGCGCAAAAGGTCTTCTGGAAAAACTTGGGACGAAGCCCCAAGATTACGATTATGCAGTTTTCCATCAGCCAAATGGAAAATTCCCTGCCAAAGCTGCAAAAACCCTGGGTTTTACCAAGGCTCAGATTGCTCCAGGACTTGTAGTTCCAAAAATCGGGAACACATATTCAGGTTCCTGTCTTATGGGAATTGCTGCAACTCTCGACCAGGCAAAACCAGGGGACAGGATTTTTGCTACTGCCTTCGGGTCTGGTGCAGGGTCTGATGCTTTTAGTATAACGGTTACAGATAGGATCGAGGAAATCCGAAACAGGGCTCCGACGGTTTCCGAACTGATTAAAGATCCTATATATATTGACTATGCAAGATATGCCAAACATAAAGGGAAGATTCGCCGGTCATGAAAACGGAGTGAAAAATATGAGAGACGTAGCAATTATCGGAGTAAAGAATACCAAGTTCGGAGAACTCTGGGGACAGTCCCTGAGGGATATAGTAGTAGAAGCCGGGGCAGGAGCTCTTGAAGACGCAGATGTTGGCGGTAAAGAAATCGATTCCCTCTACGTGGGAAATATGAGTGGAGGTCGATTTATTGATCAGGAACATATAGGTGCTCTTATAGCGGATTATTCAGGACTTTCCAAGAACCTGCATGTTCCAGCTACTCGAGTTGAAGCTGCCTGTGCATCTGGAGGGCTTGCCCTGCGGCAGGCTATCATGGCTGTAGCTTCCGGTTATAACGATATAGTGATTGCAGCAGGAGCTGAAAAAATGACTGATGTTGGCTCTGAGGAAGCGTCTTCAGCTCTTGCAGCAGCGGCTGATCGCGAGTGGGAAGGAATGACAGGAGCAACTTTTCCAGGGCTTTATGCAATGATTGCAAGGTTGCATATGCACAGGTATGGGACTACCAGTGAGCAACTTGCCGAGGTTGCCGTAAAGAATCATAAAAATGGCTCTTTAAACCCAATTGCTCAGTATAAAAACAGAATTACTGTGAAAGACGTATTAAATTCTATTATGGTAGCTGATCCTTTACACATTTTTGATTGTTCTCCTATAACTGATGGTGCTTCAGCTGTTGTACTTGCTCCAGCGGATATTGCGCACAAGTATACGGATACTCCCATTTATATCAGGGCAACGGCTCAGGCAAGTGATACTATCGCGCTTCATGACCGGCGAGATATAACAACCCTCGATGCAACCGTGGTGGCTGCAAAGCGGGCCTACTCTATGGCAAAACTGAGGCCTGAAGACATCGACCTTGTGGAAGTGCATGACTGCTTCACAATTGCTGAGATTTGCGCAATTGAAGATCTCGGGTTTGCGGAAAAAGGAAAAGGCGGAATTGTCACAGCAAACGGTGAAACCGCAATAGGAAGCAGGATTCCTGTCAATACCTCAGGTGGCCTCAAAGCATGCGGACATCCGGTGGGGGCAACAGGCATAAAACAGGCTGTAGAAATTGTAACCCAGCTGCGCGGAGAAGCAGGCCAGCGTCAGGTCGAAGGCGCCGAGTACGGTATGACCCATAATGTGGGAGGGTCAGGGGCAACAGCAGTAGTGCATATTTTCTCGAGGGAGAGGTGATATCCTATGGCTTCGGTTCCAAGATTCTGGAGAGGTATTGGCAGCAGGTATAACCTTGAAGGTACCCGCTGTAATGAATGTGGGGAATATTTCTATCCCCCGCGCAATTTTTGCGTAAACTGCAGGCGTGTAGGCCATATTGAACCTTACAAATTCAAAGGCACTGGTGAAATAATTTCATATACAGTAATCCATACAGCTGCTGAAGGTTTTGAAGACCAGACTCCTTACATCCTTGCGATAATTCAGCTTGATGAAGGTCCACGACTGACTTCACAGGTAATTGGCAATCCTGAGAGAATTCACATTGGAATGAGGGTAAGATCCGTATTTCGCAAGCTTGGAGAGGATGGTGAAGGTGGCATGATCTACTATGGCACCAAGTTCGTCCCTGAAATTGAATAAAATGTCCGGATTTTCCGGATTCCATTTTTTTAGACTACTGAAGTGAATTTTTAGCAAGGCAAAGTGTCTAGTCATAGATACTAGCTACCAATAGGTCACAATGTTTACCAATTTTAAACAGATTTTATCGGAGATGCCTGAAAACTATGATCGAAATCGAGGTCAAGGTCAAAGCGGACCATTCAAAAGCCCACCATATTCTCAAAAAAATAGGGGCAGTAAAACTTGGAGTTGAGAGCCAGTCCGACGTTTATTTTGCAGCTCCTTACAGGGATTTTGCAAAAACCGACGAGGCGCTCAGGGTCCGCTCCCTGAATGATCAGGCTGTGCTAACCTATAAAGGTCCCAAACTCGATGGGATCTCCAAAACTCGGGAAGAATTCGAAACTCCTGTAAATGAAGGAACTACAATACAAATCTTGCATGCCCTTGGTTTCTCCGAAGCTGGAGTGGTACGTAAGAAAAGGGAAGTCTTCAGGGCAGGAGAAATTACTGTCTGCCTCGACATCGTAGAGGGGCTTGGAGAATTTCTTGAAGTTGAAATCGTGGCTGACAGTGAAAAAGAGCTTGAAGCTTCAAGGGCAAAGTTATTTGAATTGCTAAAACAGTTTGGCGCCGAGGAAAAAGATTCTATTCGGACTTCTTATCTTGAGATGATACTGGAGAAAAATAAAGGTTAATACATCTAAAGGTTAATACATTTAAAGATTTATACATCTAAAGATTAATACATCTAAAGATTAATACATCTAAAGGTTAATACATCTGATGAATGTATATACCAGTCTTTCGAAATTTTTAATACTACTCTTTTTATCGGTAATGTCCATGAGTTATTGAGATTCATATGCATGAGAATGAGCCTATGCCAAAACTCAAAATTTACTTCTCTGTATCTCGTATTTTAAGCGACTATTCGAGCTTATGACTACGATTAACCCTTAATATTTCTTAGAGTTGAGAACAAAAATGAGTTTTGGGATGGTCTCAATCTCTATTTTTTCCTATAATGGATTAAATACTCATTTTTCATACTCAATCAATGACTCATGGACACAACCAAATAGTTTGAGTTCAGTTAAAGTTGCAGAAAAATTTTCAGTCTACTGAGCAACGTTTTATCCTTAGATGAAGATTACTGAAAAAGAAGGTTTTCTCTATCTTCATTTGTCATCATTTCTCTTCAAAAATGAAGAATTTGTAAAAGAGTCAATCTTAAGCTGAAGAAAGGGATATAACACTTGATATTATAATATTACCTTAATTTGGAGACCCGGTATATATCCGGATAAAAATTTCAGGTGGTTATGGAGACATGAAGGATATAGAAGATTTAATACAGAAAGCTGTGGAACTGCAAAATAACGGGCTTGTAACCGGTCAGATCGCCGACGAACTCAATGTTTCAAGAGAAACCGTTGTCTGGCTTTTAACCCGTTCTAAAAAAGAAGAAATAACTCCTGCTCCAAAGGATATTTCTGTAAACTGGGACAGTATAGGAAAAAGTGCTAAACGTCTCCACAACATCTCGCTTGCACTCTGCGACATGGTGCTTGAGACCTTAGAAAAAATAAATGCTGAAGTAGATGTGGTTGTTGGCGTTGCAGCCAATGGTATTCCTCTGGCAAGCATGATGGCATATGAATTAGGTGCAGATTTAGCTATTTATCACCGTAAAGGGCAGGAGAGCGTTCACGCAGGCCATAAAGGGACAATAAGCAGGAATTTCGGGTCTGTTGCCGGTAAAAACTGCGTTATCGTGGATGATGTTATTACCACCGGTTCAACCAGTATGGAAGTGATTGAGCGGCTAAGAGAAATGGATGCAAAACCAAGACTTGTAGTTGTACTGGTAGACAAAAAAGGTGCAGATATGATTGCTAATATTCCGATTCAGTCTCTTGTAAGAGTTGTACGTTTGGACTGATAATATCTGGTGCATCGATTCCAAAATAAATTTCTTCTTTTGTGAGATATTTGTTATCAATGAATAGCTCCGAAAGTCAAATTTTATGGATCTACTTTAGAATTGCAGTACTAGTGTCGCTCCAGCATTAAAATGTAGTACATAATTGGTTAAAAATGATTCAGAATTATTTTATCCTTAGGATTGACGTGACACTAGCACACATTTACACCTTTAACATACTCTGAGAATCAAGCAAACGTTACTCAGAATTTTTTGGTAAAAACTCATACAGGTTAAACAAGAGCGTGCCTTAAAATTACGTATGACCCTACAATTGGAATAGTTACTGTACGCATTTGAAATCCAAAACCAAACACTTTAGGCATTGTAACCTATTTAGTATTTCATATTAGTATTTCATATAGTAGAGGTTTAATGCTATTGATTTCCCAGTTCAATCGCGTGAATCCTATCAAATTGAGTCAGTGATTTGAGGACACGACATTTCATAAAGGTTGCATAAACTTTTCTTCTAAACTTTTTATCGTTTTCTTTTTAAGTATACGACTGTTCCAAGCAATGCTACAATCACACTTACAGGACTCATGAAAGGAGTAGCGTTTGGTTTCTGGGTCTTATTGGAACTTTCTTCCTTCTCGTCTGCTGTTTCTGTATTTTCTGCTGTTTTGGTATCGTTTATGCTGTCAACGTTTTGATCTTCCTGTTCATTCTCTGTTTTTGTATTTTCTACAATCTCAGTCTCGTTTGTTTTATTTTCTGTTTGGTTTTCTTCCGGCCACTTCCCCTGAGCTTTTAGCTCCTTAACTACTGCATCTCTATCAGAAATAGGGTGTTTTCCTGGAAAACCGAAAGTTACACTGAAAAGCTGTTTATTTAGGTCTTTGTCCTTTAACATCAGGAGCACGGATTCGTTATGAATGGTAAATTCAGCTTCGTCTTCAGTCCAGAAACTGGATCCTGATTCGGTTCTCACTTGTATAGTCTTCGCAGGCAGGGGATTATAGAGCCATTCATTAACTGTAATTGTGGTGATCGTGTATCTGCCGTAATCAATTATCTTACTCACCGTGCCGATCATTATGCGGTCAGAGTTGTTTATCTGATATGGAATTTCGGCAGTTTCAGCTACAAGCATGGCTGCTGCAAGATTTGGAACCAGAAAAAGCAATATAAGTGTAAAGAGTATCGAAAACAAATTCAGGTGTTTCATCAAAAATTCTCCTGTTCTTTACTTAATTGTAATGAGTAGGTTATCGAAATGTTGACTGAACTTATCATGATTTATGTAATAACTGTCTGATTTTAATTTATTTGAGTGTACTAACCTAATCCTATTGAGACTTAAATATAAAAATCAAAAGTGGGAAGATTTATTTAAAAACTTTCTCTATATTTGTAGAATGTACTCAAATCTATAAAAATCTTATTTCATCGGAAAAATGAAATTTATTCTTGTATATGGTTGCATTTTACCTGGCTTTTGCCACGTTTGACTTCAAACTACCTTTTCCGTAAAAAGAGAAATAGAAAGCAAAAAGCCCGAACACAAAGGGAAAATAAAGAAATAAAAAAGTAAAAAAAGAAAGTAAAAAAGAAAAGGAAATTATTTCAGCGTATTCTTGAACCTGGCTTCATTTCTCTGTCAGGCATCAGGGCTGCTACAATATTATTTTCACAGTTATCGGCTGCAAGAATCATGCCGTTTGATTGGACTCCGCAGAGTTTTGCAGGTTTCAGGTTGGCGAGTACGATTACGTTTTTCCCTACAAGCTCTTCAGGAGCGTAATACGAAGCAAGGCCTGCAACAAGCTGCCTGGGCTTTTCTTCGCCGATGTCTACTTCAACTCTTATAAGTTTTTTTGACTTCTTCACAGGTTCGGCAAGCAAAACTTTTCCTACGCGGATGTCGAGTTTTGCAAAGTCTTCGTACTCTATCGTGGGAAGTCTTTCTTTTTCTTCTTCCGCGTGTTTTGCTGCTTCTCCGGTTTTTTCTGCTGGTTTTGCTTCCTCTTCAGGCCCCATCCCTTCGGATTTGGCGGGTTCTTTTCCGTTACCTTTTCCTGCGGCTTTCTTTGCATCTGCGGCTTTTACTCTCTGGTTTGCAATCTCTTCCATTTCCTCGATTCTTTCATCTTCGAGTTTGGTGAAGAGGATCTTGGGTTTTGCAAGCCTTGTGCCTACTTTTAGAGGCACGAGAGCCTCATCATACAGGGTGGTGTGCAGGTCTCCTTCCTGCCCTAGCTCTTTCCAGACTGTCTCCATGCTTCCTGGGGTTACTGGCTCAAAGATCAGACATAAGGCTTTTGCCAGATGGAGGCAATTGTAAAGCACCTGTCCGCAGGCTGCCTTATCCTGTTTTATCAGGCTCCAGGGTTCGTGAGACTGAAAGTAGGTGTTTCCGAAAGATGCAAGGGACATTGCAGAATCAACGGCTCTTTTGAACTCATATTCGGCCATTGCGGCTTTTACTTCCTTCAAGATCTTTTCGATTTCGTTCCTTACATCAGGCTCAAGTTCTCCTTCGGGAATTTCTCCATAGTTCTTATAAGCAAATAACATTGTCCGGTACAGGAAATTTCCTAGCACGGCAACAAGTTCGGTGTTGATCTTTTCCTGAAGCACGCGCCAGGAAAAGTTCAGCTCCTTTGTGTGAGAAGTATAGCTTGCCAGGTAATATCTCAGCAGATCAGGATGGAAACCATGGTCAAGGTAATCTTCTCCTACCCAGACAACGTTACCCCTACTTTTAGAAAATTTCTTGTCTTCGATTTTTACCATTCCTGAAGCTACAACATCTGTAGGAGTCGAATAATCTGCGCCTTTAAGCATAGCTGGCCAGAATATACAGTGGTGATAGGTAATGTCTCCTCCTATAAAATGGACAATTTCCCCATTATTTTTCCAGAATTTTTCCCAGGAATCTCCTGCTTTTGCAGCCCATTCCTCGGTAAAGGCGATATATCCTATAGGAGCATCTACCCAGACATAGACAACAAGGTCGTCATGCCCTGGAAATTTTACTCCCCATTCTAGGTTCCGGGTGATGCACCAGTCCGTAAGCCCCTGCTTTACCCAACCCAATGCATAATTTCTGGCATTGATGGTTCCGCCAAGATCATTTGAGAGATAATTCATCAGGTAGTCGCTGAAATTGGAAAGCTTGAAAAAGAAATGTTCCTGCTGCCTGTACTCTGCAGGCCCTCCACAAATAGTGCAGACAGGGTTCTGCAGTTCTCCGGGCTCAAGATGTTTTCCACATCCCTGGTCACATTCATCTCCTCTTGCAATCTCGCCACAGTGAGGACACAACCCTTCTACGTAGCGGTCAGGGAGAAAACGATTGCATTTAGGGCAATAAGCAATTTCTATAGTTTTTGGGTACACATAGTTTTTTTCAATCAGCTTGTTGACAATATCCAGAGTTCGGTTGTGATTTTCTGGATCATCCGTAGTTCCAAAAGCATCAAAGTAAACTCCAAGCTGCTTGAAAGTCTCGTCAAAATGTTTGTGATATATCTCTACAAGTTCTTTAGGGGTGATCCCTAGTTCTTCGGCGTTTACGACAATGGGAGTGCCGTGAGTATCCGAACCGCAGACAAAAGTAACCTCCCTTCCTTCCTTTCGTAAGGAACGGACAAAAATATCAGCGGGCACATAAGTCCGGAGGTGCCCAACATGAGCCTTGCCGTTAGCATATGGCAGGCCACAGGTGACAAGTACGGGTTTACTGAATGATTCTGGCATTTTTATCTCCATATATTTTTTACGAACATATTCTTCTTCGACGATTACAATTCTAAAATATATTTCGCTCACTTTTTGATCAAACTTTTTTTGAAAAAGTTTGCTGCAATTCTAAAATATATTTCGCTCACTTTTTGATCAAACTTTTTTTGAAAAAGTTTGCCACATTTTAAAAATTATATCTCACCACTTTTTTCTTTACTTTTTCTTTACT
>DAQQ01000141.1:0-11286 GCA_002508465.1 Methanosarcina sp. UBA7 | reverse complement strand
TTTCTCAGAAAGCAGATAGAATTGAAAGGTTTAAAATAGAATCAGACTAAAGACTTAAAACCTGGCTGCAAATTGATTTTATCCTGATCTGTTACACTATTATTCTTTACCTGGAGGTCTGTTCCTGAAAGAGAAACTTCTTGAGATCAAATCCGCATTTATGGCCTATTTTAAAGAGCGAGAAGCCGAGATCAATGGTTCTCTCCTTGCTGTGCTGTCCGGGGAAAACCTCCTCTTCCTCGGGCCGCCTGGAACGGCAAAAACCCAGCTTGCGAAAAATATCTGCCAGTCAATTGAAGGTGGGAACTTCTTCAATTATCTTCTGACAAGTTTTTCCACCCCAGAAGAGCTCTTTGGTCCACTCTCCTTAAAAGCCCTGGAAGAAGATGAATTCCGTCGGAAAATCGATGGCTGCCTTCCGACTGCTCATATTGCTTTGCTAGACGAGATTTTTAAGGCAAGCAGTGCGATCCTGAATAGCCTCTTGACAATCCTCAATGAGCATAAGTACCATAACGGCAAAGAGCTTGTAGACGTGCCTCTGCTTTCGGTTTTTGGGGCATCCAATGAGTTTCCTGATGAAAACGAGAGCCTTGAAGCCCTTTATGACCGTTTTTTATTCAGGTACAGGCTCGCCTACATTCAGGATGAGGAAAATTTCCGCAACCTCCTTTTCAGGAGCCCTGAAGAATTCGAACCTGCTGCAAGTCTCAGGGTTTCCGAAATATACGAACTTCGAGCACGTGCAAAAGACTTGCCTGTTGACCCTGATCTTGAAACCATAGTAACTGAGCTTCGAAAAAGTCTTCAACTACAGGAAATTGAAATCTCGGACCGTCGCTGGAAAAAAGTCATTCAGGTTTTAAAGGTTGCAGCTTGCAGCAGCGAACGCCCGACCGTGGACAGGACAATGGTGCTCCTGCTCCAGCATATGCTATGGAACCTGCCCGAAGAGCGGGAAACAATAAGGAAAACCGTCTTTGAGTTTGCAGTCTCAGGCGGTATCAGTACGGAAAAACTGCACTATGAAGCCGAAGACTTGCAGGCTGCGGTAAGCATTGCCCTGAAAAACGAACTTCCTGTAAGAGTCATCTGTGACAGCTGCAGAGAAGAATTCCGGCTGAGGCAGGAAATCGAAACTCACCATATATCCCATCCAAATCATAGCTATACTCTTAAAGCCGAAGGGCCTTCAAAGATCTATCCTTATGACAACCTTGTGAAAGAAATTGATTCTCTTCAGGAAGAGGCTGAAAAAGCGAATACACTGTCTCAGGCCCAGAAAGAAGTTTTTGAAACCGAATTGAAAGCCCTGGCCGACCGTGTGGAATGGGTAAAACACAGGCTTGAAGCCGAAAGGGAACTTTTAAAAAACCTGATGGATGAAAATATCTGGCTCTCAACGCTTGATAAAAACGAAGCTATGCTCCTTCACGATATCCGAAGTACCGAGTTGTCCGAGCTCAATGACCTTATCTCAAAAAGCTGGTCAATGCTTGGAATTCAGAGCAGACAGGCAAAACCTGAACCACAGCCTGCATTCCAACCTGCAAGAGAGGCAGGTAAAAAGGAGATGGAAAAAATTTCTGTATCCGATTCAGGTAGCAGTGTCAATAGTTTTATGAAAGGCATTGGCTCTCGATTTAAGCTCAGATAAAGAAGCCAGATCAGATAGTTTTAAATTCGGTGTTCCAAAAGAAGTAGCTTCAAATCAGGTAGGTTCAAAAAAGGTAACTTTAAACAGTAGCTTCAAAAAAGGTANNGAAAATTAAAACAAGGAAAATTAAAACAAGAAAAATTAAAACAAGAAAAATTAAAACAAGAAAAATTAAAACAGATAACTTTTGAGGATTTGATATGGAAGGCTCTAAGGATTCCCAAAACGGTCCAGGTGCAGCCTCTTGTGGAACTTACTCTTTTTTGGAAAGTAAAGCCTCAAGAAATAAAGGCTTACAAGATTCGTTTCTGTTCCATAATCAGACTGCTGCCGTCCTGGAACGAGATCTAAGGAGCACAATAGCCTTTCCTCGAACGATTCCTCGCCCAATGCGAGAAAAAATAGCTGAAATCATAACCCTTGAGATTCTCTTTGACCAGCCTTATGAGATAAAGGATCCTGAAAGGTTTATTGAGACTTTCGGAACTTTTTACCCAATCCTTCTTACCTTGAGAAACTCAAAACCCTGGCCTAAACTCCGAAAAATTGCAAAAAAAAGCAAGGGAGCCGGAATTGCAGGTTTGAGAATTCTTCTGCCTCTTGTTTATGAGATCCTTGAACGCTTTTCAGAGGACTCAACCAGCGTTTTGGATTCAGAATATCTTAAGGAACTCGATGCCGGAATGGATGAAATACTCCGACAATTCGAAGAAATCCTGAAAGAAACCTTTCTCATGTGGGAAAACACGGGATCTGCTGAGTTCTCAGGCAGAAATACCCAGGCGATAGAAAATTTCGGAGAATCTGCCCTTGTCAACGCTGTCCTAGAATTCATGCAGAAGGAAGGGTACCAGGACTTGCTGGAAAGAATTCTGGAAGGGCTATACCGGAGGATTAACGAATTCATTTCGGAAATGGAAGAAAACCTGGAGCTTTTCGATACCCTTGCTCTGCTATTTCCCCAGCGCAACTGGAGTTATTCTGTAAAAGAGCTTAAAAAAGAGCCTTTTTATGTGCAGCTTAAAATGCTTAAAAATTATTCGGTTTTCTTTGAAAAAAGTCCGGACCTGAGAAAAATTGTGGATTTCATAGGCAGGCGTGAGTTTGACCCGCCCTCGGACCGTATACGCCTTTCACCTTTCGGAAAAAACCGAATCCAGAGCGTGCGCTTTTCCGATTCAATCAATAACCTGCTGCCCATGGAAGCCGCAAAACTCCTGAACCCCTCCCTGAAAAAGAAGTTTTATGCGGATATGCTTGAGGGAAAACTTCTGAGTTACCAGCTCCTTGGAAAACATTACACAGGCCCTCCTCACATAAAGCCAAGAGGCTCGATGATTGTACTTGTAGACACCTCCGGATCAATGCACGGAGCTCCCCAAACTTTAGCTAAGTCTGCTGTGCTGGCTATGGCAAAACGGATGCTTTTCCAGCAGAGGGATATGAAGGTTATCCTTTTTGCCTCAACAAGCCAGCATCTGGAAATCGAACTTAGCAGCAGGAAAAAAATGTCCGAAAAGTTCCTGAATTTCCTGCTCTATACCTTTGGCGGAGGAACGGACTTCAATACCGCCCTTGCCTCAGGCCTTAAGTCCCTAAAAGAAAAAGATTTTCAGGGTGCAGACCTGTTCTTCATAACCGATGGCAAATCCGAAGTCTCTGACGAACTTGTACTGGCCCGCTGGGAAGAAGCAAAAAAAAAGTATAACGCAAAAGTATACTCGCTGATCGTAGGCAGCAGTGGAGCAGGCGGGCTGTCTGAAATCTCGGACTATACTTATTTTGTAGAAATGGAAACGGATTCAGAGGGCAGCGGTGGGTTTGTAAGGCTAGTCGAACACACGGAACAGAAAACACCAGCTTCTTATGAAGCCGGAAATTAAAAAGGGTATTAAGAAAATGTTAATTTAAGAAAATGTTAACTTAAGAAAATATTAACTAAGAAAAGATTAATTAAGAAAAAGTTAATTAAAAAAGTTAGTAAGAGAAGGTTAACTAAGAAAAGGTTAATTAAGAAAAGGTTAATTAAAAAGGATTAGTACCTCTTCTTTTTCTTTTTCATTTAGTTTCCAAACCTTATTCCTTAAAAGCTGTTTACCATCGTCTGAACAGCTTTTACGAACTGTCAGACATAAACTATTAGATTGAAGATATTTTCTCTGCAGTTTCAGATCCTGCATCCTTTTTTGAAGAATATTTACTTTCTTTGAAGATCCTGTATATCCTGAAAAGCATAAACCCGGAAAGCATGAAGGCAAGTGAGTCCGATACCGGAAAAGCTGCCCATACTCCAGTCAGTTGATAGAACTGAGGAAGGAGAACAACAGCAGGAATCAGAAAGAGGAGCTGTCGGCTAATGGAAAGAAGGAAAGCAGGTTTTGCTTTCCCCAGGGCCTGGAACAGAGTTGAAGTAATTACATTCATACCTATCAAAGGCGTTCCGAGCAACATAATTATTATAGCGTTTTTCCCAAGCTCCAGATATTCCGGATCTGTACTGAATAACCCGAGAAGTTGTTCTTTTAAGAAATAAATAATAACCAATCCAAGAAGCCCAACGGTCGTTGTCGCTATGAGAGATAATTTCACAGCTTCGGCTATCCTCTCATATTTTTTTGCTCCGTAATTGAACCCGACAACCGGTTGCAGACCAAAAGCCATACCCAGGAGGGTCATGAAAATGAAGGAATTAATCTTCATTACCACACCAAAAACGGCGATTGCAACATCTCCTCCATAAGTTGCAAGTGCATTATACACGAAAATCATCATGACACTGTTCGAGCATTCCATTATAAAAGATCCGGTACCAATAGCCCCGATTTCTTTAATGATTTTCAGATCTGGCTTCAAGGTTTCGGATCTGAAGCGTACAGCTCCTTTTCCTTGAATATAGTATAGCAGGAGCCAGATCGAAGCTATTGTCTGTGATATTACGGTTGCAATTGCAGCTCCTTTTACACCCATCCCAAAACCAAACATGAAAACCGGGTCAAGGAAGATATTGAGGCCGCCTCCTAAAATCATAGCATTCATTGCAAGACGAGCATTTCCTTCGGATCTAACAATATTTTGGACAGCCACCCCAAAGACAAAGACAGTTCCTCCTGATATTATATATTTCAGGTAATCTCTGGCATAGGGCAGAACTCCAGCAGTTGCCCCGAAAACCTTCAAAACCGGATCAAGATAATAGAGGCAGGGAATGGCTATAAGTACGCTTAAGACCAAACTCAGGGAAAAAACATTTCCAAGAACTCTTTCGGCTTTTTCACTTTCTCGGGCTCCAAGGGCACGTGAAATTATGGAAGAACCTCCTGTCCCCAGAACAATCCCAAAAGCCATTATTATCATCTGAACCGGAAAAGCTATAGAAAGTCCACCTATGGCCTGAACACTGTCTGCTCCATAGACCATTCCCACATAAAAAGTATCCACAACATTATAGATAGCCTGTACCAGCATTCCGATGATAATGGGAACTGAAAGTTTAAACAGGAGCTTTCTTATATTGTCTTTGCCAAGAAATTCACTTTTTTCATCCATATTTTTCATCTCATCCGTTTTTACTTCATGTCATCAGGTCTATCCGATGGAGGCTCAAACTCAGGCTCAAAAAGTTTAATCGCAGCTTTATGAATTAGAAGCCTGAAAATTTCTTTTTCTTCAGAGGTAAAACCCGAAAAGAGAATATCTGTAAAAGCAGTCAACTTCTCGAAAATTATATTTCTCATTTCCTTCCCTTTATCAGTCAAGTAAACTCTGTAAGCTCGGAGGTCACTTTCATCTCTTTCCCTGTAAACATAACCTTCTTTTTCCAGATTCTGGACTGCTCTCGCGCTTGTTGCTTTGCTAACTTTCAGAAGTTTTGCAAGGGTCTCCTGAGATACTCTATCCTCGTGATATAAAACAAGTAAAAACTCGAACTGCCCACTTCCGACCCTGTAAGCTTCGAGTTCCTTTGCCATGTATGCCAGATAGCTCCGATAGATGTGGGCAGTCGGACCTAATATTTCCCTTGGGTCTATTTCTCTCAAGTTTGGTTCTCGTGGATTTTCCATAACTTATCCTTCACATTTTGGGAACTGAGTGATTCGTATTGAAGTTGGATATTGAAGTAATAGTTGCACATAAAACAGATTTAATTCATGGAAAAACTTGTTTTTAGATCTTGTATAGCCTATACCTCACTTTTTATGAGTCTGGACGTTTTATACTGATATCAAATATATGCATTAAATCGTTCCATACGACACTATTATGAGCTTAATAGTATTTACGAGTATATAATAGTTTCGCATGAGACGAAATTATAATGATAAATAATTATTTGCCAGTAAAATATCTAAACAAAAACAAACAATAAATTAAATTTTAAAAAAAATGTACAATGATAACTATTACTTCCATTCATATGAATACACATAAAAAATGATATCTCTAGCCTCTTAGATACTGGCGGTTTAAGTAAATAACCCCACAAAAAATGATAAAATCAATAAAATTTTACATTTCCATATATCTGTATAATATAGAAATTAATCTAATTTTCATAGATTAAATATGTATTTCAGTTGCTTAAGAAACCAAATTAAAAAGTATCAATGCACGAATATTAATATAAATGCTAAATGAGGAAATTGTACTTAAAAGACATACAAAGTCTTTTTGCCAGCAAAAATTAACCATATATATAAGGGTTATTCAAGATAGCTGCAATAATAAATGATACCATTTTTCTTCCAGAAGGCGCTGCCAGCTAAATATACTTCATTCAATCTTTACCTCCCGGATTGAGAGGATCTATTCTGAAAAGCAAAATCACGAATAATACAGTTACAGTCCCAGTACCCCAAAAACGGGTTTAAGGTATTCTCAGGAGTGTACCTATGCTTATTAATAAGACTTCCAATAACAGCAAAATTTGGATTCTTTTGCTCAACTGCTTTCTCTCCAGTTATCCCCTTTTTAAATAAGCCAGTTTTCAAACAGGGTCAAAACAATAAAATTATTTTTCAAAGCCTCAATACTAAAAAAGCAGGAAATTAAGAAAGGGAATCAACCCTTTCTTTTCCGTTTATTCATATCTCAGTGCATCTACTGGTTTTAACTTTGAAGCCCTGTACGCAGGCACCACTCCTGAGATCACCCCAATAGTGACTGCTATAACAAGTCCTTCAATTGCCAGGGAAATGCTTATTCCACCACCTTCTGCCATATTTCCCATCATTGTTACGAGGGCAGATGAAACAAAAGCTCCAAGAATAACTCCAAGTATACCGCCAACAAGACCCACCATTGCGGAATTAAAAAGGAAGATCATAAGGATATCCCTATTTTTAGCTCCAATGGCTTTCATGGTCCCTATTTCCTTTGTTTTTTCAAGGACAGAAGTAAACATGGTATTGGCAATACCTACTGATCCTACCAGCAGAGATACGGCTGCGATGGCTCCGAGGAAGAGGGTCATCGAACTCGTCATTTCGGTAACCGATTCTGCCATCGACTTGGAAGCCCTTACGGTGAAGTCCTGGTCATCTTTCTGAATAATGTGTCTTGAAATCATAAGCTTTTTTTCGATATCTTCCGTCAGTGCATCAACCTGGTCTTCACTCTGGGCTTTTACCGAGATGCTATCATAAACGTCTTTTTGCGCATCATCAATTACATCTACCGCTGCATCAATTGGCATGTAGATAGCAGAATCAGTTTGATCTCCCTTTTCTTCCAGAATTCCAACAACTCTTATAGATTTGCCATTTATTGACAGTGCCTGATTGATCCCAACGTCACGATCAAATACTTCAGTAGCAACGTCGCTTCCTATGACTGCAACATTTTTATCCGATGGTTCGAGTAATCTTCCTGACTGCGTTTTCAGGTTGCTCATATATTGCCAGACCTGAGGATCCACACCCGTTATTGAAAGGGATGCGTTTTCTCCTGCATATTTAACGTCTTCACTACCTGAAATTTCTCCTTCAATATATTGTATACTCTCCATGCCCTGAAGTGCATCAATGTCGTCATCTGTCAAGTCGGAATCTTTAGATGATCCACCCATTCCAGGAGGACCAGGCATATTGGATGAAGCTTTGCTATACCCCGGACTTATGGTTATTTTTGTAAGATCCATCTCGGCTAACTTGCTATTCATGGTTGCCTGCATGGAATCTCCAAGAGAGACTATGCCAACAACAGACCCAATCCCTATAACTATTCCTATAATGGTTAGCCAGCTTCGAAGCTTGCTGTGTACAAGCATGTTCATGCCCATTTTCAGGTAAGTTGAATTTCTCATCTTACATCCTTCCTTTTTATGGATGTTGATTTTTCAATTTCAAGGAGACTTGAAGTCAGATTTCTCTTCTTCAGGCGTTTTGTCTCCTGATTTTTTTTCTTTCCTTGCCTGTACCTTTTCCTGTATTTTTTTCCGGTACACAAATGCTCCACCTGCAAGTACTATTACTGCAATGTAAAGAAGGTATGAACTGACCCCTGAACTGACTCTTCCATCTTTCTGTTGAGACACACCACCGGTAAGCCCAAGTTCTACTTCCTTATCCACTGTTATTCTTTGTCCTTTAGCATCCGTATATTCAATTTGGGTTTTCAGTGGAGCAGGAGTTAAATTTCCCCCTTCAGTACTTGCGTTTGATGTTTTCGATTCTCCTGAACCACCTTCAGCTTCTTCAGTGCCCAGTGGGTTTGTGATGTTAAAGGAAGCTATTGTATAGTCCCCTTTCTCAAGGTTTCCTACAATCGTTGAGGAACTTCCCGATACCTTGTAATTATCCTGTTCAGGAATCGATACTTTCACAGCATATGCTATGTTATTACCTACATTTGCAAGCGAAAGAGATACCTCACCTTGACTGCTTTCCGAGAACGAAACATCGAAATCCGTTGATCCTCCTACAAAAAGTCCTGCTGTGGTCTGGATATTTTTCGAGTTAGAGTCAGCATCTTCATACGAAAGATTCACATTCAAGGTATAGAGTCCTGGATCGGCATTTACGTCTGCTATCACGGTATAGTCAACTTTTACGGATTGCCCTGCTTCCAAATACTTGATGTGTTTTGTGTTGTCTGAGTATACAGGCAAAACTACACCTTTGGGATCGGTCCAGGAGAAAACCAGATTTTTCAGAGGAGAAGTCCCTGTGTTCGTAACAATAAACTCTAGAGGCTCTTCCTTTGCTATGTCAATATCAGCCTTGCTCACTGTCACAACCTGAGCGTATTCTTTACCCTGAACCTCTAACTGAATTGTTTGTTTAGTAGTGTAAGTAGTTGCTGAAGATCCTGATCCGCTCTTATAAGTGGTGACAATATCAAGATCATAAGTACCTTCCGACGCGTTGGCATCGGTCATGAGTTTGAATTTCAGGACTCCAGCATCATCATCATCCTGTCTTGCATTTAGATAGGAGATGCTCTTTTCAAGGTCTTCTCCGGAAAGTTTACTGAAAGGATACTCCGGATTGAGTGTCACCTTTATGTCTTTGAGGTCATCGTTTCCTATATTCTGCACACTGAGAGTAAGTTCAACAGGTTCGCCGGGACGGGCAGTATCAGGGTTTTGATTGGTTACATTTACCTGCACAGCGGCAGAGTTTATATTCCCATTTGATCCGCCAAATGCTGTGCCAACTCCCAGGCATAGGAACGTTGTAAGCAGTAGTAAAAATGTTAACAAAGAGAATTTTCTCATTTTAATTCCTCAATCCAGATCTCGTTCGTTTTTAGGACTTGGTTCATTTTCCGTACTTTGTTCGTTTTTTGTACGTGTCTCGATTTTTTCGATCTCCCCGTCCCTGATGTATACAACCCTTGTTGCGTATTTCACCAAGTCCAAGTCATGGGTCACAATAATGATCGTTTTTCCTTCTCTTTCATGTAACCCATCAAGAAACTCCAGGATGTAATCCCCTGTTTTGCTGTCCAGGTTACCTGTAGGCTCGTCCGCCAGGATTATAGGTGGGTTCACAGCCAGAGAACGGGCTATGGCAACTCTTTGCCTCTGCCCGCCTGACAGCTGAGAAGGACGATTCTGTGTTTTATGCGACAGTCCGACAATGTCAAGCAGATACTCTGCTTTTTTTCGGGCTATTTGCTTGTCCTCTTCCTGAAATTCCATAGGTAAGAGTACGTTTTCTTCCGTGCTGAGTGTAGGAAGGAGGTTAAAAGTCTGGAATATGAACCCTATCATCTGTCCGCGGATAAGAGCAAGTTTCGATTCATCAAGCTCTGAGATATCTTCGGAGTTCAGGTAGACCGTTCCTTTTGATGGTATATCCAGACAGCCCAACAAATTCATAAGAGTGCTTTTGCCGCTTCCGCTAGGTCCGAGAATAATTAGAAATTCCCCTTCGTAAATTTCCAGGTTTATTCCTTTCAGGGCTGCAAATTCGACCTCTCCCATCTGGTAGATTTTCCAGACATTGATCAGTTTGATCAATGGTTCCTTTTCACTCTGGGTGATTCTGCTAACTCCAGAACTTTTCACAGGATCATTAGTTGAATTGCTGTATGGATTGTTTATTAGATTCTCCTCAATTCCATTCTCAACAGTGAAAAAACTCGTTTTGTTTTCAAGCAGATCCCGTATTTTTAAAGGATTAAGCTGCGTTTTAAATGCCCCAATAATTTCAATATTTTTCATGCATTAAACACCTCTAAAAAGCTAGTCATATCCGAGTTCAATTTTTCAGGCTGAACTGAATCTTTTCAGAGTGGCTTGAGTTTGAGCTTTTCTTACTCAATCTGACTTTTTTATTACCTGTTTTGCAATAACTCACCTTGTTTATTGAACCTGTAGTTGATTAGTTTGATAATTCATTACGATGCTGTTTACTGAGGTCTAACTGGTGCTATAATAGGTCCAATTAGACCTCAGTTTCTGTTCGCTTGTTCCTTCCTCCGGTTATAAAACAGGTAACACCTGGATATTGTGAAAGGTTTCCAATTTGAAGGGAGAGGTGTCCTTCCAGGCGTTAGTTCCTGTTTATTCGTACCTAGCTGAAACACCTTTCAGAAAGGTGTTCTGTAGTTGACTGCTCAGTAGAGGACTTGAGGCAGCCAACCCCATCATAGATATTTAATAATAAAAAGATACTTAGCTGAAAAAAGCATGAATAAAAAATAAATTCAAAAATAACGTTTTATTAAAAGTTTATTTTTTAAATCATCTTTTATTCTCTCTCTAAATTCAAAAATAAGAGATAATAAAAGGTTACACATGAGAAATGATAAATAAATGGGCTCTTCGCTGTTTTGTATGGTTTGAAAATAATTGCTCAGTTATAAAGTAGCTAGGCCAAAAAGAGAAACATCAAGCTTGGATGCGATTTTCAACAATAACTGACTCTAAATTTTGTAGTTGTTACTTCGAAAATTAGGAGATGGATATAAGTTACCCACTCAAAACAGAGAAGAGCCCATTTAATTTATCATCAATTTACACTTCAAGTATCCTATGAATAAAACCAGATAGGGACATTAATTTGATGTATCATTGTGATCCTAGAGGCTCTCACTCAGGAAAAACTAAAGAAAAAAAGTAAGGGATGTTTTTAATGCAGGCGATCTCAATTAAATGATTAGAAACAGAATTGAAGTTTCAGGCA
>DAQQ01000250.1:0-5958 GCA_002508465.1 Methanosarcina sp. UBA7 | reverse complement strand
TTTTTGAACTCTATTTTTGAACTTTATAATTCCCAGAGTTTATAGAATTATGATATTTTCTGCCAATTACCTGACATCAAACATTAAGAACGGTTTTTGCAGAGTTTAAGTTTTGTTTCATTCTGTTTGTCAGGAACTAACGAAAACGCACAAAAGGTCATTCAAGTATACTTTAGCTAACTAGTATATTTAAATGCACATAAAATATATATGAATCACCTCATATAAAATAGTTTGATTACGGTTAATATTGAGTTTGCTTGAGGAATCGAAAATGGGAAAACATACTACGGATAAATCCAAGATTGAAAAACTAACTGAAGAACTCAAAGAGATGGCTTTGACCCTTGGAGCCTTTAAAGTGGGTATTGCGACCACTGAAACTCTTGCAGGTGGCCCTCCTTCTGCCGATCTTACATACGTTCTGCCAGACGCAAAATCCGCAGTCGTTTTTGCCCTGGCTTTTGACCAGAGCCTTATTGAACCTTATTTTAGAAAAGAGGAACATAAAGCTCTTGACACTAATAAGGTACGGACCACTACCCTTGCAAACGGAGTAGCCCTCGAAATGGCAGGATTCTTACAGCAGTATGGTTACAAAGCTGTTCCGCAGATTGCGAATTTTGTTTACCGTCAGGACTCGGAAAACTGGTTGCTGGACATGCATCCGCCTATTTCCCATAGATATCTTGCTGTTCGCTCCGGAATAGGGTATTTTGGGTATTCAGGGAACATTATCACCAGTGAATACGGGTCAGCAATTGTACTGGCGTCGGTAGTTACGGATGCTGAGCTTATCCCAACAGAACCTCTGCCTGAAGACGAAAATTACTGTGACGAATGCAAGATCTGTCTTGCTGTCTGTTCGTCCGGATATGTGAACCCACTTGAGAAGGTCACTGTAACTCTTGGAGGAAAAGAGTTTAGCTATGGGAAGAGAAGAAGTAACAGCCGCTGCTTCCTTGTCTGCGGTGGGCTTACGGGTCTGAATTCTTCGGGAAAATGGTCCACCTGGTCTCCTGCACGCTTTGAAATCCCCAAAAAAGATGAGGATTTTATTGCTGCGCTGCCTAAAACCATAGAAGCGTACCTGGAAAGACCTAAAATTAAAGGCGGATTTTTCATATGCCTGATTCCAGGGAACAGAATGGAATATACCTGTTCCAGCTGTCATTTTGTCTGCCACCCTGACAAAGAAATACGGAAAGCTCGTTATAAGATGCTTACCGAAAGTGGAGTGGTCATACAGGAACTGGATGGAACTCTTAAGGCAGTGTCTCCGGAGGAGGCAAAAAAGTATGTTGAGTCCATGCCACCGGAGAGGCGGAAACTGTACGAATCGATTCCAGAAGAGCAAATTGTATAATAGAATTTTGTTTTTCATAGTAAAATGAAAAGTTTTATCATAAAACAATGAAAAAAATGGACTTTACTTACTAGTGAAAAATATACTTTATTTACTAGTGAAAAAAATATATTTCATTTACTAGTTGAAAAAATAGACTTCGTCTACAATGGCAAAAGGAAATATATATGACTCTTAAAAACAAAATTGAAAGTATTATCAAAGAAGCTGTTGCAAGTCCGTGCACTAAGACTCGATATCGTGAACCTCTCATAGGCTATGCTTCAGCTAATGACCTAATTTTTGATGAAATGAAAAAGATCATTGGTCCTCATCACCTGCACCCTAAAGAGATTTTTCCCGAAGCTAAAACTGTTGTTTCTTTCTTCCTTCCGTTTGAAAAAGAACTTGTGAAACAGAACTGGCAGTCTCCTGGCCCTATAAGTGAGTGGATTCGGGCCAAAAGTGAAACCGACTGTCTTATAGGTAAAATCAATGAAAAACTAAAGGCTGAACTGGCAGAAGAAGATATACGGGCTGTTGCGCCTGGAATTACTTTTGATTATAAGAGTAAAGGCTTCGACGTTGCCTGGTCCCACAAAAGTGCTGCTTATGCTTCGGGACTGGGTACTTTTGGAATCCACCATATGCTGATTACAAAAGCAGGGTGTGCAGGGCGTTTTGGAACTCTGCTGATCTCTGCCGAAATCCCTCCTACCCTGCACCCAAATGAAGAGTTCTGCCGTTACAAAAAAGGAGAAAAATGCCTTGTTTGTGTGGACAGGTGTCCGGCTGGAGCCCTCAGTGTAAGGGGACTTGACAAAGAAAAGTGTTACAGGCAGCTTCAGGAAAACGCCAGTGCTTTTCCCGAACTTAATCAGTTTGCCTGTGGAAAATGTGCAACCGGACCCTGTGCTCTCAGATCTCTCTAAAAAGGAAAAAAGTCATTTTACTTTTCTCAGGACACCATCTTTATAGGTTCCTCCCAAATCAACCTTAAAACTAAGAATACAAGAATGCTTGTTTTGGGCAAATAATATGTATTTAGGTTTCCCAACAAAAGTACTCTTAAATTTGGAAAAATAGGAGAATACTTGAGGAAAACATCCTCGTGTACTTTCATGCACTCTCATGCAAAATAACACTTAACCTTATGTCTTTAATTTACTCTCATGCAAAATAACACTTAAAAAGCCTTTTCCTATCAATCAAGTAATATCAGGGTATAGGGCAAAGGTGCAGTATCATCCAGTGGAAACTTCTGGAGTGGCGTGTTAAGTTTATCAAGTGTTTTATCCATCCTGATACCAAGCCCCATAAGACATGGCCTGCGGAGAGTAGGGTGATGACAGGGACCTTTATCTCCGGCACATTTTACGCTCGAGTAGTCGCTTGTGGCACACCAGGTACACATTCCTGGAAAGGTTGCAAGAGCTGTGTTATGGCCAAGTGTCCAGGCAAGTTTTTCAAGTTCCAGGACTCCGGGCTGAATTATTTCTTTACGGTCTTTCATTATTGTTTTTAGGTTATTCTGGTACTGTTGTTTTACAATCTCATCTTTGGGAGGCTCAATGGAGTATTTCGAGAAATTCTCACTGACTTCTCGGGAAAAAATATTATCCGATTTCCATTCGACAAGAAGAGCCCATTCGTAATCTGCAAGCATCTTTTTAAATTCATCTACTGCAGGGATGAACGGAGGACATACCCGGCTTCCATAACCGTTGCACCCAAAAATGCACTTTAAAACTGTTCGGTCTTCAACCACAATATCTGCTGCTTGGATGAGTCTTACGTTACTTGCCCCCAGTTCTTTTGCTTTTTCTTCCAGTTTCCTGTAGTTTTCGTCATTTATCATATTTTTACTCCTTTTTCGGAAGCCTGATAGTTTTACGATATAATGTTCACAAAGTAATGAGAAAACAGATTTTGTTTGTACTAGAAAAAAGAAAAATAACCTTTACTTTGTTTTGTAAAGTAAAGGAATTTTCAGATATTTTCATTTTCAGAATTTTCGTTTTCATTTTATTATTTAAATAAATTTCGTTTTTATTTAAATAATAAAATTACCGGACTTGTTTCACTCTTTCTTTGCTTTCTTCTGCAAGCATTCTTCCGCAAGCATAACTTTCCTACCGCAAAGATCACATGTTCCTTCATCCGTGATACCTGGTTGCCTTGGAGCTTCTCCTCCACAAATTCCACACTTTACCATGAAGTCACCTCCTTTCTTTCAATCATGGGCGCCCTTTGTATGTTAAATATTATAGATCAGTTACAATTATATATTTAATCGTCATTGAAATGTATTAAGTATGTTAGTATGACTCTGAGAGTTAAAAGAAAATACAAAAACAAAGTTAAAGATTTAAAAATGAAAGAAAGACAAATTATGGAGTTTTAAGAATGGTAGTAGAAAATAGTATTAAAGAAAAATGTCCTGTGAGCCAGGTAGTACCGGAGGACCAGAAAACAGAGGAAATGAAGGCTGTTAGGGAGAAACTTTCCGAGATACATAATGATATTAAAAAAATAATTGAATGTTCAAACAAACTTTACTTCGAAGCTGCTCTTGAAAACTCAAAACGCGAGTATTCGAATATTCTTCTTAGTCATCTCTTCGAAGACATAGAAATTGGGCTTGAGCGCAATATGGTAAAAAAGTGCCCTGAGAAAGTAAATTGTACTTCTGTATTTACATCTCTCCTGCAGCAGAATGCGGAACTTATTAAACATGGCAAAGTTGATGGCGTTCTAATTTCAAACAATAGAAAAAGGCTAGATGAATTGAGATGTGGAGCTCCTTTCAGTAAATGCGAGCAGTGTTTTTCTGAAGTTTCGAGCCTCTTCATTAAACAGGTTAATCTTATGCGTTCTATGAGGGTTTATTCAGATAACCAGGAGCACAAATCCAGTATTTCATCCATTAAAACTGATACTATTATGAGCGAGATATTGGAACCTGTTTCAAATAACCATCGTCTTGAAATTCTAAAGGCAGTTGCATACGAAATGAAAAGTTTCTCTGCTTTCTCTGAACTGACAAACCTTAGAGGAGGAAACTTGCTTTTTCACCTGCAGAAACTTTTAGATAACGGTTTGATTCTGCAGATGCATGAGAGAGGTGACTATATGATTACTGATAAAGGATTTAAAATTCTACAAGGCTTACAAGAAATCTATTCTTCACTCCAAAACTCGCAGATGCAGAATCACACGGAAAACATTCTTCAGGAAGAGAAAAAAATCAGGACTTGATTCCTCAATTCCGGCCTTCCTGCTTTCAGAACTATGGAGAGAAAGTAATATATACTTCTAACTTGTCAAGGGAAGTATGCTGGTTACCTCTTCTCGAAAACCTTCTGCAAGAACCAGGACGCTTTGCAAGTTGCTTTCGCGGTTTATAGCTGGCAGATGTATAACGCGCGGAAAAATGGGAGTGCAGGAACTTCTGGAGTTTGCGGAAGGAGGACCTCTTATAGTCGTAGGAGAATACCACGGAAATCCAGGGGAACTCAGCTTTTATGCAGAAGCCGGAAAGCTACTTTTTTCACTCAGGTTTACGGACTGGTACTCCAAGGAACTTGATTCTTACTGGTTTTCCGACATCGAGCCCAGGCTTACAGGCCTGGGAGAAATTGCGGACGCCTTTGAGTCTTTTTTCCATTTTCTAAGAGTGGAAAGCGATAAAATTGATCAATTGCCTCCAGGTTCCACCTTAATAGTGATTGGAGAAAAAGATATTGATTTTATAGGCAATGGAAAGTCCCTTTTTAAACTTAATCTCCGAGGTTTTAAAAAGTATTGACCTCAAAATCCTTATACTTAGAACAGAATTTTATAAGCCAGTTTTTATAGTAATTTCGTTATGATAAGAATTTTATGATAAAAATTTTTATGATAAGAATCTTAAGACAATTCTCATAAGAAACTGAAAACAGATTTTCCCTTATTCACTTCAAAAACATTCAAAAAATTTACCAGGAGGAATTCCTTGAAACTTTTCGCAGAATTTACTTTTGAAACTGAAACTGCAGAAACGATCTACATGGCTCTCCTGCCCGAACTCGATGACAGTTTTTCACAAAGGTCTGCAATAGGCCTGTCCCTTGAAGATAAAAATAAGCTTGTACTCAGCGTAAAAGCTGAAGATGCAGTATCCCTGCGTTCAGCACTGAATACCTGGTTCAGGCTCATTCAGATTGCTCAGGAAGTTCTTGAAACCACGCATGAAATCAGCTGTTAATCCCGCAAGCCTTTTCAAAAACTGCTTGACCGCAAGCCTTTTCAAAAAAGGCTTGAGCGAAAACCCCAAGCATTGTTTGGATTTGAAAAACTTATCCTCTAACCCTATAGGCGTGATCAACCGGCGCAACGGTTGCGGCCCAGCGGTTGCAGTCCAGCGGTTACGGACTAACACTTGTTCTCAAAAGAGCTGGTATAAATACGGGTACAGATTTTTTTCCCTATAGTTGTGTTATAAACTATTAAGTAAATTTTTTCATATCTGTCAGGTTATAGGCAAACACAACAGACAACGAAATTATGGGAAGTAAGGGGGCCTCTATGAGTGATAGTGTGGAAAATGAGAATCAAATTGCGTGCGGCCACCC
>DAQQ01000150.1:0-23893 GCA_002508465.1 Methanosarcina sp. UBA7 | reverse complement strand
TACTCTCTTGTTTCACTATCCAGCTACTCTCTTGTTTCACTATCCAAGTATTCTGAGGAACTTAAAAAATTATATTAAAGATAAACCTTAAACTCCAAATAACTAGAAAAATGCGGCAAGCCAAGATTTTGGCAGCAGAACTCCATAATAAAAGTTTTGCTTAAGGAATAAGTAACACGTGAGATATAAATAAACTAACCCCTTTTTCCATAGAAGCAAACTTACATATAATAGATTTATAGAGTAACAGAGCAATAAGACAAGACTTAAAATCCATAGTTAAAATACAGGAAGTCGTAATTTTCAGAAATATAAATTATTAAACTTCATGGACCTTGAATCCGTAAATCCTTGAATCTATAGATTCGAAAATCATAAGAGATCTGTCATTTCATTAATGAGGTTTATGAGAATCTGGGTATTCATCGGAGAGTAAGCGCTTATGACAAAAATAAAAATAGCAATTGCAGGAATCGGGAACTGTGCAAGCTCTTTGATACAGGGCATTGAGTACTATAAAGCCGAGGATAAAGAACCCATAGGACTGATGCACAGGGAAATTGGAGGGTATAAACCTGGCGATATTAAAGTTGTTGCTGCCTTTGACATTGATGCCAGAAAGGTAGGAAAAGATGTCTCTGAGGCTATCTTTGCTCCCCCGAACTGCACAGCGGTTTTTTGTCCTGATGTTCCGTCCACAGGTGTGAAGATTAAAATGGGCAGGGTTCTCGACGGGGTCTCTGACCATATGAAAAACTATAAAGAAAGTCAAACTTTTGTTGTCAGCAAGGAACATGAAGCCACAAAAGCCGATGTCGTGAACGAAATTAAAAACTCGGGTGCCGATATGCTTCTCAATTACCTGCCTGTAGGTTCTGAAGAAGCAGTCCGTTTTTATGCCGAGTGTGCACTTGAAGCAGGTGTGGCTTTCATAAATAATATGCCTGTTTTTATCGCAAGCAATCCTGAATGGGCAAAAAAGTTTGAGGAAAAGAATATTCCAATTATTGGCGACGATGTCAAAGCCCAGCTCGGGGCTACTATCACGCACAGGATTCTTGCAGACCTTTTCGAAAAAAGAGGTGTAAAACTCGAGAGAACATATCAGCTAAATACAGGGGGAAATACGGATTTCCTTAATATGCTCAATAGGAGCAGGCTTGCTTCCAAAAGGGAATCAAAGACCGAAGCTGTGCAGTCCGTGCTTTCCAGGAAGCTTGAGGACGACAATATTCACATTGGACCAAGCGATTACGTTCCCTGGCAGAAAGACAACAAGGTTTGCTTCCTGAGAATGGAAGGCAAGCTTTTTGGAGATGTGCCTATGAACCTTGAACTACGGCTTTCCGTAGAAGATTCTCCTAATTCCGGAGGTGTGGTAATCGATGCAATCCGCTGCTGCAAGCTAGCTCTTGACCGTGGAATCGGAGGTGTGTTGTATTCTCCGGCTTCCTACTTTATGAAACATCCGGCAATTCAGTACCCTGACGACGAAGCTTACAGACGGACTGAAGAATTTATATCTGGAACCAGAGAACGTTAAAATTCTGGTTAGAGATTCCTGTAAAAAGGAATTCTAAAACCCCCGGAATACCGGGAGTTTTAAGTTTTTCTGTCCAGAATTATCAAAAGAGTGATTATTAAAAAGCTCTTTTTAGAATATTTCCCGATTTATTAATTCGGTTTATCGAATCTCTTTAGCTCAGCGAATTTACTCAACTTAGCAAATTCCTTCGACTTAGCGAATTTTCTCAACTTAACGAATTTCTTCGACTTAACGAATTTCTTCGACTTGACGAATTTTCTCAGTTTAGCGAATTTTCTCAGTTTAGCGAATTTCTTCAACTTAACGAATTTTCTCAGTTTAGCGAATACCTTCGGCTGTAATTCTAAACTCTGCACTCGAACCTTCCGGACAAGACCGATGTTTATACAGAATGGCACGTCTGGTTCCTTCGCCAGTTTTTTCAAGCTGAATAATCGTCTTTGAAATGTGTTCCAGAGAACTACCACCAAGCGGGCGCACCCCTCCTGAAGTAATATCGGAATACACCTGATTAGTTATGCCTGCAACAAAACCGTATTTGCGGGCAAGAGCATGCAAAAATCCTATCTGGCTAGCAAGTTCTCTGCGGCTTTTCATGCCTGTCTCATCGTCTTCAAGCTCGAACCTGTAGTATGAGGTTGCAGAATCCAGGATCACCAGACCGATATTCTCACTAGCTATTTTCTCCACCTCTCTTACAGCCGCATATTGTTCCTCAAAATTCAGGGGTTCATAGATAATTATGCTTCTGGCTATTTCTTTTGCGTTTTCCCCTGCAATTTGTTTGAAACGGACAGGAGAAAGCCCTTCGGTATCTATGAAGATGACTCTCTGCCCTTGTTTTACGCATTCCACTGCAAGTTGGATGCAGATATTTGTTTTTCCGGTTCCTGCAGGTCCGAAGATTTGAGTCACAATTCCTTTCTCGAAACCTCCCCCCAGAAGTTCGTCAAGGGGCTTGCAGCCGGAAGATAATAATTTCTCTATGAAATGACACCTCTTTTTGTACTTGATAACTATAACTGGCCCATGATATAACGTTTTTTTGTGGTTTTTAACCTTTCCAGGAAAATTAAAGATTTTCTAAGAGGAGTAAAAAGACGAAGTTGATATAAAAGAAATGCTCGGGTATAGATTCCGGGTCCTAAAAAGAAGAGAACTTCACAAAGGTACAGTGAAAATAAAAACGGTCATCAGACAATATTTTTGAGAGTTTTGAGGAATAATGCCTTATACATGTTAGCCATACCTGTACCCGGTAAATCAGCTGTGGATATTCTTAAAGCCTTCTGTGCGTGAAATTATTTACCTAAAGAAGGCAGTTTTGCAAAAACAGGAATCCTTAAATCGTTACCAGATATGGTAACAAATAGAAGTCTTTGTATACAAAAAAAGGGTGTTATTGTATCCAGACAAAAGGGTTATTGTATTCAGAGCTGAGTTGAAAAACGATTATTAAGGGAAATGGCATTTAGAATATTTACCTCAAAATAAAGGTCATTTTCATTTAATAGGATGAAAAAAACAATATAAGGGGAACTTTTTAGAAGCTGTACCCCTTTCCGATATTGCTGACTGATATTTGAAAAGGCACATTTGTAGGGACTATAAGGGTTAGCTGAGGAATGGTAACCCGTGTGGGGCTTTGTTTTATGCTGTAGTGCGCTCTATACCTGCGCGCTCACCCCCAATACAATATGAATAAATATAAAATGTATGAACGAGCGTAAGAACGAAGCAAGCCCTATGCAAGAAACTGTAGCTAAAAATCAGATTAAGAATTAGAGTAAAATCAGAGGGACGTAAAGCATGGCAAAAATAATCATATACACAACGGAACGCTGTCCGAAATGCAACAAATTAAAAACTTTCCTGGAGGCACACTCAGTCGCTTTTGAGGTAGCCGACATGTCTACCCCCGAAGCTCTAACGGAACTGCGTTTCAACGGAGTCTTCACAGTGACAGCCCCTGTTTTACAGATCAATGATACATTTCTTACGCACGAGGAAATCTTCAGTGGGGGAGAAGTAAACCCTGAAAAAGTCCAGGAAATCCTGTGATGAAGAAAATCCTGTGATAATAAAGGTCTGAAATTAAAAATAAATGAACATTTCTTCAAATGTATTATTAAACTCTATTATTAAGACAATCACTGAAAAATTAAGACAATCACTGAAGATGAGAAAATGACAAGCGAGATTCTCTTACCAGATTACCAGTTATCTGACAACCAATCAGCCCAAAAGACGCTTGAAGAATTGTCCGTCTCTCCTCTCCCCAAAAACGACCAGTTATCTGATAACCAACCAGTGCAAAAAACCCTTGACGGGCTGTCTGTCTCCCCTCTTCCAAAGGTAAGGACAACAGATGGTTTCATTCTTAACTGGGATAGAAACATCATTGTAAACCAGCTTCTGAAAGAAACAAAATTGAGCGAAGTTTTCTATAATAAACCCTCAATCACAAAAGAAGAAGCTATTGAGATTGCGAAGGATGCAGAAAAGATCATTAAAAAGATGAATCTTAAGTTTCTCTCAGGTCCTCTTATCCGGGAAATAGTAAACAATATTCTGCTTGACAGAGGGCATGTTGAATGGAGAAACATAATGACCAGAGTAGGAGCCTCGGTCTACGACGCCTATGAAATCGATACTGGTTACGGCTTTGAAGCAAATGATAATGCAAACCAGCTGAATAACGCCGAGACTTCACATAAAAGAAAAGCCGACAAAATGTCCAAAGAGCAAAATCTCCTTCTGATGCCAAAAGAACTTGCCGACCTTCACCTTAATGGAGATTTTCATATCCATGATCTTGAATATATGGGTACAAGACCATTTTGCCAGGATTGGGATCTCCGTTATTTTTTTTACTATGGGCTCATGCCTGACGGAGTAGGAACTCAATCAAGCGTGGCGAAACCTGCAAAGAATGCTGAAGTAGCTTTCCTTCATGCTGTAAAAGCTATGGGTTCAGCTCAGACAAATTTTGCAGGCGGGCAGGGTTTTTACAATTTTCTGACTTTTATGGCTCCCTATCTTGAAGGCAAGTCTGAAACCGAGATAAAACAACTTATGCAGATGTTCGTCTATGAGATGATGCAGATGATGTGTGCAAGAGGCGGACAGACTGTCTTTTCATCTGTTCAGCTTTCTCCCGGGGTTCCGAAGCTCTGGAGAAACATTCCTATTGTCGCTATGGGTAAAGTATGGGACGGAAAGAAGGCACCTCTTAGAACTTATGGAGAATTTGAAAAAGAAGTCCGTCTCGGATTCAAGACTCTTATGGATGTTATGCTTGAAGGAGATGCTTGGGGCAAGCCTTTCAGCTTCCCAAAACCTGAAATCTCCATTGAGCCTGACTTTATGGAAGAAGACAAAGAATTCAATAGCGCTCACCCTGAGCTTCCGACTTATAAAGAGCTGTACAGGATGACCTTTGAGCTGGCTGCTAAATTCGGGACTCCTTACTTTGATAACCAGCTTCCTGAGTACAGAGGAGCAGGAGAAGGGATTTCGTGTTATCAATGTTGTGCGTATCAGTTTTCTGCAAATCCTACTGATGATAAAGAGTTCGATGATAAACTTCATTTCAAGGACGGAAAACACTTTTCAATGGGCTCATGGATGGTCCTGTCCTTAAACTGCCCAAGGGTCGCATACAGAGCTGAACATAATGATGAAAAACTTTTCAATGAGCTAAAGACCCTGATGAATAAGGGAGTGGAAGTTTTCAAGATCAAACGTAGATGGATGAATAGTCTGATCAAGAAGAACAGAATTCCCTTTGCAGCCCAGTGTCCCAAAGATCCTGGTACAGAGGAAAAAGGGGCTATAGCTGTGGACTTCGAAAGCCTTGTCTATACTATCGGAGTAGTAGGAATCAATGAAATGGTCCAGTACCATACAGGCTATCAGATCCACGAGTCTCCTGCTGCTTATAAGCTTGCTATAAGAACTATGTTTGAAATGAAAATGCACGCTCAAAAGCTTTCAAATGAAAATGGTATGGAGATTGCTCTTGCAAGAACGCCGGCAGAAACGACAGCTCAGCGCTTTGCAGTCTCGGACCTCCTGCATAAAGAGTATGCCGACAAGGCCGAATTTACAATTAAAGGGAATTTGGAGGCCGCAAAGAGTGAGTTGAACCAGACGCATGACCTGCCAATCTACTATACTAATGGGACTCATGTTCCAGTTAATGCAGATATATCTCTGCCTGAAAGGATAAAGTATGAACATACTTTCTTCCCGATTGTGGATGGCGGAAATATCATGCATGTCTGGCTTGGAGAAGGACAGCCCGATCCTGACGGCCTTCAGGAGCTTGCCATGCATATAGCAAAGAACACCCAGACAGGTTACTTTGCCTTTACCAAGGATATGACCGTATGCACCGATGAAGGATACGTAGCCGATGGGCTGCTGGATAGATGCCCTAAGTGTAAGTCCGAAAATGTGCAGCACCTCTCAAGGATTACAGGATACCTTCAGTCGGTCGAAGGCTGGAACAAAGGCAAACGTCAGGAACTTCTGGACAGAAAGCGATACAGCACAAGGGAACTCAGGTAAGGGTCCCTTAACCCTTTTATTATACGTAAAGGCGTGAGAACGGTAGGCCATGAAAGTAAACTACGCAGGTACTGTCCCTCTTTCGACCGTGGACTGGAGAGGGAGGGCTGCAGTTACTATCTTCTTTAGGGGATGTCCCCTTCGCTGCCCCTACTGCCAGAACCATCCCTACCTCCAGGGACTTAACCTTGTAAAATTGGAATTCGTGAAAGAGCGGATTAAAGAATCAAAACCCTTTGTGAGTGCAGTTGTATTTTCAGGAGGGGAACCTTTGATGCAGAAAGCAATTGTGCCTCTCGCGGAGTTTGCAAGAGAAATGGGGCTTTCAATTGGGGTTCATACAAACGGCTACTATCCTGAAACAGCAAGCGAAATGGTTAAACGAAAGCTGGTTGATAAATTTTTTATCGATATAAAAGCTCCTCCGGATGATCCCGAACTTTATGGTAAAATTACGGGCTTCGAAGAATATGAATCAGTGAAAAAAAAGCCTGAACAGGTTACTGCATCTATAATAAAAACGCTTGAAATTGCAGACTCCTGTGACTTGGAACTGGAGCTTCGGACAACAGTAATTAGAGATTTTATAGGAAGCAAGGAAGAAATTATCAGCATAGCTGCCTGGATTTCGAAACATATGAAGAACGAGGAACTTACCTATGTACTGCAGCAGGGAATTCCGGAACATAGTTTGCAGGGAAATTTAAGAGAGCTGCGGGTTCTGGAAAGGGAAGAACTATATGAACTCGGTAAAATTGCAAAAAGGTTTCTGAAAAATGTGAGGATAAGAACAAAAGAAAGCGGAGAAGAAATAATTTCTGGCTCTGTATGACCGAACCTGACAGAATCCAGAGTCTAGTTTGTCTAACTTATCTGATGTTTATTGATATGAGATTGTATTGATATGAGATTGTATTGATATGAGATTGTATTGATATGAGATTGTACTGATATAAGTTTGTTTTTTCTTCTTGTGCTTTTTTTGTCCGGAATGTGAATAAAGTGTAAAATACTTCCATTTAGAGTCCTACAGAAAACAATGCTTTAAGTTCAAATGAATTTGAAGTTTACAAAAGTCTTATACATTCCTAGAGATAAAATGAAAATGTGAAGCCTTTAAGAAATTTACTTAAGAAAATTTGTTAATTAGTGCTAGTGGAAAGAAGTAGAATTTTTAGAAAAAGACGTCATATAATGCTGAAAAGGATTCTGAGAAGACTGTTGTAATTTTTGTGTGACTTTACAGGTTACACAAATTAAATAAAGGAGAGGAACTCAGTGTTTTTTGGCTCACATAATGCATTTATTTATAGAAAAGAACACAAAAATTAGCATTTTCAAAAAAGACCATGAAAAACACAAAAGTATCTTCAGTTGGAGAGCGTGCTCTAATCTCCATTTTATCGGAGATTTTCAAAACATCTGATGGCAGGGAGAAGGAACAGGAAGGAATCCTTATAGGCGCAGGTTCGGATGACTGCGCCGTCCTTGACCTGAAAGGTGAAGACTGCCTGGTTGTTACTACCGATATGCTGCACAGGACTACTGACTTCCCGGAAGAGATGACACCCTGGCAAATAGGCTGGATGTCAGCAGCCGTAAACTTCAGTGACATCGCAGCCATGGGTGCAGAGCCTACAGGACTTGTTATGGCAATTGGGATGCCGGTTGATACCGAAACTGCTTTTGTTGTATCCCTTGCAAAAGGTATGCAGGCATGTGCCGAATTCTGCGGAACTGCGATCATCGGAGGCGATCTTGATACACATGCAGAACTGACAATTACAGGAACAGCACTTGGCAGGGTAAAAAAAAGCCAGCTTCTTCTTCGGAGAGGAGCAAGACCGGGTGATCTTGTCTGTGTCACTGGATATACAGGATCAGCCGGAGTAGCTCTGGAAGCCCTTCAATTAAGAAAGCCAGTAAGTGAAAATATTCTGAAGGCACTTTTAGAGCCTGTCCCGCGCACGAAAGAAGCAAGGATACTTGCAGAGTCAGGAGCAGTCACATCCATGATGGATACGAGTGACGGCCTTGCAATGTCCCTTTATGATCTCTCCAGGCAGAGTCATGTAGGCTTCAGGATCAGAGAAGGTGCCCTTCCTATCCTCAAGGAGGTCCGTGAATTTGCTTTAAACCCGAGTAAACTGAGGGAGTTTGCCCTTTACACAGGTGGAGACTTTGAACTTCTTATTACAATTGACCCGCAAAAGATCAAAAAAGTACAAAATATATGTAACTTAGTCGTTATAGGAGAATGTACAAAGTATGAAGCAGGCATTGTACTCGAATCCCCGGAATGCAAGCTTATAACTATAGAGCAAAGAGGATACCAGCAGTTAAAAGCTAAAGCTGTTGATAGATCCACTTGATTAAAAATAAACTACCCCCGTGAAACAGAATCCTGGATTAGAAAGATGAAAATAAAGAACTCTTGGTTTAAGCCCGAAAGTTTACAAAAATAGATCAAATGTCAGAATAAACTGACTAAACTCATAATAATTTATGCACAAGGTTCAGAAGGATAGAACATGAAAAAAACTAGTTTACAGATATTTACAGCAATTCTGGTGCTAGGTCTATTTTGCGGAACTGCAGCTGCAGCCCCGAGCATAATAGCAGCAGTGCCTGGAGATAATGTAACAGTCAATAAGATAGTCGACCAGACTCAAGATTTTAGCATTCAAACAAACGAGTCAGCAACTATTGACTGGCAGGTCGACGGAAGCACTGTTTCCCAAACATCGTATGATAGTGCAACGAATACCTCTACCCTCAATCACACCGTTAATCAAGGTACATACAATGTTAAAGCGACTGTTCAGTCAACTGGAGATAGTAGAACCTGGAGTGTAACCGGAGGATCAAACGTACCGGTGATCACATTATCTACTCCTTCATCATCAACGGTTAACAATAACATAGGAGAATCAAGAAAGTTTACTGCAACTGTTAGCCCGACTTCAAATGTGACATGGTATGTTGATGATGTCCAGGTTCAGAAAAATGAGTCTGTCACTGAGGCATCATATACCAACACTTCTGCAACACAGGGTACGCATACAATTAAAGTGAATGCAGAAAATGAAAATGGCAGTGCAGAACCAAAATCCTGGACATGGAAAATGCCAACTACCGGAGGATTATCTGTTAATCTTGACCCCTCCGAAGGAACTGTTTCAGTCGATAAAGGAGTGTCCAAAACTTTTAAAGTCAATTCCAGCACGGATAACCAGAATGTTAATGTTGAGTGGCTTGTTGGTGACGAATCAAAGAAAAAGGATCCAAGTGTAACCTCTTCTTCATATGACTTTGAAGAAGACAGTGCAGGAAATTATACCCTCAAAGCAGTGGTCAGTGACCCCAACGGCAATTATGATTCATCGACAAAAACATGGACTGTAACCGTCGGATCCACAGACAATTCAACTGGGAACAGAATATGGGAAGAGGGAATGCCAGAAACTTACACATGGACTGCCCAGAGTTACTCAGGCTTCTATTATGACCTTGATTCCGGAGTATCCTCAGAAGAGATGACCATTAAGGATATAGGTAGAAGCATAAAATCAGAAAACATTGAGTACTCCACAAAACCTACCAAAACTGATTTTGAACACAATGCATGGGGTTCATACCAGATAATCGGCTTCATGGCAGAGAAATACTTCGCAGGGTATACTGAAAATTCCACGGTTATAGATGATGAAATTAGCCCTATTTCCGAAGGTGTTCTTTCCAAGATTCTCATAGATACTGACGATAAAAAATCAGCAAATGCAGGAGATTCTCTTGTTCTCGAAGAAGGATATTCCCTGAATATCGTGGAAGTGGATATCAATGGAAAATCTGTAAGGGTCCAGCTTGAAAAAGACGGCGATGTAGTAGATGAGGCATTCCTCCAATCGGGCGAGGACTATGTCTATAAAACTGATCTTGGAAAAGCAGAAGATGTGCCCATAATCATTGCTCATATCGGCTCGGTTTTTCAAGGAAATGAAAATTCTGCTGTCTTCGTACAGGGTCTTTTCCAAATTTCGGACCAGTACACCGAAGTTAGTAATGGAGATACCTTTGGGGAAATGAAAGTAACTTCCGTAAGCAGCAGTGAAATAAAGATGGAGAATGATGATAGCGTCGGACTTGATAAGGGAGATACTGTAGACCTTATGGGTAAAATACAGCTTCAGGTAGCTGATGATAACACACTGCGCTTTGCCCCGACTCTTGACACCTCTGAAGCCGGTGAATACGAGCTGCGTGGGACTGTCTATGACAAGGACATTAATGGTAACTCACCTCCTAGCTGGACACCCCTTAACTTTGAAGGTTTCTATTACAACATAGACGAAGGAATCGGGACTGAAAACCTTACAGTGGAAGAGCTTAAAGACAGGAATATACCTTCAGACAAACTAGTCTACAAATCCACACCTCAGGCTGTTGATTTTGATCACAAAAAATGGGGCAATTTCACAGTTATTGGTTTCATGGCAGACAAGTACTTTGCCGGATACACTGATGACTCTGTTAATGGGTCTGTTGATGATGTGAGCCTTCTTTCGAACAATATTCTCTGTAAAGTCCTTACCGACAACGACGACAAAAAGTCTATGGATTCGGGTTCTGCCCTTACCCTTGAAGATGGTTATTCTTTGAATATCGTGGAAGTAGATATCAATGGAAAATCTGTCAGGGTCCAGCTTGAAAAAGATGGTGATGTTGTAGATGAGGCATTCCTCCAATCGGGCGATGACTATGTCTATAAAACTGATCTTGGAAAAGCAGAAGATGTGCCCATAATCATTGCTCATATCGGTTCGGTTTTTCAAGGAAATGAAAATTCTGCCGTATTCATACAGGGTCTTTTCCAGCTCTCGGACCAGTACACCGAAATCAATAATGGAGATACTTTTGGAGAGATGGAAGTCACCAGTGTCTCTGAAAGCGGCATTACAATGAAAAATGATGATGATATCGGGCTTGACAAGGATGAGACTACTGAAATAATGGGCAATGTCAGTTTCAAGACTGCTGATGACAATACTCTCAGATTCTACCCCTTCGTGAGTGTTGAAACTGGAGGTAATGGAAATGACAATAACTCACTGAAAATAGATGTGCCTGATAAGATCTATGCCGGAGATACGTTTAATATCGAAGTAACTGCTGGCAATAAGTCTATAGCAGGCGCTAATGTTTCGGTTAACGACAGTAGCATAGGCGAAACCGATGATGATGGAGTCGTTGAATATACAGCCAAAGACGCCGGTACCTTCAAGATAACTGCAAAAAAGGACGACTATAAAACTGCAAACGAAAACATTAACGTTAGTGCTCCGAAAGAAGAAATGGTAATTACCGTTTCACCTGAGACAGTTTATGTTGGAGATACCCTGAACGTTGAGATTGTCAAAGCGATCGGGGGTGACCCAATTGAGGGTGCAAACGTATCGATTGATGGAAACATCATTGGTAAAACAGATTCCAGCGGAAAAATCACCTACAAGACAGATAAAAGTGGCAATTTTGAATTGGACGTAACAAAGGAAGGATTTGAGGACCAGGAAGTAAACGTAAAAGTAAAAGACCTTGAAGCTGCCTTCAAATACTCAAACCTGGTAATCAATCCTTTAGAGGTAAGTGCAGGAAAGAACGCAACAATCTCAGTTAACCTAGGAAACACAGGCAATGCTGCAGGAAATGAAAGTGTAAAGTTGCTTATTAACGGAAACGTAAGCGACTCAAAAGATGTTTCCCTGGGTGTTGGGAACAATACTACTGTAACCTTTGAGCACGCAGAAGAAGTACCAGGAAATTACACGGTAGAAATTGGAGGAGAAACCGCAACCTACAATGTAAAAGAAAAGTCTTCCTTACTGTTCTACGCTCTTGGACTCATTGTCCTATTAATAATTGGTGGAGCTGCTTATTATTTTACAAAGGGTGGCGGAAACATGGAAAAACTATCTGAGCAGATAAAGGAGCTTACTAACTCGATAAAATCCAAAAAATAAAGCGATAGGAAAATAAAAAATTCAGAAATAAAAAATTCAGAAATAAAATTCCCGCGTTAATCCAAAACGCGGATTTTTTCTATTTTTAAAAACTATTCAAACTTGATTTAAGTCAGCAGTCTTTCAGAGTTTACTTGATTTAAGTTCACAGTCTTTCAGAGTTTACTTGATTTAAGTTCACAGTCTTTCAGAGTTTTGCTGACAAATATTCAGTGTTTTTCATTTCAGGAAATTTTTTGTTCCGGCGAAGCAACGTTTGTTTCTAGCGCTAGATGTAGTTTTACTCCATCTTTTTAAGCGCAAGTTCGATAGCAACTATAAGGCTATTCTTCGGGATCATGGTTGTTACTGGAATGTTGAGGATCTTTTCAACTGTAGGACTCACTATAGGAGCGCAAACAAGAGCTTTTGCTCCATCCCTTTCAGCGTTAACGGCTGCTATTATGGCTTCTTCCATTGAGGTTGCCGAGTATTCCCTGATTGTGACCAGCCTACCAGCTATCTTTTTCTTTGTTTCTACGATGTTATCAAGCACTGAGCGAGTTGCAATCACAGCTATAAATTCTCCACTGTCTGTTTCTTTAATATCACGGATGGTTTTCACGATCTGACGGAGAGTTTTAATATTGGGATCCCGGTTCCCTGACAGGATTTTATAAAGGGTACTCGGAGGGATATTTGCTTTTTTAGCGAAATCCACTGCAGTAAGATTAAGATCTTCTTTTATTACAGTGGAAAGCGTTTTTTGGAAAACCTCATCGGACTCGAACGCGGATTTGATAACTTTGTCTGCAACATTCATAAAATTCGACCTTTTAAATTCCGTAAAGAATTTTTTACAACGGAAAATATTCTACATTTTACAGGAAATTTAGTCCTTAATGAGAAAATATGTCCAGATATATTAATACATTTGGGATATAATCAAGGCTTCTTTGAGAGATTATATATAGGGAGTGTAAAAATATTAATACACCGTTAGGTATTTATTTTTTATTTTTACCAGGATTCTTATCTGAAGAAAAATAAACTTTATTGTAAAAGAGTTTATGGATAATTTATGAAAAGCTGACAAAAAACTAGAAATTTGTTGATTTTTCAATAGGAAGGTACGCTTCCAAAAAACGACATTTTAAGATGCCATTTTAAGTTATGAAAGTTACTATTATATGGATCAATATCAGTATATGGACTATTGTTAATATAGGAATAATTGTCAGTAACATAAGTAATTGTCAGTACATGAATAATTATCAATAAGATTATTACCAGTTCTAAGAGTATCGAGGTGAAACTTTGAAGAAATTAAGCATAATTGCACTTGTTTTATTAATGGTTACATCAATTTTCGTCTCTGGCTGTGCATCTAATGATAATAAAAGTAATGAAAGCGGAGTTAATAAGACTTCTGCAATTACTGAACTGAAATTTGGCTATCAGCCAAGTACCCATCAGATCGCATATATGACTGCGGCTGCAAAAGGATGGTGGAAAGAAGATCTTGCACCTTATGGAATTAAGAATATCAAAGAGAACTCTTTCCCTACAGGAGATCCTGAAATGCAGGCTATGATGGCTGGAGATATAGATGTGGCATATGTTGGAGCAGCTCCTGTTCTTACAGCTATCAGTCAAGGTCTTGACGCAAAAATCGTTGCACCTGTACAAATAAATGGTTCAAGTCTTGTACTCCGGCCCGAATATAAATATGAAAGTCCTAAAGACTTAAAGGGGCTTACTATTGCTACCTATCCACCAGGATCAATTCAGGATACAGTACTCAGAGAATGGCTTAAGAAAAATGGGCTTGATCCTGATAAAGATGTATCAATTCGTGCAATGACTGCTGGAGATGCAATAAGTGCTATCTCAGCCAAACAGGTTGCAGCTGTCTTCCTGCCTCACCCATCCCCCACAGTTGTCGAAAATCAGGGTAGCGGGCGTGTCATTGTACAATCTGGACAGATGGAACCAAATCATACATGCTGTGTACTCGTAGTAAGTGGAAAACTTATCAGAGAGCATCCAGATATTGTGGAACAAATTGTAAAGACACATATTAAGGCGACAGAATATAACAATGCGCATATGGACGAAGCCGCTCAGATTTTCTCGAATAAGACTTCAGTTGATCTTGAAACTGTAAAAGCGTCTTTAAAGGAATGGGACGGAGCCTGGATTACAGATCCAGCACTCGCTGAAAACGCAACTATTAATTATTCAAAAACTCAGTATGATCTTGGGTACATCTCAAAACCTCTGACAAAGGAGGAAATCTTTGATACAAGTTTCTATGATAAAGCTGTCAGCGGAAAATAAGAAGAAATAAAAATAGAATTTAAATAAGGGGTTCAGCTGCCTCTATTTTCAGAAAGGCAATTTGAACCCTTATTTTCATCTAAGAATAAAATCTGCCGGAAAGATAAAAAAGTAGAAATCCTTTTAATTAGACATGAAAATGAATTTCATAAAAACAATAGAAGAAAATGGTATTGAAGTATTGTCTCTCGTAGTAGCAGTCACGATATGGCAGATTGTAGCAGATAGAGTTGTACATAACAAATTTCTTCTACCAAGTTTTTATGATGTAATAAGTTCTTTCTTTACCATAGTGAAAAGTGGGCTACTTTTTACGGATTTATTAACAAGTTTACTTCACTTTTCAATCGGTATTGTTGCCGCGTTTGTAATTGGAATTCCTCTTGGAATATCTATGGGATGGTTCAAAAAAGCAAACCGGGCAATTGACCCTATAATTGAAATATTGCGTCCAATTCCTCCTCTTGCCTGGATCCCATTTGCAATCGTATGGTTTGGGCTTACACATCAAGCTGCAGGTTTTGTCATATTTATAGGGATGGTCTTTCCTATTATTATCAATACTTATACAGGTTTTAAAAATGTGCCTAAAGTATACGTTGAAGCGGCAAAGGTTCTTGGCTGTACCCGGAATATAGATCTTATACGTTTTATTGCGATCCCCTCAGCTATGCCTTCAATTGTTTCAGGAATAAGAGTTGCTATGGGTGTAGGCTGGATGTGTCTTGTTGCTGCAGAGATGTTCGGAGTGAGTGACAGGGGACTTGGATATCAGATCTGGCATAATTACTACCTGCACCGAATGGACGTTGTACTTGTTTATATGCTCCTGCTCGGGCTTGTGGGCCTTTTAATTGACCGTTTCTTTAGGTATTATGTAAACGCAAAACTACTGAGATGGACATCAGGAACTGTGGTATAAGATGGGCAGAGTAAGTGTAAAAAATGTTTCACGTATCTTTACTAAAAAAGAAGATAATGGTAGTATGGAAGCTCTACACGAAGTGAGCTTTGATGTTGAAGATGGGGAGTTTATCTGCCTTCTGGGCCCCTCTGGCTGTGGAAAAACCACTCTGCTCCGTATAATTGCTGGACTTGAAACCCAGACTTCAGGAGAAATTACACTCAATGGAGTTCCTATAACGGGCCCGGACCCCAAAAGAGGAATGGTGTTTCAGCAATATTCATTATTTCCCTGGAGAACAGTTATCGATAATGTTACTTTTGGGCTTGAAATGCAGGGAATTAGTAAGGCTGAAGCCAGGAAGCAGGTGGAGAAATATATAGACCTTGTAGGCCTGGAGCAGTTCAAAAGTAGCTATCCATATGAACTTTCCGGAGGTATGCAGCAACGTGCAGCCATTGCACGAGCGCTTGCCAATGAACCCGAAGTCCTTCTTATGGACGAGCCTTTTGGAGCCCTGGATGCCCAAACTAGAAATATCCTCCAGGATGAACTCCTGAAGATATGGGAACAAAAAAACGTGACCTTTATTTTCGTAACTCATAGTGTGGATGAAGCAGTTGTTCTCTCGGATAAGATAGTGGTCATGACAGCAAGACCGGGAAGAATAAAAGAGATTGTAAAAGTAGACCTTCCTCGTCCACGCTCCAGGACAAGTCACGAGGTTAACCTTTTGAGGGATCGTGTCTTGAAACTTCTGGAAGAAGAAAGGTTCCACAGGTAAAGTACTAGGTAAAGTACTATTTTGAAAAAACTAAGTAAATCCACAGTGCTAAAGGCACAGAATAAGAAAGAGAAAAAAGATATGAAGAGAGGATAAAAAGGGGAAAGAACTGATAAGAAGAAAATAAAAAAGGGAAAGAACTGATAAGAAGAAAATAAAAAAGGGAAAGAACTGAGAAAAAGAGAGTAAAAAGAGAAAAAAAGTTAAATGCTTGTTGGAAAAACCCGATTATTCTTCACCCCGGATAACCACTTTCGTTAATGGTTCTACTTTCCTGACAAGAGCTTTTCCAACAATTTCAAGCGTACCATCTGCTTTTACGGAGTCGATAACGCACCCCGGCCTGACGCGGATATCCCCCTGGCAGGCTGCGGCGCTTATTTTGGCTTTATCGAGAAGGACAAGCTCAGAAATTGTTTCTATATTACCCAGAATTTTTGCCCTTGAACAGACAAGAGCACTTCTGGCTTTTACATTGCCTCTAACAACCGAACCTTTTCCGAGTTCAAGCCTGCCAGTTACTGTGAGGTTCTTCCAAAACTTCACTTCCTGCCCGACAATTACGTTGCCATCCAGAGTAAGATCCTCATAAAGAAAAGCTCGTTTTTCAATAACGTAAGTATTGGACCTGGGGTGGTACTTGATAAAACTAACCATTAGAAATCACTCCGGGCTACTCTCCCGGTTATAGATATAAAGCAAGTACTTGTTCTGCAAAGCATTTACAAAAATTTTGTTAATTGAATTTCCAAAGTATGATTGAATATCTATTATTTAACAGCATCGAATGTTCACTATCAGACGCCGTGAACAAGTAACTAAATCATAAACTACATGCTAAAACCCACTTTCCGCAGTAAATTTTCGTAGATTCATATTTTTACTGCTATCGATTTTCACTCAAACGTGGATTTATTGGACTTTTATGTAGTAAGTAAAAGCAACTATGTGGTGTATTTAGAGGCAAAAAACGATATCATTCAATTTCCACCAAACTCCATAAAAAACTCAAACTATTTGCACCTGTTCCAAAAACGTTATCAGGAAAAATATTGATTTTCGAAAAAATACTGCGGAATGTGGGCTAAAAAATAAGCGAAAAATAAATCCTATCAAAGCAAACTGAGAAACATAACCATATCAAAATAAGCTGAAAAGGAAATAACCGGATAAGAGTACCGATAGAAGTAAAATACGAATTATAAGAAAAATAATTCCGGTAGTAAAGTATCCGGAGTGTAATTAATGTATGTGAATGGAAAAGAGACTGAAGAATTAGATATAGATATCATTTTTCAGTCTCGGTTTTTCTCGTTTGAAATGATCCTGCTTATTCAACGAGGCTGGCGAAACCGTATTTGGGGAGAACCCTTTCGATTTTAATCCGGACGTTATCGTCAACTTTGGTGCCTGGGACAAAGATAACAAAACCTTCAATACGAGCAATGCCATCTCCCTGACGAGCGATGTCCTGGATAGTTACATCGTAAACTTCGCCTTCTTCAACAGGAACAGAGCTACTTTCGTCTCTGAACATGAAAACCATTCCTAATGACTTAAATTGAAGTTGATATGATTTATTTCCTGTATTTACTCGACAACGCTTGCAAATGCAAACTTGGGAAGAACTCTTTCGACTTTAATCCGGACTTCGTCTCCAACTTTGGTGCCCGGGACAAAGATAACAAAACCCTCAATACGTGCAATGCCGTCTCCCTGACGAGCAATGTCCTGAATTGTTACATCGTAAACTTCGCCCTCTTCGACAGGGACTGAGCGACTTTCTTCTCTGAACATGAAAACCATTCCTTTAATTTACTGAATTTAACGTGATAACTTTATTTTCCTGCATTTACTCGACAACGCTTGCAAATGCAAATTTGGGAAGTACTCTCTCGACTTTAATCCGAACCTCGTCACCAACTTTGGTGCCCGGGACAAAGACTACAAAACCCTCAATACGAGCGATGCCGTCTCCCTGACGAGCAATGTCCTGAATTGTTACATCGTAAACTTCGCCCTCTTCGACAGGGACTGAGCGACTTTCTTCTCTGAACATAAAAACCATTCCTTTAATTTACTGAATTTAACGTGATTCTTTATTTCCCGCGTTTACTCGACAACGCTTGCAAATGCAAATTTGGGAAGTACTCTTTCGATCTTAATCTGGACTTCATCGCCAACACTCGTATTCGGGACAAAAACTACAAAACCTTCGATACGGGCAATGCCGTCTCCCTGGCGAGCAATATCCTGAATAGTTACATCATAGGTTTCGCCCTCTTCAATGGGCACAGGAGCACGTTCATCTTTAAACATTACATTCATTCCTTTAACTTCTATTAATTAGCTTAAGAAAGCTCTATCGACAGAAAAGAGTAAAAGCAGTACTTAACAAACCAAACTTGAAAACCCAAATTCAGGAAGTACACATTCTACTTAATCTATTTTCTACTTAATCTATTTGATTAACTGATCCCCAACAGAGCTTCGGATAAGTCAATTAATTGGTCATACTCATATTCGCTTGTATATAACGTTTTGCTTTCTTGTCTGTGGAAAAAGAAAAATAATGAAGTTTGAAAAACGTTCAATCCCTAGTTATAAGACTTCTGATTTCTAATTTCAAAGATACGCAAATAAGGACAATTCATTAAAAAAATAAAATTACTCTGAATAAAAAAATATTTCTCTATTAAATGTAAAGATTTCTGAGAAAGAGTTTTTTCAAAGAAAGCCCGAGTAAACTTTATAAATTAGGGTTCAATTTCGAAAAAATTAGAAGGATAATGGAGTATACCGAAACCTATAAATAATTAAAGCTACATTGTGAGAATCGTTCGCTCAATAAGAATAACAATGTGTGGGCCCGTAGCTTAGTCAGGCAGAGCGATGGACTCTTAATCCATAGGCCGGGGGTTCAAATCCCTTCGGGCCCGCTATCGTAATCTACTTCTGAGAATTTTTCCATTGGTTTTGAGTATTATTTTACTTACTTTAGAGATTCTTTTAGTGGTTTTGGTATTGTTTAACTAATTTTAGGTATACTCTCAGTAATTTGGTTATAAGCTGATCTAAAACTCAAAATTGCTTCTCTAAGTACAAGATCCGCAATAACCAATAAATCTTCTAACCACAAAAATAATTTTAAAATTTTACTAATTTGAAAGTAAAATTAGTTTTGGGATAGTTCCGTATTAAAATATCAGTTACAGATTTAAAACGATTAATTGCTAAAAATCAGTAGTTGAAAACTGCCAAGTAAACCTTAAATATATAAAATATCTCATAGGTGCAGCTCTAATGCCAAAAGTAAGCGTTGAAATTCCTCAAGAACTTCTGGATGACCTCAACAAGCATGTAGGAGATAATAAAAAATTTGTCAGTCAATCTGATGCTATCCGAACCGCTATTCGAAAAATGCTAGATATGATGGACGAGATCGATAGAAGACATGGGAGACTCGAGAAGTAATTAAAAATTTGGAAATGGAAGTTAATTGTGAAAACCAATTACAAAATCAATTACAAAATCAATCATAAAATCAATCATAAAAGTGATCAAAAACTAATTAAATTCAATTAAAAGAATAAAAATAGAAGAAAAAGAAAAAACATTATAAAAGTACCCCTTTATTTCCACTGTGCTTTGATATCTGCCGACTATTTTTTAAGAAATCCAGGCTTATTGGATAGCTTCTACTGGAAGGAAAAACGCAGCCTGATGATCTCTCGGGCTATGGCCTTTTAGGACATGAATTTTTAAAACAAATTTCATATAGAAGTTATAAAAAAATAAGGATCAGAGGGATTCCCTGAAATCTTTTATACCCTGAGCTACATTGGAAAGCAAGATGAAAGCTATTTTCTGGTTAGGCCAGGAGCCTAGCCCGCAATCAGGACCTACATACTTTATCAGGTTGCCAAAACGCCTGTAGTACACCTTCAGCCTCTTAGTTATAGTAGCTGGGGTCTCAAGCCCGCTAACAATTTCTGGAAGATATTGTTGATCTTTCCAGACGTTAGTACAGTACTTTTCACTAATGATTCCTGCCAGGGTGTAGATGTCAGTTCTTGCAATCCCAAGCCTTAGGAAAGAGTCCGTATCCTCCAGAGTTTTCTTGTCTATCAATTCCAGATAAGAGGGCGTGCCTGCGGATTCTACTCCTATGACGTTTATTGTGGGGACTTGACAGGCAAGGTTATAGTAGAGAGGAGAATGAAGGTGAATCTGTACATCGGCTCCCCACTTGCTGGCAGCTTTTGAAGCACTGGTAAGAGCAGAAATAATATCGTTCTCATCAAAAGCAAGCTCAGGGTTCAGCCCTATACTTGGTTCATCAATCGAAATTGTTTCAATCTTGAAATTTTTTGCAGATCTCATTGAATTTCTTACAAAATTATTCACGCTTTTTGCAAAAAGAGAATAGATATCTGTATACCGTGTACCTCCGAATTCCTTCAGATAAAGTTCAGTTGGACCTGTAACACAGACCCGAACCTTGAGTGTCTCTCCGACTCTTTCCTTATAGGCTTTTGCAACCTTCTCTATAGCCTCAAGCTCCTCAATCCTGGCGCACTCAAGTTTTACCTCAAATGGGCTGTCACAGCAATTAGAGTCTCGAATAACCCTCAGAAACTGCTCATTCATATCCTGATACTGAGGATAGGTAGGAATACCAACACCTGCATCTACTTTCTGCTGAAAGGCGTCATTGATTACCGTAAAGAGTTTCTCATCTTCGGTTCTCGTTTTAAAGGCATTTTGGACCCATTCCTTACTGACTCCTTCAGGAAGGGGATAACTCCCAATATCGTCAAAGATGATTTCTTCCATATCCTCTTAGTAGACCTGTAAGGATTTAGCGTTATTGGAAAGACAGAAAAAATATAAAAAAAGAGACCTTTTGGAAAAATTTAAAATTCATCCGGTTATTCGATCACCTGAAAATTAAAAGGTTTATTCTCCCTGTTTTTTCTTCTCTGCATTAAACTCGTTAATGCCTTTTGCTGTGTTTTCTAGAAGTTTGAAGGCAAGTTCCTGATCAGGCCAGAAAGCCAGCCCACAGTCAGGACTTGCATACTTTATCCGGTCTCCAAGGACAGAATAAGCTGTTTCAAGCCTCTTTTTAACTACATTGGGAGTTTCCAGGTCAGTAATGATTTTTTGCATGTACTCCTTTTCCTTCCAGACATTGACCCCATAATTTTCGTTGATAATACCTATAAGACTGGAAATATCGGTTCTCGAAACTCCGAGCCTGATGTAAGTATTTGAATCTTCAAGCACTTTTTTATCAAGGAGACTCAAGTAGGAAGGAGTTGCAGCATACTCAAAACCGATGACATTAATTGGGGTCTCGCAGACAAGTTTATATTTTAACGGTGAATGCAGATGAATTTCCACATCAGCTCCCTGTTTCCGAGCGTAGGTCGAAGCGACTGTGAGAGCAGAGATTATATTGGCGTCAGAAAACTGGATTCTGTCATTTATCCCGAGACTCGGCTCATCCAGAGCTATGACCTTTATTTTGAAATTTTTCGCAGCTACAAATGCCTGTTTTATAAAATCTTCAATGTCCAGAGCAAGGATATGATAAGCGTCCGCATAACCCGTTGCTCCGAAGGCCTGGAGGTAGAGGTCTGTTGGGCCTGCAACACAAACCCTGACTTCAAGCGTTTTTCCTGTTTCTTCCCTATACTGTTTTGCAACCTCGTCAATTATCTCCAGCTCAAGGATCTTTGCATTTTCCTCTTTCAGTACATAAGGCTCATAACAGTTCTTTTCATCTTTAATAATGTCCAGAAATTGTCCTATCATATCCCTGAACTGAGGATAAGTGGGTACATGTACTCCCACATCGATTTTCCTCCGGAAAGCATCCCTTACCATAGAAAAAAGTTTCTCGTCTTCATCCCGGTTTTCAGCCGCAGTCTTTACCCATTCCCTTGTAATACCTTCAGGCATGGGAAGGCTGCCTCCATCAATAAAAGTAATGTCCTGCATGCCTGTTATGTAAGACAGTATCAAGTATTATAAGTATTGGAATTGATTTGAGTTAAAAAGTTTAAAATAAAGAATTCAAAGTAAAAAAAGAAAAGCAGATTTTATTTATTACAAAGAGGCATCTTATAATTAATTTATTCAGTTATAGGTAATTATAGTTAAGAGAGCAAACCCCAGAGCTAATACGATTATTATCTATCCTTCACTCATCCTTTAATCATCCATCCCTTAACCATCTATCCTTTAACCACCTATTCCTTAACCATCTATCCCTTAACCATCTATTCCTTAACCATCTATTCCTTAACCATCTATTCCTTAACCATCTATCCTTTCCGTCTATCCCTTAACCTATCCATCAACCGAGCCTGACCGGACTTGCAGGGACTTCGTCTTTTTCGACCACGACTGCCGTGCCATATGCGAGCAGTTCTGTCATCGCCTGACCGATCTCGGAAGAATCGAACTGAACACTCACCACTGCATTGGCTCCAAGAGCCTTTGCATGTTCCTTTAATCGGTCAAGTGCCTGCTCTCTGGACTCGTTTAAGAGTTGCGTGTACTCGTGAATTTCCCCACCGACAATTGATCGGAGTCCGGCAGCTATGTTTCCACCAAGCCCACGGCTCCGTACGATCAGCCCCCAGGTAAATCCAATAGTTTTTGTGATTTTATAACCAGGCAAGTACGGTGTGCTGACAACTACAATATCGTTCGTCATGTTATCCTCATTACTTGTCAATTAAAGTTTCTACAAATCTGTCTTATAATCGATATCCCATCAATATAAAATAAATTTTATTTGTAAAATTTAAGTAGTGGGCCTATATATAAAGTTTCACTGCAGATCTCACGGTCAAACTATCCAAAAAAGAAACTCTAAAAGAGTTAAATGAATTAATTTACTGATTGTGGTCTTCATTTAATTGACCTGAAAAAGAGCTTTAAAAGATTTGCTGAAGAAACAGAATAAACAGAAAAAGGGAAAACAGAAAAAAGGGAAAACAGAAAAAGAACTACCTGAAAACAGAATTCTCCGGTTTCCACTTCAGCAAAGATTTCTTTGATACATATTTTACTTTTCGACACATCTTATTATTTGTCTCACCAATCCTCAAAGATTCAATGAGTCTGAATAATTGCAACTGATTTTATACGACATTTTTATTGATCATGCGGCATCAGTACCTTTTTTTATACTTCCTGAGAACCTCGCTGTTTACTTCAAAAGCTGTCTCGTCAATGTAACCCTTTTCCTGAGCCCATTCAAAGAATTTTTCAAGGACTTTTGCAGCTGTACCTGTGAATTTTTTGCCTCCTCCTACCTCAACTACATAATCATCGAGGAATTCCTTAATTCCTGATAGAATAAGATGCTCAGGCCCGAAAATGTCGCAGTAACTCTTATTCTCGTGTTCGTGCCGGGAATTATAAAGTTCCCTGTCTTCTTCAGAAAAAGAATCTTCTGCACTGAATTCAAGGAATTCCTCGTAAAGAAGGATCACATCTTCAAGATCCAGGAAAGCATCCGGTTTCAAGCTGGCTTCCTGTTCATTCAAGAACATCCGAAAAGCTTCATTTATCGTGGTCATAATATCCTGCAGCAGTAATTGTAATATCTTTTTTGCTGCAAAAGATTTTATATTTTTCTCATTGGCTTTCTGTACATGATTGAAGAAGTGATTTTCAATGGTCAGCATCTCTAGACGGCATTCAGCAGTATCAAACCTCGTATATCCATATAA
>DAQQ01000143.1:0-5747 GCA_002508465.1 Methanosarcina sp. UBA7 | reverse complement strand
CGCTTACTTCCTTCTTTTAAAATGAATATTGGCTGTCCTGCCATGACTTAATCCTCCATTAGTATGAGTTTGAAATAGTTCTGCAATTAAAATCGCATTTTACATGTTTGTACTTCTATATAAACTCATCCCGCTGTTAGCTCTGGATAATAGGGATTTTACCTATTTTCTTCTCTTAAATAAAACAAAAGAGAAACCAATTTCTTGACTGTTTTTAATGGAAAAAAATGCATGCTTTTCGATTGAAGATTTTTTGAAAAAAGTAATTCTAAAAGAGAGTTTACTTACCAGTTTCGGTATTCGGTTTTTTCCTGGTTTCGTAAAGACTGGCTAGTCTATAAAAATACATAGTTTCAAAACACATAGTTTCAAAATTTTTTGTTATCTCGGAAACCAGAAGAATGCTTGCAATTATCTTTCTTACTCTCGTGTTTTAGGAATTTTTGAGATCGTCACTTCTATCTCAGCCGCCTTTTCAAAAGAAAGTCCAAGGGGGACCTCAGAATCTTCATATCCACTATGCTTCCTTGATCCCTTGCATCCGAAAGATAGGCCCATACCTTGCCTGTACGCAAGTACGGTACAATCTCCGCATACTGAAGCTGCACCCATTGTATCCAGAACTGCCCTTTTTCCTTCGGAATATGCACTGGCCTGAACAATGCACATAGCTTTTTCGGGCTTCAGGAAAAGAATCAGCACATCAAAGCCGCCTTTATTCAGGGACAGGGGCTCGATTCTTATGTAGCAAAATCTTTTTTTCAATCTTGGGAGCGATAAGGCTGCATTTTCCGCAGCTTGCGAGTCTTTATATCTTCCGGAATTCAGGTAGTATGTAGCAGGGCTCTTTTCAGAAAAGCCCAGAATATAATCTCCGGGAGAACAACTCTGCCCCGAAATAAGAAACGCTTCTCCCATACGTGCTTTCTGCACAAGTTCGCAAAAAAGAAAATGAGATTTTTCAGGAGATTTTTTGTCTCCTGTATCAACTACTATATCCTCGTTTTTCCCCTTAATATCCTTTTCAATTTCAATTTCGCTGCCGATTTCTCGCTCAACTTTACACTCGACTTTGCTATCAACTTTATACCCGCTTTCGTATCCTGTTTCAAAGGTTACGCACACAGGCTCACCAGCTTCCATTAGCCAGCTTAATTCCGGATATGTTGAAAAAGGGCTTTTTTGAGCAGTTTGCATGCAGCATACTCCTTTTTTCTGGCTTTCACATAAATTCAGCTTTTACAGATGTGAAAACCGGGCCTCTCATGTCTATTTTTTTGTTTTTACCTGTAATATAACGCTGGGCAATAGAGCCTATTCTCAGGTTAATTTCCGAAGGAACTTTGGTAATTCTTACTCTTACTATATGCTCAGTTGCTCCTGACAGTGCAGCTTCTTCAATTTCCCTGGCAGCCTGAGCTGCAAATGCTTCTATAAAGCGAATTCCTGCCTTTGCAGAATGGTTTTCAAAGGCTTTTTGCCATTTCTTGGTATTCGGAATACCCATGATATCTCCCTGATAGGCTACAACCTCATTAAAAGCTGCAGGTCCGCAGAGCTTTGTATTTTCTTCCGGCTCGATTACGGAAACCTTTACTTTCCTACCAAAAACTTCTCCTTCCCAGGCAGGGAATTCACAGGGACTTGGTTCCTCTCCATGCAATTCGCACTGGGAAACAATGGAAGCTGCAATTTCAAGTCCTTCAGGAGTTTCGGGTACCTTATCTACAAAAACTTGTTTTGCAAGTTCGCCATCTGACATTTCCCATTCGGTATACTGCGGAATCTGTGGGTAGGTAAGAGAACGGATATCAGGGGCATCGTGAAGAATCATTGCCAGCCTTTCTACTCCGAGCCCAAGGTTCATTACAGGGTACGGGATATCATATTGGGCAAGCGCTGTTGGGGAGTAAATTCCGAAAGTTGCAATCTCTATCCAGCCGTCTGAGTACTTTGAATTGGAACCCACAAGTTTCGGGTGGAAGGCAAATACCTCGGTCTGTGTGTCAGGAATATAGTATTTGCTACGTTTCTCATCGGGCCTGAAAAGGAATTTTTCAAATCCAAACTGAGAAAGGAGTCCTTGTGAAACGGCTTTCCCGTGGTCAACAGTCACATCTTCATCCAGAATTACGCAGGAAGCCGAATAATAGGTCATGAGTCTTGAGGCATCCTCCTGCTGCTCTCTCCTGAAACAGCGATCCACAGAGAAGAAGTGGAAGGGAGGCTCCTGTCTTTCGAGGAGAGCACCGAGCGAAATAAACCAGCCGCTTGTCATGTGGCTGCGGAGTGTCTTTGTGCTCGCCTGGGGTACAAGCTCTTTAAATTCCGGGAAAACTTTATCGATCATATCTGCAACAAGGGCATCCGAAATTCCAAGTACTGCTGAAATCTCGGGTACAAGGTCATCTCCTTCTATCTTTCCCTTTTTGTACGAATGGAGAACCTGCCTTATCTTTTCGACTCCTTCATCGCCTATATCCCCGAGAATCTCTTTTACCTCTGCGGTGCGCTCGTCGGAAATTCCAACGTTTGGCCTTGGCAGGCCTGCAAGATAAAAACAGCGATCCAGGACTGCAAGAGCTTCGCTTCCGAACTGTTTGTGTACCTCTTTATCATCCACTATTAGAGGGTTCATCATCTCTTCAAAGCCCATTCTTAAATAGGCTTCTCTAAGTTTCTGGATTGTATCGTAGACGGGATGGGCTTTTCCATATCTCAGAGTCGTCCTGGGATAACGTTCGTTCAGGGTAGGTGTCCTGACCAGCTTTTTGCCCTCGTTCCAGGTAAGGTCGAAGTTTTCTTTAGCGTCTCTTTTTATTTTTTCTGGATCAAATTTCATGCATATCCTCTTGTAATAGATTCTTGNNGGAATTCTGATTCTTGGAATTCTAGATTATTGGAGTTCTGAGCTTGCCAGCTATAGTTATAAGCTGTTAAATTCAATTCTAAGCTTTTTAAGTGCGATTATAAACTGTCAACTTTACTGTTTAGACTGAAGGCATGATTCTAGTTCTCAACCTTAGTTCTAGGTCTGTCAAATTTAATTCTGAATTGATTAACTTTTGAATTCCATATCCCAAAGTTTAGATAGTTGAACTATCGGACGGCCAGATAATTGCTAAATAATCAGTTGATTAATAGTTATCAGGTGAGCTGTATATTAGTGGATTGCATTTTACGATTAATTTTAGTTTTTGCAGTTTTAAAAAATGCTGACTTGCTCAATGTTTAAGCATTTTCTTGTTTAAGGTTAAAGTTTGGACTCCAGATTTCGCATCGCAGTTTCAAGCTTTTTCTGACCAATTGCGTTAACAACATCACCCCGCGTTTTTTCTATTAAGGAGCGGGATATGTCGGTTTTTCGCCTAAGTCCTCCGGTTATGGCATCAGGGTAGTCAAAGTCCATAAGTACTGCATGGATATTTTCCATAATACCTAAAAACACTTCGGCTTTCTCAAAGGACTCTGTCCTTATGAGATCCAGAACATGCCTCCTAAGCTCTCCGACAACATCTCCAAGCCCATTAAGGTAAGCTGCATATTCGACTCTTAACTCTTCAGGGGAGGGAAGTTTTCCTCCTTCTTCTTTCAGCAGGCTACTAAGGACTGAAACTTCCGAATACTCCTGCTGAGCATGTTCTACAAAGCCTGCATGATAAATGTCAGCATGCCCTTCGAAAAGAACTTCAAGTTTCTCAAGCGCATGTCCTGCGATTTTGATATTTTTATCTGCCTTTTCGAAGTCCTGACTGTGTAGAGCAAATGATGCTGTCCTGCATTCTCTGACAACTTCTCGGGAAATCTTCAATCCTTCTTCCCTTATACTGTCCTTGGCCTCAAAATTTTCTCTTATCCGGGCCGAGATTTCTTCAAGCAAGATTTTCATACCCCCTTTTACGTTTCTTAGCTTTTTAAACGATTTACTGCCTAAAAACTAATTTTAATTTAAAACTAAAATGTTCTTATATACTTTCTATTTGTTTTTCAGAGTTCTACAGTTTCGTTTAATAAGTTCTCTTTAAATATCTATTATCTGTGTATAAATTTTTCCTTGTTATGCTGAGTTTAGAATCCTTTAAATCTTTCTCTTTTATAGTCTGAGTTAGATCTGAGTTTGAAACTCCATCAATTTTTATCTTTCTTCTACCATTTTTCCATTTGATCTCCAGTTTCCTGGAAAATATATAAAAAAGAAGGAAAAAGGCTTTTTCCTTGTCGATATCCTCTAACTTCCAGAAGACAATTCCAAAAGCGACTAGAGGTAACTAATAGAATAGTAAGGTTATTACCTTTTGGTTCTTTTTTTAGAATTAGTCAGAGTTAGAGATTTTTTAGCAGGATCATCTCAAGAGATGTTTTTCTCGGAGCTTACCTTTCCAAGCCTGTGCTCCAGCGTAAATTCTATTTTTATATTTTAAGAGCTATGTGTTTTACGTCTGTATAACTGTATTTTACGTCTGTATTATTCATCCACGGGAATGGTCTCGAGCTGGCTTGAGAGATTCCATATTAAAGTCCTTGTGTGCAGAGGAAGGTTGGGATCATTGCTTATATCTTCGAGAATGGAAATGCTTGATGCCGCTCTAAGAAAGAGAGGTTCGGATTCGTTGTTCAGTATGTCCATAATTTCATTTACGGAACGCCTGATATTTCTAGGAACTGAGGAGTCACTGGTTATACTTTCTAGGACCTGAATACATTGTTTTATAACTTCTGCTGAATCATTTGATGACATTCGAATCACCTTCGCAGTCAATTATGATATAAAAATTAGAGCTAATATAGCTAATATAGTATAGACTAGTCTAAGACAGGCTTGTTATATAAAATATTATCGGTGATTTTAAATGTTGTTCTCTTCAGAGTCTACTCATTGTGATTCGGTGTTAGTTTCCTTTTTCCAATTTACACAGGACAAATTGGTTTCATAATACAGCAAGCTATAGGAAAAATTTAATAAAATAAGTGAGAAGCAAATGCATAAGAAACTGTGAACAAAGGAAGGTCAGAACTATGGATCCTGAAAAAGATAAAAAAGTAAAGCGAATAGCCCGTTTCCTTGAACTAGGGGGTACAATGCTTGCTGAGCATTGTAAAGTCTGCGGGGCCCCAAAATTCCGTTATCAGGGTAGAGTAATCTGCCCTATATGTGATGTCCAGGAAGAAAAAGAAACTCCGGAAACAGCCGCAGAAGTCCAGGCTCCCGAACCCAGGCCGTCTACAGAAAAAGATAACTCTTCTCTTGAAACTAAAAAGAGAGTCCAGGCACACAGACAAAAACCAAGGTTCGGGCTGAGAACCTCTGAAACTGCCGAAGAAGAGGAAAAAGCTATAGATTCAATAGAAAAGGAAATTCCCGTATTATCTTCTGAAAAAGAAGAGGCAGGAAGGAAATACCCTGCAGCTTCTAGAGGTTCTACTGTTCCTAGAAGTTCTGCTGTTCCTAGAAGTTCTGCTGTTCCTAGAAGTTCTGCAGTTTCTTCACCTGGAGGTCCTGTAGCTCCTGTAAAGGCTGCACCCTCAGAAAGAACAGAAAAACCGGCAGCAGTACCAAAGGTAGCTGGAGTTCATAGCGACCGGAAGGTATTGGAAGATCTTCTCTTTAGAAAGATGGTCAACATTGCAGATTGCCTTGAGGACGAAACAGACCCGCGTAGAATCGCCGAGGATTTGGAATTAATTGGAAAAGGGCTTGAGCTTATAGAACGCCTGAGGCAGTTATAAAGGTAAGGTAAAGGTAAGGT
>DAQQ01000142.1:0-5948 GCA_002508465.1 Methanosarcina sp. UBA7 | reverse complement strand
ACGTTTCTTGTATATAAAACTTTCCCGTTCGATGATTTTTAACCCAACGACCCACAGCAAAATAAAAAATTTACTTGAATCTATAGAGATATTGTCATTCTAATGATACGGGATTGTAAGAGAGTCGAATGCTCACAGTTTTGCTTTCTGTGAGGGATACATACAAGGGATTTCTTGTATATAAAGCTTTTGTTTGAATAGTTTTTAACCATAGATTTTATTGCAAAAATGATTTTTTGCAAAATCTATAGATTTAACAAATACTGATCTTCCCGGATCAGGGATCATCTAATAGGATTACTGACATATATACCTTTCGGGAAAGTTATTCCGGACAAATAAAACTAAAAGGCTGACAGATATATCTTTCCCAAAAGAAATTAAGTTAAAAAATAAAGGATAAGATAGAATACATTTATTGTTAAGTACATGAATTGTTTTTAAATTTATTGAGTAACTGTTATTACAATACGTTTTCTGATAATTAGCTTAACCTGCTGAAAAATTAAGGGACTCATGATGCTATTAAAAAATTTTTGAGTATTAATAATTGTATATGTTTTAAACTATATGAGTTAAAAATAATTCATAAAAACTGGGTACAGAGAATTATAAAGCTTCCCAATAACGAAATTATAGCTTGAAGTTCAGTATTAGAACCTTAAACTTGCTCAGTGAGTTTTATATATATAGGATTCCAATTAAATTAAGAGGAGTTAGGAGTCCCTTTAAGAAATTGGGAAGAACTTGGGAAGTTTAAACCTGTTTGGATCTCATGTAGTTGTCACTATAAAAAAACAGGTAGATTAAGTGCTAAACAAGACTAAGATATAGAGTAAGATCTATCTCAGGAGAATTTAGATTTTTAACCCGATTTTTATCCCTGTAAATGATCAGGGATTATTTGCTCCTCAAATGCCAAAATGGAGGTTAGACATTTGATAGATATAGATCCCAGTGGTATTCTGGTTCGTTATAACGTAAAAATGGAAAAGGAAATGACACCGGAAGATGCTGCAGAAGAACTTTACCCAAAAGATTCAACGATTTATCCGATTGCAAAGGCTATCTTTGAAGGCGAAGAGGACGATGTTGTTGAAGGATTGGAAAAAGCTATCAGCGCCGGGAAAGACCCGATCTCCCTTATTAATGACGCATTGATGGTTGGAATGGGAGTAGTCTCTAGGCTTTATGATGAGGGAGTCATTTTCCTGCCAAACGTCATGATGTCTGCTGACGCCATGTTGGAAGGTATCGAATACGTTAAGCAAAAAGCAGGAAAATCACCTGAAACCAAAGGAAAAATTGTTTGTCACGTTGCAGAAGGTGACGTGCACGATATCGGAAAGAACATTGTAGCCGCACTACTGAGAGCAGCCGGCTATGATGTAATAGATCTTGGAAGAGATGTCCCTGTGGACGAAGTAATAGCTGCCGTGGAGAAAGAAAAGCCTCTCATGCTTACAGGTACAGCCCTCATGACAACGACTATGTATGCATTCAAGGAAGTTAATGACAAACTTCTGGAGAAAGGATACAGGATTCCATTCGCATGCGGCGGTGGTGCTGTCAACCAGGACTTCGTGTCAGAGTATGATCTTGGCGTGTACGGTGAGGAAGCAGCCGATGCCGCGAAAATAGCCGATTTCATCAAGGCAAATGGAGATAACATTGTGAAACTGAGGGAGAAATTCCATAGACACTGAGGAGGCGGAGTAGATGGCAGTAACAAGATGTACTAAAATGGCTTATAAAAGCGCAGATGACATGATTTTCGGAAAAGCTATCACACCAGTTAAAACCGGGCTGGGACTAGAAATCGGTGCCGGTTACACAACTCCTGAAGTTAACTATGCTCCAAGACCCGAAGCTGGCGCATCCAAAGAAAAGCTAATAAAAGAATATGAAAGGATTACCACCGACATCATGGCAAGGATGGTTCAGATCGGAGCTCCTTCTGTCGTACTTGAAACCGAACACGTTCAGCAGATGTCCAATCACCCGGATTGGGGAGCAGCAGTTGCACATGCCCAGAAAACTATCATGGAAGACTACCATGATGAATATGGAATAAAGTGCGCACTTCGCCATACCATTGGTGACATCCGTGAGACCAGAGACTTCCTTGCTCTCAGAGGAGACAAGTACACCACCTTTTTGGAGGCCTTTGAACAGTGTGCCCAGAATGGTGCTGACATGCTTGCAGTTGAGTCAATGGGTGGGAAAGAAGTCTTTGACTATGCAATTCTAAGGAACGATATGGCCGGAGTACTTTACGGCATAGGTGTTCTCGGTAGCATAGACATGGAAATGATCTGGCAAGACATTGCATCAATTGCAAAGAAGACAGGAACTATAGCCTCAGGTGACACAGACTGCGCCCAGGCAAACACTGCAATGTTCATTGCAGGTGGACTGCTGGATAAAAACCTAGCCCACACACTAGCAATTATTGCAAGATCAATTTCTGCTGCAAGATCCCTAGTTGCTTATGAGGCCGGTGCAGTAGGCCCTGGAAAAGACTGCGGTTACGAGAACACCATTGTAAAGGCCATTGCGGGTGTCCCGATCTCTCAGGAAGGTAAAACTTCCACCTGTGCCCACTCTGACCTCATGGGTAATCTAGTCATGCAGTGCTGTGACCTCTGGTCTAACGAATCGGTTGAATATCATGGTGAATTTGGTGGTACAACTGTCCAGTGCTGGTCTGAGACCCTTGCATATGACTGTGCCCTCATGAATGTTGCCCTCAAGTCGGGCAACGAAAAGATCCTGAGAGATATGTTTGCAGCTTCCGATCTAAATAGAGACGCACAGGGCTATGTACTCGCATACCCCAACGCCTATAGAGTCGGGCAGGCAATTGTAAAGAACGGAGACGATATATACCTTCGCGCTAAGAACGCTGCAATTGAATGCATTAACATCGTAGAAGAAGGAGCAAAGAAGAAACTTGAACTCTCCAGATTCGAAGCCAAAGCCCTTTCAGATGCAAAAGCAGCTTTTGAGGGTCTTACTGACGACAAGGACCAGTTCATGAGCGATTGTCTCACAAAGTATAAACAGGAAGTTAAAGTTTTCAAGCCGGAGAACTACGGCCTCTAATCAAGGCAATTCTCCTTTTCCTTTTTTAAAATCCCGATTGTAGTTTATATTTTCCTTGATAAATATATAGAGTTTTTAGTACTGAGGACTCATAGCACTTGCAGCGATTTTTGTTAAGCAGAATTAATTGAATGAATACCAGAGTTGTGATTGTAAGCACTAACATTTAGTTTACTCTAGCTAACACTTAGTTTACTCTAGATTTATAATTAGGAAGGGCGCGAGAAACTCCATCAGAAATGAATGATCAGAAGTAGTCTGCTAGAGAGACGAGTCAGATCCCATACTTCCAGAATGAGACACAAACTTCCAGAATAAAACACAAACCTCTAGAATAAAACACAAACCTCTAGAATAAAACACAAACCTCTAGAATAAAACACAAACCTCTAGAATAAGACATAAGCGACAAAATTGAGATATAAAATTGGAAACAGTGATAAAAATAGTATAAAAATAGTAATAAAAGTAATGAAGATAGTAAAGTTTGTAAAAATTAGCTGATAAATTAATTAAACTCGTTTTACTTCTACGAATCTTCAAGCGTAGTACTCGTCTCTTGCCTCGACCATAGCTTTAATGTGGGAAAGAGGAGTCATAGGTGCAATTCCGCAGCCAGGTGCCAGTACGTCCACACCTTCTGAAATAGCTTTTTTCGATTCTTCTTTTATCTTATCGATCGGACCCGGAAGCAAAACAAACGGACTGGAGATATTCCCTACGAGCCTTGCTCTGTCCCCAAGTACTTCCTTAGCTTTTCTAATACTACCAACCTTTTCTTCAACGCTCAAACCTTCGAAACCACAATCTGCCATATAGTCAAGGATCGAGCCCACATTTCCACAGATATGCAGAACCGTAACCGAATTTACGTTTGAGGAAAACTTCTGCAGCCTTGACTGAAGCTCATTTTTAAAAGAATCCGGACTCATCAGGTCAGGAGATGCTACAGGATCTGCAACGGAGATGACATCCGCTCCCGCAATAACCATTGAATTTGCATACGCTATTGTGGCATCGGTTGCAAAATCCAGCACCTTATGTAATAAATCGGGTTTTTTAATAGACCATTTCATAAAGGACTTTACGCTCGCCAGATCGGAGGCAAGAGTAACTGGTCCTTCCATTCCTCCTATAATAGGTACATCCGATCCTACTCTTTCCCTTATAATTTTTATCGAATCAAGTACAGCCCGGATCCTGCCCATGTCAAGCAGGTTCTCAGGCATTTCCATGCCCTCGAGGTCCTTGGGATAAGGATGTGCAGTAACTGACGGCTGCCTGTTTTTGGTTCCCATATTAACCTCACAACCCATAGCCTCGGCGAGTACAGTCAGGCAATATGGAACTCTTACAGCTTCAAGCCCACTGAGCTCGTAGTTTGCAATCGCGAGCTTTGCCATTTGTTCAGGGTTAGAATGAGCCTCCGGCCAGGGAGCCCCTACTTCGTCCATTAATTCAACGATTCCTGTCTGAGTCACAGAACAGACTGGCACTTTATCAACTTTTTTACCTTCAAGCGCGTTTAAAAGTCTCTCTTTGAGTGTCATTTCATTCATGATTATCTCCCCATGTAAAGTTTCAATTTGTAGAGAATTTCGATAAACCTCTAAATCAAGAAATTACTCATATACTGTTTATAAGCAACCCGCCATAAACTGGGGTTTATCGAAATTCTCTGTAAGTTTTTAACCTTTTGAGTTTTCTACTACATTCTCGTATGCTATTGATCTTTCAGATCGATAACTTACAGTTTTCTAACCCTTTGAGGCATATCAAAATATTAAAAGTTCCCATAAAAGGCAAGTAATCACCTTCGGGAAAAACCAAATCCCTGTGCCCAGATTGACTAATATAATCTAGGTTTTATGCTATATCATTGTTTGGGAATCCATAAACTGAGGAAGAACATCAAAGAAAAAAATTGTACTATAAAGCAGCAGATGTAGAAACAAATAGGCAAAGTAAAGGAGTAAAACAAAAAATAAGAAGACAAAGCAAAAAATAAAACAAAAATAAGAAGGCAAAGTAAAAGAGTAAAACAAAATAATAAAGAGAAAAAGCAAAGCCAGAAATTGCCCAAAATAGTAGAAATAGGAAATTGCAGATAAATACAGACAGTATACAGGAAAATACATCGGACAATATATAAAGAAACGAAGCAAAAGGGCAGATTATGGTACGCATTTCGGACAGGTTAACAGTAATTCAGGAGGATATTGTAGAACTAAAAGTAGATGCAATCGTAAATGCCGCAAACTCGACTCTTCTTGGGGGTGGAGGGGTTGATGGCTCTATTCATAGAGCTGCAGGGCCAGGACTGCTGGAAGAATGTAAGGGTTTGAAAGGTTGTGCTACGGGAGAAGCAAAAATTACAAAGGGATATTGTCTGCCTGCAAAATGGGTAATACATACTGTCGGACCGATATGGCAGGGAGGTCAGAAAGGAGAGGACGGTTTACTGGCTTCCTGCTACAGAGAAAGCCTTGAACTTGCAGGAGAATATGCCATAAAAACCATTGCTTTTCCAGCTATAAGTACAGGAGTATATAACTTTCCTTCAGAACGAGCTGCAAGAATTGCAGTTTCCGAAATAGCTAAGTTCCTTCAGGAAAATGAATTGCCTGAAAAAGTTTTTCTTGTTTGTTTCAACAAAGAAACATGCAGGCACCTTCAGGAAGCAGTTTTAGGAATCATTAAGGTTTAACTTCAATTTTAGAAAAATTGATTTAGGTTTTAATTAGTTTTAGATTTTAATTAGATTTAGATTTTAATTAGATTTAGATTTTAATTAGATTTAGATTTTAATTAGATTTAGATTTTAATTCATTGGTCATCGGTTA
>DAQQ01000281.1:4071-6160 GCA_002508465.1 Methanosarcina sp. UBA7 | reverse complement strand
ATTTGGACTTTTTTAAGAAATTACGTAAATTTGTAAGATTTTTTTAATTAAAACGCAATTTTAATTGATTAATTTATGATTAAGAAATTAATCAACTTTTAACTCAGATTTGGAGTTATATTAGTTTCTATTTTAAAAACCAGACACAATATAATAGAAAAACAGGCTCAGGTGACACAGTTGTAAAAACATAAATCAAATGTATAAAAACTTTAGTTTGTCTTTTATTTTGTTTTAAAGGTTAATTAAGGCTACTATTTTAAAAATTAGAGTTTATGAGTGAAATTTTGAAATAAAAGTTTCGTAAACATGTTTTTTTCCGAAAATAGACAATTATACACGTTTAGTTTAAATTCTTTAATTTAAAGTCCCCATGACTCAAAAATATAAATAAGTAACTTCTTAAAAATTATATTTTTTAGAGGAGTAAATACTCCGTTTATCCATATATTTCGCCATTTCATGTTACAGTAGTTCAATGGAGACTAAATTTATTATTTATAGCCAGTGAAGAGCCCAGGATGAAGTATTTTTTTGTTACTATACTTTTTGATATTTCTTAAATTTTTAGCTGAAGTTTTGATCAGTTTGAATTAATTACAAACTTCCCTTCCTTTTTCGTTCTCACGAAACTATTGAAGAATATATTTTACCTATCTCAGTCGAACGTTCCACAACTTGCTGCAAGATGAGCCAGTACAACTTTGATAGAGTGACTTGAATACCCAGAAAAGTGACATAAACAGTCTTGTTACTTGTAAAGAGGCTTACCAACTTCCCGCATTGATTCAAAACTGCAAATGAGCAAGATATTTTTTAAGGCTAAAATCCGGTTCTTGCTAAAATATTCTGTACCAAACTATTTTAGGTAATACACTCATTTTTGTGGTTATATTTAAAAAAGATAATTCAACAAGGTAGAGCCGTTATAATATATTTTGGTAACCTGAGCTGTAACTTTAATTTTTGAGTTATGTAGTTTATAGGTCATGAAAACTAAAAAAGCAGGGGGTATCCGGAATTAGGCCGCTAATTTTCGGAAATGGGAGAATCCTGATCTGCGAAGATGAAAAAGGGATTATAAGAGATATATATTTTCCATATGTAGGACTTGAAAATCATGGAAACTCTATAAAGGTTGGCATATGCGATCTTGATTCCCTTTATTGTAGCTGGCTTGAAAACTGGAAAATTCGTCAGAGATATAAATCCGAATTTAAGAAGGATTTCTGCAAGCGTATTCTTGAGACCTCAGGAGAGAACAGGCAAGACATAAGAAGGAAAAGCAATAGTATGGAAAGCAGTCAGGAAGTCCCTGAGGCCTGCATGGGAGTTGTCTCTAATATCGGGGAAACCGTGTTCGAAAATCCGGAAATCGGGCTTCAAATCACTATCTGGGAAGCTGTCCATCCCTCGGCAAATATTTTTTACAGGACTTTTAAGGTCACTAATACCTCTAATAAGTCCAAACACTTACGTCTATTCTCAAACCAGAATTACCGAATTCTTGAGACAAAAATCGGAGAAACGGCTGTAATCGACAAACATACGCTTATACATTACAAGCGCGACCGTTACTTTCTGCACGCAAGTGACCCTGCGTTTGACCAGTATGCAGTTGGAACTGCAGAGTGGAAAGGGCTTGAAGGCACCTGGAAAGATATGGAAAACGATGCCTCCCTCAGTGGGAATATTGTTGCTCACGGCTCGGTAGATTCCACCCTTGGTTGGACTCTTCCTGAACTGAAGCCAGGAGAATCGGCAAGAATACACTACTGGATAGTTCTCGGAAAAAAGTACTGTAGCGTGCTTCAAACTCATAAACAGGAAAAGAAAGCCGGAAGAAAAGCCCTTTTTTATCATAACTTCAATTTCTGGAGCTCATTTATTGAGAGAGTGTCCGTCCTTCCGGAATTTTCCCGTATATCTCAGTTGCCACGTAATGTCTTAAAGTGCTTTTACAGAAGCCTTCTTGCAGTTGTCGCTCACATGGACATCACAGGCTCGATAATTGCATCTTGCGATTCGGATATAAAGCAATTCGGAGCAGACCTTTATACCTACTGCTGGCCCAGGGATGCAGCCTGGG
>DAQQ01000281.1:0-3969 GCA_002508465.1 Methanosarcina sp. UBA7 | reverse complement strand
GGACTTCCTCTTTACGCTCTCTATAACAACTGGGAAATTGCAAAGAGTGTCTGGACCACAGGCAGATATTACAGAAGGCTTGTAATTCCCACAGCCAGTTATCTTATAAAATCTATTGACGCGGAAACAGGCCTTCCAATTTCAAGTTTTGACCTGTGGGAAGAACGAAAAGGTGTGTATACCTACAGCGCTTGTACTGTATATGCCGGCCTCACAGGGGCCTATGAGCTCTCTCATTCTCTTGGTGATTATGATAACGCAGACATCTGGAAGAAAGCTTCAGAACGAATACGGAAGTCCGTACTGGAGAAACTTTACGATAAAAGACTAAAGCGTTTTCGTCGCGCTCTTGAAGATCCAACTCTTGATTCTTCGGTTTTTGCAGTATGGTACTTCGGAATTCTTCCCCCAGATGACCCCAGGGTTGTCCAGACAATGGAGGCTATCGAACGTGAACTTAAGCGACCCTCAGGTGGAATAGCCAGGTACCTTCATGATACTTATTTTGGCTATATGAATAGCTGGATTATCTGCACTCTCTGGCTCTCACAGTGGCATTCCGCAGTCGGCCACCTTGACCAGGCTCTCAAACTCCTGGAATGGTGCGCAGATCACGCCTACCCCACAGGCCTCCTATCCGAACAAATTGATGACAAAGGCAAACCTCTCTCCGTTCTCCCCCTGGCCTGGTCCCACTCAGCCTATATATTGGCTGTCCTCGAATACCTGCAAGCCCTTGAGAAAAAAGAGGGTAATTACTGCCTCAATTTGGAGAAACAAAACCAAGAATAATCACGAAAAATTCAGAGATTGTCAATCCTCGCCTCATAATTCAATCCTCTTAGCTCATCTCAGCATCTTCATCATATTTCAGCCCTCTTGAGCAAAGCGAAAAGGGCTTCATGCTGTTGCGATTACATCGCAACTCCTAGAAAATCGGAGATTTTCTGTGATCCCGAAGCGAAATTCGGGCGTTAAAACATTTTCTCAAAATACAGGTACCCTCTTTCTTTTTTCTGAAAAGTGAAACCGTGTTTGAGGTACATATCTATCGCTTTCGTGAGGATTGAATCGGTTTTAAGAAACGCACCTGAGCAGTTATTCTCAGCAAAATCGAGAGCAGTTCCGAAGAGCTGTTTTCCGTAGCCTTTACTTCTGAAAGCCTTTTTAAGATAAATACGCCGGATTTCACACAGGTTTCCGTCAAGTTTTCGGACGCCTGCGGTGCCTACGACTTTACCGTCAACGATCCCCACGAAAAACACACCTCCACTTCCAAAGTAGTAATCGTTTATGTCATTGAGGTCGGCATCTTTTAGCCTGTCAGGTTCAAAGCCGTGCTCCATCAAAACTCCAAGCACAACTTCACAGACCTCTTTCTTTCTGGAATCATCATATCTCTGGATTATCATTTAACTCATTCCGCAAAGAACAGTTCATTTCCTGTTCACCTATTGCAAGGGACAGTTCACTTCCTGCTCATCTATCACAAGGGACAGTTCATTTCCTGTTCACCTGTCGATTTTCAGGCTTTTTTTTAAGGGTTCTGTGTTAAAACAGCCCTGAGAATTAAGATATTTTTCCGGGTTTTTGAGAAAATCCAGAGAAAGAGTATAAAATATCTCAGTACCGGTAACCAGGATCTCTTCATCAATATCAAACTTGCAAGAGTGATTGATTTCCACAATCTTTTTTTCCTGGTTTAAGGTACCCAGGGAAATGAAAATTCCCGGAACTTTCTGCAAGTAACTTGCAAAGTCTTCGGCGGCAAAGGTTTTTTTGAGTTCAGGGTAGACTGTAAGTTCCGGAAAACTTTCCTGCAGCCTTGAATTTACAGCACTTGTGAACTTAGGATTATTCACAAGAACAGGATAGCCATGCAGTATATCGAGCTCGTAGTCCGGAAAACCTGAAAATTCTTCTCCTGGTTTTGCATATCTTTTTACTATCTCGTCCAGGCATTCCTTTATTGTCCTGTCAATGATATCCGTAGTTTCCCGGTCAAAAGTTCGGTAACTTCCAAGAATCTCTACAGTATCAGGAACTCTATTGAACTGAGCTCCTCCTCGAATCCTTCCTACTCCAACAATATACTTATCCGATTCAAGCTGTTTTTTCAGGGCAGGATAAAGGCTACTCAGAAAATCCGTTGCTATTCGGACGGGATCAATACAGCTTTCAGGCTTTGAGATATGGCCTCCCTTTCCTTTAACGATCACTTCAAACCGATTAGTGCTTGCCATGAAAGGTCCGGGACGAAAACCCACACTTCCAGACTCGTGATTTGTAAAGATGTGCATACCCATAATCGCATCTACACCTTCAAGCCCTCCCTCTGCAATTACCCTCTCCGAACCTCCGGGAGGAATTTCTTCGGCAGGCTGGAAGATAAGGCGGACTTCTCCCGGAAAATTCCTGTTTTCCTGAAAAAGCCGTGCAGCCCCAAAAAGCATTGCCATGTGTCCGTCGTGTCCGCAAGCGTGCATTATTCCATTGTTTCTGGAGATATAGTTAGTATTTATTTCAGTCAACTCTTCCTGCACTTGCAGTCCATCCGTATCCGATCGAAGGGCAATACAGGGGCCAGGTAACGTCCCACGGATGCTTGCAAGTACACCGGTATCTGCTATTTTTCTGGCTTCTACTCCCAGTTCTCCAAGGATTTTCAGGATTTTTTTCTGGGTCTCGTATTCTTCAAAACTGAGTTCTGGATATCTGTGGAATTCGCGCCTGAGCTGTATAATCCAGGCCTCAAGCGCTTCTGTACTCGGATTTTCTCTCAAAAGCATTCCCTCGGATGTTCTGCATTTGCAGCCTATTCCGTTTACTCGTCCGTAATACTTATTGTCTTTATATCGACTGGTAGTAATAGTAAGAATTTTTTACTTTAGGGTGTTCTATTTCAATATACTTTATTTGTGTCTATTTTATTCCTTCAGTATATTTCCCTTAAGTCATTCAGTATATTTCCCTTAAATATCTGTAACTCCAGGTATATTATCCATTTTGCTATGCCATTTGTTACATAACATGCCATTTGTTACATAACATACCGTTTAATCCAGAACTTTTCGCTAAAGCCTTTTTTTAAAAGGCTTTTTTTAAAACACCTGATAACTATATACAGAATTATTACAATACATTTCATATTATTCATTATAAATTATTATAAAGTTCAGCCGTTAAGGTTCCTTAAACCCGAGTACTTTGCAGTACTCCCACAATTTCCAGGATGATGGTATAAATGCTAAAAACACGCCTGAGGGATTTTCTTGTCACGAAAGACAACTGGCTTTTTGCGGTTTCAGACTATTTCCGTAGGGATGGAATCCGCTCCACACTCCGCTACGTGCCCGATGAGAACGGGGAAAGGGAGTTAAACGGAATAAGATACAAAAAATATGACTTCGGTCCGGCTTTTGAATTCATGAGAGAACATAAGCCTGAATGGGTGCAGGATGTTCATGTAGTGCCTGAATCCGAGGTAAAGCAGGTGCTTCGCCCATCGGATGCGATTCCCAGGCTTGTAAACTCTGACAGCCGCGTAAGGGCAATCGTAAAGGCACTTGACCTGGCAGGTATTCCCAGGACAAGCATGGGAGTTACGGGCTCGATGCTCGCGGGACTCCAGAACGAGAACTCGGATATTGACTTTGTTGTTTACGGCCCTGTATGGTTCAGAGCAAGGGATGCAATAACCGCAGCAAAACATCAGGAAGGGCCCATTGAAGAAATCAATGAGGAAATGTGGAAGAGAATCTATACAAAGAGAATTCCGGAGATTTCATTTGATGAGTTCATGCTGCACGAATCGAGAAAAGGTAACAGAGGCATGGTCGAAGGAACTTACTTTGACCTCCTTTTCGTAAGGGAATGGGACCAGATTAAAGAGCCTCTCCTGCGTGGGAAGGATACTGTCAAAATGAAAATCGAAGCCAAAGTTACAAATGCTGACTTTGCTTTTGACAG
>DAQQ01000291.1:0-13709 GCA_002508465.1 Methanosarcina sp. UBA7 | reverse complement strand
CTAAAGTATTGAGATTTACAATATCAATACTCTTTGATGTCATAGAACTACTCAGTGATATTTAACAATTTTTTAAATTCTTCATTATCCCGTAAATGTTCAAATTTATTGTCTGCTCTTGCCATTTCTTTGTATGTAGGATTGATTTCAATAGCGTGTCTCAAATCAGACATTGACTGCTCTTTGTCGTCGATAAGAGAATATACACATGCACGATTATACCAGGCAAGTGAGTACTTAGGGTCAAGTTCAATTGTTTTATTGTAGTTTTTTATCGCTTCTTCGTAGTTACCTATCCAGAAAAACGCTGATCCCCTATTATTCCAAACTTCTGTATTACTCTGATCAAGCTCAATTGTTTTATTATAAGCTTTTATTGCCTCTTCATACTTGCCAAGTTCGAAAAGAGCTAGTCCTTTGTTAGACCAAATAAATGAATTTTGAGAGTCAATTTCGAGTGCTTTATCAAAAGCTTTCATCGATTCTTCGTAATTACCAAGACTAGACAGAGCTGTTCCTTTATTGCACCAGGCAAATGAATTATGAGGGTCAATTTCAACTGTTCTATCAAAGGCATCTACTGCTTCCTCATAACGGCCTAAGCTACAGAGAGTATTCCCTTTATTGTACCAGGCGTCTGAGTATTTAGGGTTAATTTCAATTGCTTTATTGTAGGCGTTCACCGATTCCTCGTAATCATATAAACTAGAAAGAGTGTTCCCTTTATTATTCCAGGCAGCTGAATCCTGAGGGTTAAGTTCAATTGCTTTATCGTATAAATTTAATGCTTCTATGTAATAGCTTGAATTGTTGAGAGCTAATCCTTTATTATTCCAGGCAAGTGAATTTTGAGGTTTAAGTTCAATCGCTTTGTCATATGCTTTTATTGCCTCCTCGTAATTCTTTAAACTAGAAAGAGAATTTCCTTTATTGAACCACGCATCCGCATATTCTGGGTCAATTTCGATTGCCTTATCATAGGCTTTTACTGATTCTTCGTAATTACCTGAATAGTAAAGAGCTAACCCTTTATCATTCCATGAAACTTCTGGATCTTCGGAATCGCTTACTATCTCTCTATTGTGAGCTTGTAACGCTTCCTCGTAATTGCTTAAATGACCAAAAGCAATTTCTCGATTATTCCAGGCGAGTGGATCTTGAGGGTCGATCTCAAGTGCTTTATCATAAGCTTTTATTGCTTCTTCATAATCACCTAAACTGGACATGGCCTTACCTTTATTGGTCCAGGCATCTAAGTTTTGAGGATCAAGTTCAATTGCCTTATCACAGGCTGTTATTACTCCCTCATACTCACCTGAATTGTAGAGAGCATTTCCTTTATTAACCCAGGCAATTGAATTCCGAGGATCGATTTCTATTGATTTATCAAAAGCTTTTATTGCTTCTTCATAATTTCCTAATATAGACAGAACTAATCCCTTATTGGCCCAGGTAACTGAACTTGAAAGGTTAATCTCTATTGCCTTATCAAAGGCTTTGATTGATTCTTCGTAACTTCCTAAGTTAGACAGAGCAATTCCTTTGTTATTCCATGGATCTGGATCTTGAGGGTCAACTTCTATTGCTTTATCGTATGCTTTTATTGCCTCATCATAGCTCCCTAAACTAGACAGAGCATTTCCTTTATTATTCCAAACAGATGATTTTTGGGGGTCTAATTCAATTACTTTGTCAAAAGCTTCAACTGCCTCTTCGTAATTTCCTAAATTCTTGAGAACCGATCCTTTATTATACAAGGCAACTGCATCTAGAGGGTTTACTTCTATTGCTTTATCTAAAGCTTTTATCGCTTCCTCGCGGTCACCTAAATTGTAAAGAGCAAATCCTTTGTTACTCAAAGCCTCTGAATTCCGAGGATCAGTTTCTATTGCTTTGTTGTAGAATTTGATTGCTTCTTCATAGTTACCTGAACTAGCTACAGCGAATCCTAAGCCATTCCAGGCAACTGAGTTTTGAGGATCAAGCTCAATTGCTTTATTATATGCTGTAATTGCTTCCTCGTAACTATTTAATTTAGACAAAGCATTCCCTTTATTAGCCCAGGCACGTGGGTTTTGAGGATCAAGCTCAATTGTTTTATTGCAGGCTTTTACTGCTTCCTCATAATTACCTGAGTTGTAAAAGGCTAATCCTTTCTTATACCAGGCTTCTTTATACTCCGGATAGATCTCAATTGACTTATTATAGGCTGTTATTGCTTCCTGGTAATTACTTAGCTCTTGAAGAGCTGACCCTTTATTATACCAAGCAAGCGAGTTTCGAGGATCAAGTTCAATTGCATTTTCACTGGCCTCTATTGATTCTTTGTAGGCTTTTGTTGATTCTTCTTGCTTGCCTAATTCGTATAGAGCTTTCCCTTTATTATACCAGAAAAGCGAGTTTTGAGGATCAAGTTCAATTGCTTTATTATAAGCTTTTATTGCTTCTTCATAATTACTTAAATTGGAAAGTGCAACTCCTTTATTATTCCAGACCTCTGGATTTTGAGGATCAAGTTCAATTGCTTTATTATAGGCTTTTATTGCTTCTTTATAATTACCAGAATTAGCTAATGCATCTCCTCTTACAGCCCAGGCAATTGGGCTCTCATGCACAAAATACATAGCAACAAAAAAAATCGTTAATATAATAGTAAAACGAATAATATTTTTATATTTTAACCCTCTCAACTTTTTAGTTTTATTTTCACTGCTTCCATAATAAGATTTAACTAAATAAACAAACAGCGACGTGATGATAAGCATCATAATAAACACAAATAAACTGTATGAAGAAGCTTGCAACTCTAAAAAATTATTCATAAAGCTCAACCAATCCCCTATTTTCCCCCATTAATAAGTTCTGTTTATAAGATTACGTTCACTGCTTATTGGCAAGTTTAAATAAAACATTTGATTTCACATATATTTCTCTATCCTTCTGCATACTAATTATCAATAAAGTAAATCTGACTGTCTAATTATATTCATCCTATTAACTGTGCTTACAAAACTAAAAATGGCAGTGTCTCAAATTTACTGTAAATTTGAAGTCAAGTTTTTGCGTACTATGAAGAAAATTGATCTCACGATATGGAATTTTTTACCTGGAAACTTCTTGAAATTTATGATTTTACAGAAAATTAGTACACTGCCCTCAAATTGCTTATCAACTCCTTATGCCTGGATTATTCAAAATATTTCTGATTATGGAAAACATATCTGAAATTTGTTGATTTAAAAGTAAAATTGGTTTTAGGATAGCTCAATATTAAAAAAAATGAAAAATAAGTACATAACCACATTTACAAAAATATATAATGTATTCATAAGAATTGTGTATTTACGAAATATAAAAAACGCTTAGACTAAATGAAAAATTATACGAATAAAAACAATGAATATTATGTCTTTGAATATTTTTGAGTTTTCTTCTCAATACTTTATCCCATACCTTTTAATATTCCAAACTCCGTAACTATGTTCACTTACGCATGCCAATCATCTTCAGGTGACGTTATCAATGTATTCCGACCGAATCAATGCACTACCCCCATACCTTTTTGCTACTATAGACGAAGCGAGGGACGAACTGATTGCCAGGGGAGTCGATGTTATCGACCTTGGCGTAGGAGACCCTGACCTGCCGACGCATCCGCATATTGTCGAGGCTGTGCAAGAAGCTGTCTGCGACCCGAAAACTCACCAGTATCCTTCTTATGCAGGGATGCCGGAATTCAGGAAAGCGGCAGCGGATTGGTGTAAGAAATATAAGGGGATTAAGCTTGACCCTGCGACTGAAGTCCTTGCCTTGCTCGGGTCAAAGGAAGCAGTTGCACATATTCCGCTCGCTTTTATCAACCCTGGAGATATCGTGCTCTATACTGAGCCAGGGTATCCGGTTTACAAAATCGGGACAATGTTTGCGGGTGGAGAGCCGTACCCGCTGCCGCTGACTGCCGAAAATAATTTCCTGCCGGATATTGACTCAATTCCTGAAGATGTCCTGAAAAAGGCAAAACTATTCTTCTTTAACTACCCGAATAATCCGACTGCTGCAACTGCTGACATGCAGTTTTTTGAAAAGGTCGTTAAATTCTGCAAAAAGAATGACATCATTGCAGTGCATGACAACGCCTACTGCCAGATGACATACGACGGGTACGAATCTCCCTCTTTTCTTGCTGCCGACGGAGCAATGGATATTGGCATGGAACTCTATTCGCATTCCAAAACCTATAACATGACAGGCTGGAGGCTCGGTTTTGCAGTTGGAAATAAAGACCTTATAAAGGGACTCGGCAAGGTCAAATCCAATGTGGACTCAGGTGTTTTTGACGCTATCCAGATCGCAGGAATTGCAGCTCTCTGTTCTTCCCAGACCTGTGTCGAAGAAACAAACAAAATTTATCAGGAGAGACGAGATGCCCTGATAGAAGGACTTACCGCAATGGGCCTCAAAGTAAAGCCACCAAAAGCCACCTTCTATATCTGGGCTCCGGTACCTGAGGGTTTTACCTCAATGAGTTTTGCAAAACTCCTGCTCGAAGAAGCCGGAATCATTGCAACTCCTGGTGTCGGGTTTGGAGAAGCCGGCGAAGGTTACATCAGGTTTGCCCTTACAAAACCGGTCGAGAGAATTAAAGAAGCTGTCGAAAGGATGAAAAAACTGAAATTTTAAGTGTTTATCTCAAAAATAATCTGGCCCGAGAATGGGATACCAGGCCAGAAAAATTTTCTCTTTTTACAGCAGTCCTGCCTTTTTAATAAGCTCTATGTGAGCTTCATTTTCTATCAAAAAAGATATTTTTCCCGGTTGCGCTTAGCGGAATTCCAAAAATGACATCCGCATCAAGCAAGCCTGAAACCCTGGCAGCTGCACCAATTGAGTACATCACTCTGTTATCAATGCAGAAATCCTTGGCTTTTGCAACGGCTGCTCCTACAGCAATTCCCAGATCCACATGTTTGAGCATGCAGTTCGGGCCACTGAAATCTACTTCTACCTTTTGCCGGTTCAGCATATCAGCACAGGTTTCAAAACCGCAGGCTCCACAGTCCAGGCCTGCAGCTCCTCTGGTTTTGACACCAATCAGGACAGTAGCCCCTGCGTTTCGAAGATTTGCAGCGTCCCTTTTTAAAAAAACAAAGCCTGCACCTTTTTCTTCTGCCAGTCTTTCCATTGTAGAGGCAAGCAATTCTACATCAGATTTTTCGACAAGAGCAGTCACTATATCGTCTACACCTTTTGCTTTCGGGGCAGTCCGTGCAGCCAGAAGTATGCTCTCTGCAAGTGTTTCAAGCACTTCGGATTCAGGATTGAGAATCATGCCAGCTAATTAGATTCATCCGGGTTTAAGCATTTCGCAGGCTAAAAAGGCTATTTGTTTTTTTCCTTCTTTAAAAGGTAAACAATTCCCCGTTTGCAGGTGCATATGCGTCCACGCCGATTTCTTCCGAAATCCACTGTGCAAAGCTTTCTGTTTTATCTCCATGCATTACAAAGACTCTTTCCGTACCTTTCTTGCAGAAATCCTTCACAACTTTTTTTAGCTCGCTATCACCGCTGTGTGCGGAAAAGTCATACTGTTCCACTCTGGGCTTGAGTGTGAGGATATCTCCTCTGGTCTCGACAAACCTGTGATCAAGGGCCAGCCTGCCGTTTGTGCCTTCTACCTGGTAGCCAGTAAGCAGAACTTTGGAATTGGGATCTTTGTAAAGCCGGCTCAGGTAATAAAGTACAGGCCCTCCGTTCAGCATTCCGGCTGTAGTAACAATGACTGAAGGCTCTTTAAGGACTGAGTCCCTCCGCTGGTCTTTTACGGGAATGGCACGTCCGAAAGCCCGGTCAAGAAGCTTGGGATCTTTAAGATACTCAGGATATTTTTTAAGAATCTTGTATACATCCCTGCCCATGCCGTCCACATAAGCCTGAATTCCATGAGCATCAAGCAGCATAAGTATTTCCTGAGTCCTGCCTATTGCAAAGGCAGGGATAAGGGCAGTTCCTCCTCTATCGAGAGTATTAAAGACCGATTCGATAAACCTCTCTTCGGTTTCTTTTCGTGGGATATGTTCTTCCCCAAAGTACGTGCTCTCGAGAATAAGAGTATCAGCCTCGGGAAATTCAGCTGCACCGGGCACAAGCCTTGTTTCCTTAAGGTTGAAATCTCCTGTATAAAACAGTCTTTCTCCGGATTCCGATTCAAGGAAGACTCCGGATGCTCCAGGAATATGGCCTGCGTTGTAAAAACAGATTCCGTACCCATGACTTTTGAAAGGTTTGACATAATCGATTTTTTGTGTTCGCCTGGCAAGCTTCTGGAGGTCATCGGGATCAAAAGGAGATACTCCTGACAGCGTACTTTCTGCAAGTTTCAGGGTGTCTTTTCCGAGCAAAAAAGTAAAATCTGCAGTCGGAGGGGTCATGAAAATCTCAGGATTCTGATATATCAGGTTGGGGACAGCTCCGCAGTGGTCAAGATGCCCGTGGGAAATAAGCACGACCTTCGGTTCCATGCTATTAAGAGGATACTCTGGAATGTCCCCTGTTTTTATCCCGTAATCAAGCAAGACTTCCCCATTTACAAGCAAACCCGAACGTCCTACTTCCCTGCATCCGCCTTTAAAGGTAAGTTCCAGAATAAAACCTCTTGAAAATTTATAAATTTATTAAATTTAAAAAATTATATCGAATTTATTAAGCTTATTAAATTATTAAGCTTAATAGTTTAATAAGCTTGGTTCTCAATAATTTTGCTTATTTTATTATTTCAGGTGGTTTTCTGGTTGTTTTCAACTGCAGTCACTCTTCAAAAAGCAAAGTTCAGTTTGGTTATTTCACGTCAAATACTTATTCAAATTTTAAGAGAACTTTGAGTTTTAAGTGAGACCTGAAACCAGTAAAAACAGCATTTTGATAATCCTAATATGATAGCAAGCACATAAAAACCTGCAAAAAATTTGTTACTCTGTTACTCTGGTTTGGGTCTAGAAATCGGGGTTCGAAAACATTTAGAGCAGTTAAAGGTTTTACAGATGGTAAGATAAAACTATTCATTTCATATTCAGTTCTAAAAAGCTGCAAGATCAAAAGTCCATAAAAATTATAATTATGCATAGTTAAAATAAAGGTGGTCACATAGCTAGAATAAGGCGATCAATTAGAACCGAAAAAATATAACTAATTTTATTAAAGAAAACTTATTAACCATATCAAGAAAGACAAGGGTTCCATTTTCTGTATTTAACACCATAACATATCACTTTCAAGCTGGAAATTACGCTTTGTCTGCAAAAGCTGGTAAACTGCACCTGGCCTACAAAAAGTGAAGAGCAGTTTAAATGAATTGTGGAGATGGGGAGAGATAGAGTGCCTGATATTATAAGTTCCGATACGGTAATAGTAGGGGGAGGCATCACAGGTCTTTATACCTGTTACAAACTAAAACAGGTAAAAGGTGCTAACCATACCGTTTCTCTGTTTGAAGCTACAGATCGATTTGGAGGCCGAATTGAGACTGTAGAAATGGACGGGTTTTTAGCAGAATATGGTCCAATGCGATTTGAGAAGCTTGCACAGCCCCTGCTTATGGATCTCATAGCCGAACTTGGTCTGGAGACAAAACCTTTCGTACCTTATACAGCGACAAAAGATCCTGATTCTCTCTTTGATTTAACTTTTGACGAATCCGGAGGTAAATGCTCTGGGAGTAAATTGACAACACTTGAGCTATTGAAACTGGGAATTCTACGCCTGTTAAATGCAAGCGGTGGAGATATGGACGACCCTAATGACCCCAGGCACCGGGCATGGTGGGCTACTCTTGACGAGGAGTATTACAGCTATGTACGTAGTAGGGCGAGTTACAACGGAAAATATCTCTACGAGATAGGCTTCTGGAACGCACTCAGTCTTGTTCTTAGCTACCGTGCAGTGAATAAGATCATTTATTATGGGACTTTTTACCATTTTATTCATTTTAACCCCAATGCAGCAGAATGGATTATTTTCTGGCTGCGCGGACTGCACCCTCACGATAAACTGGTTGGCATAAAACAGGGTACTGAGTCTCTTATTCAGGAGTTGGTTCGTAAATTGGACTCTGGACCTGAACTCTCAGGCTCGTTACATCTTAATCACAGGTTAACAACTCTTTTTTCCCAGCCTGATGGAAGAGTTTTACTGGAATTTAAGGCTGAAAATAAGACTGAAAATAAGACTGAAAATAAGACTGAAAATAAGACTGAAAATAAGACTGAAAATAAGACTGAAAATGAGATTGGCAATAAAACTGAAAATAACGTAGTTAAAGTACTGGCAAAGCATGTTGTGCTTGCATTACCTCGTTGTCCTCTGATGCAATTTCGTCCTCAGTTACCTGAATGTATTGGAGAACTGGTAGATTCTGTAATTCCTGTTCCGCTGATAAAATGTTTTTTTGTTAATAAGAACCCATGGTGGAACGAACTCACACCGCCACAGACAAGAGCTTCATCCACTCCAGCAAGGGAAATCCATTACGCCTTCAGGAAAGATGGAAACCGAAAATGTGGGATTGTAATGGTTTACGGTGACCCGCCAAGTATGCGCTACTGGATGCCATTTGTACGGCAACCGGAACACCTAAAGGCAGAACTAAATCTCGATAAACGTCTTGTTGAAGGCTACCTTCAATATCTACGGTCAAATCCTGACAATACAGAAGTTGAAGATATAGAAGCAGAGGCTGAACTAATAAGTTGTTTCGGCATAAGGGACTGGAGCCGTGAACCATTTGAAGCGGGTTGTCATATCTGGAAAGCTGGCGTCCGTACTGAAGAGGCAATAAAAGAGTTAACTGCATTCTCATTACAGGGTTCACCGCTATCAAATAAAAATATCCATATATGTGGTGAAGCTTACTCGGATTTCCAGGGTTTTATTGAAGGTGGTTTGCGAACGGCGCTGCAAGTTATAAAACACATTATTTGAACTTAGAAACAGTTCTGTGGCTTTGTAAAAACCTCTATTTTTTTAATAGTTATTCTTTCTTCTCTCTTTAACGAATCCACATACAGGCTGACGATAACAGGCAAGTTTTCAGGTAAGATTTCTGTTTTGACCAGACTCCAGAGAAAAGATCTTATCTATTGACAACAGTACAAATATATTACGTCAGTTTTGTATCACAAGGAGTTGAACTAAGATGACAAAATTATGTCCACTGCGGCCTAATTCTCCCATAGGAAACAGAGCACCCGACTTTGCAACATGTCTTGAGGAACAATGCGCATGGTTCGATAATGGAGAATGTGCAGTAAGATCGTCTACGGGCTGGCGCATTCAGGTAAGAAATGGCTTGTGAAATATCCTTCATCTAAACAGATCGCTTTCTGAGCCATATCGAGCAGGATACGAGAGAACAGACCTCATAAATGCAATAGTTTTCCCATAAGACCACTACATTTTGTCAGATTATATAGAACAATCTATGTATCTGATTACATTTCACACGAAAATTAAATTCTGAATAACTGGCACAAATAAATGAAAATCATTTCAAGTATTTTCATGCTAAAGAAGTAGACACACTTGAAGGAAGGAGAAAAACAAAAGAGAAGCCTGGAATAGTAGTAAAAGGTAGTACAAAAGAGGTAAATTACTATTTGCCAATTTCTTCTTTTTCTCTTTTCAGGTAAAAACCGCTCGCCTTCGTCGAGCGTAATAAAAACGACATGGATGGAGAGTAAGGTTATAGGGGTCAGAACTTAGATAAATTCTCCAACCGTCTACTTTTACCAAATATATCAATTATATAGTAACAGGCAAAATCGAAAAGCTGACATCAGTGAGGACTATTTTCATGCGTCCTCAGCTGTACAGTTATCCTTAACCGTGCTGTTGCCTTCAACAGTACCGTTGCATGAAACCTGCCAGCTTTTGACCTTCTTCACGCTGGTCTTTATTATTTTGGCAAGCTCTACAGGGTCGGCTTCTGCCAGGGCTTCCACGCTTGTAATTCCGGCTTCTTCCAGTTTTCCTGCTGTGGCTTTTCCAACGCCTTCGAGGTCCGTAATCGATTTTGGCCTTTCTTTTTTGGGCAGCTGAGCCTGTTCTTCCTTCTGGGTTTTCTGCCATTCGATGAAATTGCACTGAGGGCAGCCAAGGTCCCAGGGCCGTTTTCCTGCGTTGATTATACGGATATGGTGAAGGCCATGAGTTTCACAGACCTTGTCAGTAACTATAATCTGCCCGCTTCTTGGAAGAGGAAGGGAAAAGGTACAGTTCGGATAATTGTTACAGCCTATAAAACGGCCTCCTCTTTTCGAACGCCGGATTATAAGCTCGTTTCCGCAGCCTGAGCAGATGCCTATGATTTTATCTTCCCTGAGACCTGCCTGGAGAGACTCCACAATTTTTTCCCGGTTTTTATCAAGTTCCGAGAAGACCTGCTTTAATATCTCCCGCGACTCTTCAAGAACAGTAGACTCTTTGATCTTGCCCTCAGCAATCCGGTCCATGTTTTCTTCAAGCAGCTTTGTCATGTCCGGTTTTGTAATAGTAGGGGAATACTTCTCAAGAGTATCCATTACTGCAAAAGAAGTATTTGTAGGCTGCACAGGGTTTCCGTGGATATAAGCCCTGGAATAAAGCTTGCTGATTATTTCATGTCGCGTTGCCTTTGTTCCAAGCCCGAGCTCTTCCATAATATTAATAAGTCTTCCCTGTCCGTAACGGCCTGGAGGCTGGGTTTCTTTGTCCGGCATCTCTTTATTCGTAACCTTCAGGGAATCGCCTTCATGAAGTTCAGGGAACAGTCTGTCTTCAGGCGCATTGTAAGGATAGTACCATCTCCAGCCATGTTCTACAAGCCTTGCCCCGTTTGCCCTGAATTCTTCTCCGTTGATGTCGAGTTTCAAGCGCATAGTTTCCCATTCGCTTGGCCCGGCAAAGGTTGCAAAAAAGCGCCTGACTACAAGTTCGTAAACCTTCCACTCTTCCTCTTTTAAGTCGGATTCTTTTGCAAGGGAAGCCGGAAAAATAGGCGGATGGTCGGTAGTTTCCTTTTTTCCTCGCGTAGGAATGAGTTCGGCTTTCTCAAGCAGGGCATCTGCGTATTCTTTAAAAGGTCCTTCTTTGAAAATCTCAATCTGCACCCTCAGGTCAAGAGTCTCGGGATAAACCGTATTGTCGGTTCTGGGGTATGAAATATAACCATTAGTATAGAGAGCTTCAGCTATGCGCATCGCGTTTGCGGGACTGAGCCCGATTGAGTTTGCTGCGCTTATGAAACCTGTGGTATTAAAAGGAGTTGGGGGCTGGTCAGTCTTTTTCCCTTTTTCAATTTCTTTTAATTTAGCCTGTTTCACCAGCTTCTTGAAGACTTTTGTTGCCTCCTTTTTATCCAGGAAACGGCGAGTTGAGTGTTGAGCCAAGAAGGTTTCTCCTTCTGCATTTTGGAGTTCTACATGGATCTCCCAATAAGGAGTAGGGACAAAAATATTCCTCTCTTTTTCCCTGTCAACAATAAGAGAAAGAGTTGGCGACTGTACCCTGCCCACAGAAAGGAACATCTTTCCAAGCCTGCCTGCGGCAAGAGAAATATAACGAGTAAGGGCTGCACCCCATACAAGGTCAATGACCTGCCTGGAGTGACCTGCATCCGCAAGATTAAAATCAACGTATGTTGCGCTTGAAAATGCGGTTTCTATTGCTTTTGGGGTTATTGCACTGTAGCGCACCCGGTCAAAAGGAACATTCGGATTCACCTGTTTTATAATATTGAGAGCCTCGACTCCTATCAGTTCTCCTTCCCGATCGTAGTCAGTAGCAATTGTAACCCTGCTTGCCTCTTTTCCAAGGCTTCTAAGGGCAGTTACGATCTTCCGGTTGATAGGAGTAGTTATAATGTCCGCGTCGATAAGGGTTTTAGCCTCAACTTTCTGCCAGTTATTATACTCCTTGGGAAAATCGATCCCTACGATATGGCCCGACAGCCCTACAACTGCAGTCTCCTGCTTCTCTCCATCGGACTCAATCTCATACCGGTATACGTCTACTCCACTGACTCTATCTTTCTTAGGGTTTTTTGGAGCCAGAATCGCAGCTATCCTCCTTGCTGCTATATTTTTTTCCGTTACAATCAGGTGCATCTAAAACTCCGGTATAATTTTTTAAATTCTAGGGAGGAATACTAGCGTACCCCAAAACTCCTTCCAGTCTGAGACAAAGCCTGCCTCCTAATTCTTTGAAGTTTCCTTTTCCAATATATATTTTTGGATTAAATCTCGAAATACGCTGTCATCCGTAACTAAAATTAGGCTCAGAGATCTTCATCTGCCGTTCAAGAGGCTCCATCCACCCGTTAAACTCTTCTACTTAGCTGTCCTTATTTCTTTCTTCACAACTCTATGGGATACGATTTTCTAGGGGATATTTTTTCTGTTGATTCCTTTCAATATCTCAATCTCAAATATCTCTTTGTTTAGCTGTTTTTAGTACTTTCTAGTACTTTCCCTTATTTTCAGTCAGCCTGAAAGCAAGTTCTACGGCTTCTTCCGGACTTTTTGCCCTGTGAATGCCTTCAATTTTCCAGCCAGGTTCGACCACGACTACAGGTTTACCCATCTTTAGACCCAGGGCTATCTCCGAAAGTGTTCCGTATTCTCCATTAACCGCAATCAATGCATCTGAAGACTGCGCTATGAGAGCGTTTCTGGCATGCCCCATCCCGCTAGCAACAGCAATATCTATCCAGAGATTCGCTTCTTCTCGCAGAGCTCCGGGCAAAATTCCCAGGGTTATTCCCCCTTCCTGCTTTGCTCCATATGCGGCAGCCTCCATAACTCCGCCCAGACCTCCGCAGAGCAGAACCGCACCTCTTTTTGCAATCTCTCTTCCCACCCTTTCTGCAAGAGCCCTCACTTCACTGCCACAAACCCCTGCACCTATAACTCCTATCTGTTTTCTCGCCTCTGCTTTCCCAGGCACTTTCATTGCACAAACATCCTATTCTTCATTTCGGGTCTTTTATGAGTATCTTTCTTCGAGTAAGCCTGAATTTATCAGCTTTCAAAATAATTGGTAACAGTTTGCAGTCCGAGATATTGGACAATGGATAATCTGAGGAACTAGATAAATAAATATTTAAAAGTAATGACTTTGAATTTCCACGATCTCAGTACTATTCTTTGCGGTTGCGTATTCTTCAAGCGGTTCCTTATTGAGTTCAAGAAAACTGTGCCCCCAATTAAACTTGGAGAGAACTTTTTCAGCCTGTTCTTTATGCCCCAGAATGTATAGAGCTGCTGCAAAAGCTTCAGCTGAATTGAGTTTGAAGGGCCTTCCGAAATTTACAGGGTTTCCTGCAAGCAAATAAGGAAGGGCCCTGTGCTCAAGGTTTAACTTCGCAAGTTCAGGAAAAACCCTTTCCACTTCTTCCCAGGAACAATCGAGTACGATGATCCCTTTTCTGTAATCGTCGGCAGAAGAGAGAGCTTTTTCTGCAGTCGGGTCAAGAAGAATCGCTGACCTTGGCAGCTTTGATATCTTGTCATAAAGGCGGGCAAGTTCAAAGCGAGCCAATTTTCTTCCGGTGCACTTTTTCGGGTCGCACTGCCCGGCATGATATATATAAAGGGGAATATCCCGTTGGTCTGTTGGATTCATTACCTGTCCTCTGGATGATGAGGTTCTATTAAAACAGCTTCCTTATTTACCTGCTTCCT
>DAQQ01000140.1:0-7939 GCA_002508465.1 Methanosarcina sp. UBA7 | reverse complement strand
ATAGCCAGTTCAGTTCAATATAGTCGGTTCAATTGAATTTGGCAAGTCCAGTTCAGCCCACCTGAAATTTTTTTTTAGAATAAGAAGTTTGTTTCGGATATAATTCTGGAAACAAACAGCTATTCAGGAACAGATGAGAGATTCTAGAACATGTGAGAGATTCAAGAACAAATATTGAACTCAGCAACTATATTATTTGCACTATTGGGGAAAAATATATAAAAGTTCCGGGAGCGATTATCCGGAACTCAGACTTTTGGCATCCCTACCCCGACAAAAACAAGCTTTGTCTCTATGGGTATGGTCCCTGCTTCACTCAAGGAGATATCTTTTTTATTTACCTCGATCCGGACCTGTTCTTTATCGAGGCCGGCTTCGGTCATATACTCCATGATGAGTTTTCTTCCCAGGTTTTCTGCATATTCGAGAGCTTCAGGATAGCTTCCGAAGATTTCCCTGCCTTGAGGCGAAAATAAAAGAATGAGTCTTTTCTTGTCTTTTGAGTAGGCGTTTTTGATCAGGATTTCAATCCTTTTTATGCCCTTGCCCACAACGGCTCCGACAGCGTTGCCTACTTCAGCATGCTCGGGAATTATGATATCGGCATCGAGAATTTGCTTCAACTCCCTGGTGTATGCGACTACAGGGCCTCCTATCAGTACAACAGGGATTTTCATTCTGAATTGTGTAAACCTGTTGGAAAGCAGGATTTTTTCGATTTCGGAAGAAGGCACATCCTTCTGGATGAAAGATATCAAATTTAAGGCCATATTCCTTGCAACGTCCTGTTTTATCTGTTTGCAGAGCTCGATATTATCAGTCTGGGTATAACGTTCCAGAAGTTTTGCTCCTACCCTTGAAGCTTCTTGATCCCAGGCTGTATACTCTTCGAGAACGTGAAGTGCATCGGTTGGAGTAAAACCTATTGCCTGGATCAGGCGTTTTCTTATTAGCGAATCAAGCAGACCTGGAGAAAGCGTTTTCCGTGTCTCCCAGAAAATATCATTAAGTGATACAGGAAAATCTCCTATCCTATCAAAGAGTTCTGTTTCAAATTTACCTAGATTCGAGGGCTCAACACCAGTCCTTACAAAAAACTTGGTAGGTTGCACATTTTCATCAAGATGCATAGTCCCAGGGATTCTCCCTTTTCTCAGGACTTCGAGAAAACCAGGGTATTTGACCGCTGCAACGCAGAGTGGGATAACTCTCCTTGGGCCGATATTTATTTTCATGTTCCTGACCCAGACGTGGCTGTCTCCTCCCATTGCTGAGGTTTCCATTCGAATGGCTTTAACCTTTGTCTGCCAGCCTCCGACTACAGCCCCATCAATACAGAGTTCAGGAAGCCCGTTTTCGAGCATGGAAACATCCGTACTTGTCCCGCCTACATCAATAACCGCACAGGTTTCAAGCCCTGAAAGATAGGATGCTCCTATAAGACTTGCTGCAGGGCCCGAAAAAATAGACTCGATTGGTTTTTCCAGGGCTTCGTTAATGCCCACGACCGAACCGTCGCATTTGAGCATCAGCAGCCTGGAACTCATTCCCCGCCTGGAGATTTCTTCCCTGATTGCGCGAATAAACCGGTTTGCAACAGGAATTAACTGAGCATTCAGGTAGGCTGTAATCCCTCTATCATAGGCCCCAAGGTCAAGGGAAAGTTCGTGCCCACAGACCACAGGCATCCCGGTAAGCTCCTGAATGCGGGTTTTGACTGCCAGTTCATGGGCAGGGTTTCGGATACTGAAATAGGAAGAAACTGCAAAAGCCGAAACCTTATCCTTAATTTTACTGACAAAAGCTTCTACAGCTTCCATATCAAGTGAAACAAGTTCGGCTCCGTGATGGTCGTGACCTCCTTTTACTACAGTATAAAATTCAACATCCGCTCTTTCCGGAATTTCATAATTTCCTACGAGGATCAAACCTACAGGATAGCCATTTTTTTCAAGGATTGTGTTTGTGGCAAGTGTTGTTGAGACCGAAACCATTTTTACATTTTTTAAATATTTTTCATCCAGGCCGTCTATGGAATTCCTGATTCCTTCAAGCAGGTCGGGATAAGTGGTAAGCGCCTTGTTCGAGTCCATCACTTTGCCATCTGAGTCTCGAATGATGACCGAATCAGTGTAGGTGCCTCCTGCATCAATGCCCATGCTGTATTGTATCTAAATGCCTCCTACTTATTTTTTAGAATTGGGGTTCACGAATTGGGGTTCATGATATAGTTTGGATAGTTAAAATTGCCGGGCATATATTATATTTAAAAGTATTTTATTCATGTGCATAATATGCGATTGGAAAAGTTTAGGGAAAATTTAGTGGTTTTTGACGAATAGAAAGGAAAAAGTCTAAAATGATTTTAATGCAAGCAATATAATCGATTATTAAAGATTAGGGTTCGAAAAAATTGTGAGACTAAAGCCAATTAGTAAAAACATTTGAGCATGTTTATAAAGCTCATTCAAAAACTTGAAACTTACCTCTTGGGCCTCGTATTTCGAACAATCAATCAAGCTCATGATCATGAAAACAATTCTGAAAATTCCAACTTAAGAATAAAATGGATTTTAGGATGAGCTTATAATTAATTATTGGCCTATTCCGAGACTCAAAATTAATTTTGTATTCCAATCCTGAAGCATTCTAAAATGATAATAAGGAAGGTAAGAAGACAAGTAATTGTGAGACATTTATGAGTTTGGAAAAAAGTTGGTTTTGGAATAGGCCATACTTTTGACTAAATCTTGAATTAAAAAGTACTTTATCATTCGACATCCAATAAGCAATAGAAGAATTGAATCTAATAGAAGAACAGAGTTGAATAGAAATCGTAATTTTAGGAGTTGGTGAACTTTATGGGAGATCAAAATGACGAAATGTATCTTGCAGAGTTGCAAGCATGCAAACTGGACTTTTTAGAATGGACACCTGAGAAGGGAGTGAATGTTAGTGAAACATCAAAACAGTTTGCAAGGGAGTTTCTGAACTTATCAGGCACAGAAGACTACAGTGAGACAAAAAAATGTAATGGGGCTAAAAAGACATTCAATGAAATAGCTTCATTGCTGGTTCAGTGTAAAGCAAGGAATGACGGAATAATCCCTAAAGCAGCCATAGATGAGATAGCAGAACAAAGCGGAACCACAGATCGCAGAGTTTATACAGTACTGGAAGCATTAGTAACTGAGGGATGGAAGCCATCAACGGGCTATGAAAAAAGAACTAACGATCAGCTTTGATTTCATTGGTCATCGGTTAAGGAAAAATCGTTATCAATTGCATTGATTTTCATAAAATTTGATAAATTATTCATCAAATGCAAAACTGGAATNNAGATCAGCAGCTCAAAATCCTTAACCGAATACAAATGGCTTTGATTTATCACGGGAAAGTCGGTTAAGTTCAGGATGATTAAGAAAAGAATTGATGTGGTTTATGGAAAGGGAGCAATACCTTTTCAAAACCTATTACAATTAAAAATGCTACAGCTCGTGGGAAATTAACACTAACCCTAAGCTGCAAAAAATAGCACTAATTTCAGATTATGAAGTAAAATTTTGAAATTTAAAAACATTTTGAGAACTAATTTTAATTTCGTTTCTGAGTTCAATTTTCAAATTTAAATTAGACAATTTATATAAACCGTTATATTAAAGTATGTCTCTAAACATAGTTCTAAGAATACCTTAAGTACCTTAGAATTAAAAGAAAATTTCTGAAATCTTTATATTTTATAAACCTATTGAGCTGGTGGATATGACACTTGCAGAAATTTTCAACCAGCTAAAAGAGCTTGAGAATAAATTTAATGAGATCAAGTATCCGCCTGAAGCTGCTTTTCAGCCATCTTTTTCTTCTAAAATCCGTAAAGCGGAACAGGATAGTTTGATCCATCAGATGCCTGCTTATGAGCTTGACGAACTTTTCGAGAAGGTAGAGGAATGACGTATAAAGTAGCCCTTCATCCCTCAGTCCGCAAAAACCTTCAAAATTTGTATAGGCTTGACAGGCCAGGTTACGATTATGTGAAACATCGACTTCGCTTTCTGGCTTACAGGCCGGAAATTGGCATTCCCCTTGAAGCCGATTTTGAAGATAAATGGAGAATTCATATTGGGCCTTTTGTGCTGGTTTACACTTTTGACCGTGACGCAAACATTCTTACTATGCTAGTTTTTGAGCATTACACGAAGGCATATAATATGTACACCGCTTATGCATAAATAGAAGCAATAATATAAAGACAACACTTGTGAGTACTGTTTTTTGGTCAAGCACCGTTTTTTGGTCAAACATTATTGTTTTTCGGTTAAGCACTATTTTTAGTCAAGAACCGTTTTTAATCAAGTACTGTTTTTTTGTAATCGCGTATTTTGAAAAAAGGTTGTGAGAATGATTTAAGTTTTAAACGCGATATCAGGATATATGCAAGCAATTGAGGTATCTCATCTAATCAAGAAATTTGGTTCTCTTACTGCACTTAATGATATTACTTTCTCGGTTGGTGAGGGAGAAACATTTGGTTTTTTGGGTCCCAACGGTGCTGGCAAGACTACTACCATTCGTATTTTGACTGGAGTCTCGAGACCGACATCTGGAACAGCAACTATTTTTGGCCATGATATTGAGCATGACACTATTGCCGCACGGCAGTCAATGGGCATAGTGTCCGAGAATTCAAACGTTTATGACGACCTTACTGCATGGCAAAACATGATGTTTTCTGCCGAACTTTACCATGTGGGACGAAATGAAAGAGAAAAAAAGGCAGAGGAACTTCTCAAAAAGTTTGAATTATACAACCGACGCAATGATAAAGCGCATGGATTTTCAAAGGGGATGAAGCGTCGTCTAACACTCGCAATGGGACTGGTCAATAGCCCACGCTTGTTGTTTCTGGATGAACCAACCTCGGGGCTCGATGTACAGAGCAATATCATCATTCGGGATGTAGTTGCCGATCTTGTTCTCGAGGGTGTAACTGTTTTTTTAACGACGCATAATATTGAGGAGGCAAATGTTATGTGTGACAGGGTAGCGATTATCAATAAAGGACATATTGTTGCAATTGATGCTCCTGAGTCCTTGAAAAAAACCATACAGAGCGTACAGTCGATAGAGGTCTCTTTTGATCATAATTCGGCAGATCAGCTTGATGAGCTTAGCCGCCTTTCAGTGGTAAATAGAGCACAAAAATCAGGCGATAAGTTTAAGCTCTATACCGAAGATCCCTCTGAAGTTATCAATGCAGTGATGGCTTATGCCAATACACATAACCTTAAAGTTATCAGTATAACAACTCTTGGGCCCAGTCTTGAGGATGTTTTTATACACTTGACAGGTCTGCAGCGGACAGGTGAGATAATCCATGCCATCGACTGATAATGAAGGATTGGTAAAGCGCCTTTCTTGCGAGATCTCTGCTGCATGGGCGATTGCCAAAAAAGACATGCGGATTTACTATTTCAAGCCCAACATCATAGTTTCCGGCTTATTCTTCCCGCTTTTCATGTTCCTTGCTTTTGCCATTGGAAAAAACACCCCACCAGGCACTCTCATTCCAGGATTAATCTCAATTACTCTCCTGTTTTCAGCTTCATCAATAGAACCTGTCTCAATCCCTATCGAACGGCGGGTAAAGACCTTTGAACGTCTGCTTTCGGCACCTATATCCTTATACTCACTGGTAACGGGCGAAAGCCTGAGCGGTTTTCTGTATAGTCTCGGCATTGCATGTTTACCGCTTGCTATCGGTGTTATTGTGTTTGATACGCCCATCCTGAATATACCGATCCTTTTTGTTTCCATGGTACTTACAGCATTCTGTTTTGCGACTCTTGGAACACTATTTGCCGCATATCCCACCGAAAACGTGGGAGAGGTTATGTCGATGCTCAATACGGTCAGGCTACCACTTATTTTTATTTCCGGTGTTTTTATCCCTATATCGGTTATGCCCAGAATCGGCCAGCAGATTGCACTGGTGTCGCCTCTTACTTACGGGAATGATATGATTGAGTATGCTTATACCGGTAAATCGCTTTTTTCACCACTGGTGGATATTCTGGCAATCATAATATTTATCCTGATCTTTCAGGTAACGGCAAACTACCTTTATAAAAAATTCAATGAATGAAAAAGGCAAATCAGGCCTGAATTAAAGGAAGTAATCAAGAAAATACAAAAGAACAATAAGAATGATAAAAGAATGATAAAAGAATGATAAAAGAACGATAAAAGAACGATAAAAGAACGATAAAAGAACGATAAAAGAACGATAAAAGAACAATAAAAAACATTGAGTTGAAAACTCGTTATAACTGAGGAAACCGGGATGAGGAAAAACGATAGAATCAGTGCCTGTGGCAGGACTATAAATTACGAGATTATATACAGTAAAAAGCGAAAGAAAGCGGCTATTTTAGTCCGTCCGGATATGAAAGTCGAGTTTCGGGCGCCTCAGGGTCTGAGTGCTGATACTATACGAGGAATGGTTGAAGGAAAAGCTCGGTGGATATTCAAAAAGCTTGAATGGTTCGAGGCAAACAAGCTGCCTGATCAAAAAAAGCAGTACTGTGAAGGAGAAGTTTATCTTTATCTGGGCAGAGAATATCCTCTGGGAATCACACTCATGAATAACGTTAAAAAACCTCTGGCTTTTTTCAAGGATTCTGAATTCATAGTTGAGATTCCTGAGAATACCTCTGAAGATCAGGTTTCCTTTCTGGTCAAAAAAGCTGTCTGGAACTTTTATAGCAAATGCGCCGAAGAGGAAGTTGAGAAGCTTCTGAAGATTTACTCGAAAAAACTCGAGGTAACCACTCCGGTTTTTAAGGTAAAGCACCAGAATAAACGCTGGGGAAGCTGTTCTGCAAAGAATATATTAAGGATAAATTTCCAGCTTATAATGGCCCCGCCGAGACAGCTCGAGTATGTGGTAGTGCACGAACTTTGCCACGTAAAAGAGAAAAATCATTCTGCACGGTTCTGGAAACTTGTCCGAGAACTTATGCCTGATTATGAAGAACACAGGAATAACCTGAAAAAGGACGGCTGGAAATATGTACTTTGAAGTCGGTAAAGCGGATACTAACTTTCATCAGTTATTGCATTAAGATATTTTATGACTTTATATTTAATCACTGATTATATAATGAAAACATTTTGCAAAGTTGCCCAATCACAGTATAAAATTTATTAATCCAGTCCTTCGAACTCTTTAAGTGATTACGCAGGTATAGTCAGAGTTAGATAATTTATAGACAAAGCAGTCTAGATTTATTAGCTCAAACAAGACTTATGTATCCTAAGATTAAATAACTTTTTCTTTTATATATATTTGAGTATGAGTCGGGGCATATACTCAAATAAATAATTTATGGCCAAATCATTAAACAGTAAAAATATGAAAAAGTAATCCAGACTTGAAATTTGTTTAAGAATCATACAGTTAGAGAAATTGGCCGGAAAAGTTATAAGGAGTTAAGTAAGGAGAAGTTTATGGAGTTTGAGAGTACTTGCCAGAGAACTCAAACCCCATAAAACATGCCCTATGAGGCAGTTATCATGTTTAGCTGTGCGAATATTTAAGCTTGCCTGATTCTGCCTCCTGGGGTAATAAGGAGGATAAATATGAATCGTAATAAAATTGGAATAAGTATACTTGTTTTAGCAACTCTGCTGGTTGGTATGGCGTTGATACCAGCTGTGAGTGCACAGAAAGAAGATAATTATTCTGTAACTGCAGAGAAGGCCTTTGAGCACGCAAATGCACAAATGATAAATTTTATAGCAGCTGATGTACCAGGCTTTGAAAACTGGACAGAAGCATCGGTTGATCCCAAACCATTGGAGCTTTATGATCCAAACGGTAAAAAATTATTTTATCGATTCTCAGTATATAAAGAAAATAAGGAATGACAAAAGAATAAAT
>DAQQ01000231.1:34341-46519 GCA_002508465.1 Methanosarcina sp. UBA7 | reverse complement strand
TGCATTGTTGCTTGTACCCTCCCCTGAGCCTGCTGCACCACATGCCAAGCCTCATGCGGTAAATGCTTTTCCTGACCTTGAGCCACATGAATATCTGTCCCCTGTGTATACGCCAATGCTCCTACCTCAGCAGGCTTATCTGAATTATAATGCACCCGAACATCACTCATATCTATTCCAGACAAACTCTCCATACCAGCCTTGAGGTCATCAGGCATTCCGGTATCATTTTCTCTCTTTGCCTGAAATGGTTCTTCTTCAGGGATTTCTTGGCGTTGGATAGTTCCTGTCATTTTTCCTTGAAGTGGTTCATCTTCCTGTGGAATTTCTTGACGTTGAATTGTCTCAATCATCTTTCCCTGAAGCGGTTCTTCCTCCTCTAGAACTTCCTGCCTCTGCATGCATGAGGGGCATGTTTCTTCTTCCTCAGGGATTTCCTGTCTCTGAACTGTTGCCTTTTGAGCTGTGGCAGAGTTTCCTATACCTGTAAGCAACCTACCAACTGCCCTGTTTCCGATAGTACGCTGAAGCTGCATAATATCAGCATGAGTGAGTGATTTCGGGTTGATTTTTGCACGCTGGATGACAGAATAAGGATTAGACAAGGGTGTCTGGATTACGGGGGTCGCTTGCTTCTGAAAGCTGGTATCCGGTTTTTTGGATTGCTGGGTTTGCTGGTGCTCGGGCATGGGGAACATTCCTGTGGAGATTGAAAGGTAGAAGATAGAATACTTAAAAAATTGATAATATAAACTTTCTTACAGTACAAAAACATTTCATTTTTAGCAAATTATTTTAAATTGAAAAAATGCAGTAATCAGATTAGCATACATGTATTAATATGGAGTGAAAAACAGAATATGTGAAGGAAATACGGAAAAACCGTGCCATTAACAAAATATAATAAAAAGAACTTATCTGACACTCGCGTCCGACTGCATTACCCCGAATATATTTTTTTCAGTATCGAGGCAATATGCGTACCAGCCAACTCCACGTATGGGCCTTTTTTCCATAGTGATTTTACCGCCGTGCTTTTGTATCCTGCTCAGATATTCATCTATGTCCGGGACGCTTATTGTGCAGACATAGGTACTTATCGGTGTATCCGCTCTCGGTTCCCTGCCCTGCCTTTTCATCAGGCCGCCGTCGATTCCCGGCTCGTCTTCGTTGCCGGTGATTACATTCCAGTATTCCATCGAACCCTCCGACCTTTCTATTTTCCAGCCGAACACATCCTGATAGAATTTCTTAGCCCTTACGATATCTCCTGCATATATCTCAAAATGAATTACCCTTGGCGTGAGAATTACCTCCTGTCTTATTAGATAATTTGGATGATATTCGTATATTAATTTAGGTTTTACTTTTTTAAACACCTAGTTTTTTGATCCAGAAAGGTGTATAAAAGTCAGGAAACTATTCTTATCTACTAAACCAGTAAGTGATTAGGGCTTTTGAGCAAAGAATTAAAAAATCTTAATTCTTCTTTTTAGCTAAAAATTGGGCAATATATTCGGTGAAAAGTTCCATATCTTCAATACCGCTTTGCAGATTTTCGTAAAGCCTATCCAGCTCTACTTTCGCATACATATGTACGAGCACATTTCTGAATCCTGCAACAGGTTCAATTTTTCGGGCAAAGGCTTCAGGAAGAGTCGTTTAGTACAACCAGGTCCACATTTTTAGTTTTCAGAAGGTCTCCCAGATCAACTATCAGCTTCAGTTGAAGGTCAAAAGCTTCTTTTTTTGTAAGGACCTCGTCAAAAAGGACAGCGATATCTATATCACTCAGGCAGTTTTCTTCTCCTCGGGCGATTGAACCGAAAAGGTAAGCAACCACAAAACGGGCTACGCCGGAGAAAAATTCTTTAAGTTTTGTTTCAAGATCTTTTGAGCCTATTTGTATAATTCTGACTGCATATCATCAACCGTAAGATATTAACTCGTCTGATCGGTTTCGTATCTTATGTTTACTTTCGGTTTATAACTTGTGCAGCTTTAAAACTTCTTTCCAAATATGTTTTAACGGAAAAAAGAAGCGACAAGTCGAAAGCCAGCAATACCCACAGGAAGATATGATCCTGAGTAAACTCTAACAAGCCAGATAAAGCATGAAAGTCTTGAATATCTCGCGCCAGTAAGTCTCAATTCTTAAAATGTCAGAGATCTCAGCAAAGTTTTATAAATTTTAAACTGTTTTACTCTTTTTTGAGGCCTTAAACAACTTAGGAATAGAATTAAAAAGCTAAGTTTTTTAATTCAATTGTCAATCTGTTTGCAAAATATTTATAAGTTATATATGCTATATTGCACATATAAAATTATTATAGATTGCATGACCAGATCAGGAATCAAAATATGTTATTGTTAGACATAACAACCTTTGACCCTAAAAATACCATGGAGCTATTTAAGCGATGGAAACAGGTAGAAAATATGGATTTTCCGGATGGGTTGAAGGTTATTAACCAGTGGTTTGATGCAGGTGGAGGACGTGTAATAACTCTATTTGACGTCGAAACTGTCAAAGATTATCTGGCTTATAATTTGCCATTTACTGATTTATGCCAGATTGATGTGTTTCCTGTCATAGAGGCCGATGATTTTAAAAAGTCTACAACACATCGGATGGAAAAATTGAGCAATCTAGAAATTGAGCAATCCAGATAATTCTCCCCACTTTCCGTAGATGTACACAAAAATACCAGTGATTATCTCAATACGGCAGTAGATTAAAAACTACCCCAACCTTTAATTGATTATTTTATGCAATTAGGCAAATAAATTCTATATTTGTGTGCATCTGCGAAATGTGGTTTCTCTATAAAATCCAGACATTCTTTATTTCAAAAAAGTGAAAAATCTATATGACTATTGAAATTTTTGAGTAATTGAGCCTGAATAGTGTAACTCAATGTTTTCATTTTTAACTGTTATTTTTGTAGATTCTCTTAATGATAGTCAATTCCATTTGTATTCGGTTAAGGAATCTGTTAACGTTAAAATGACTACTGAAAGCATCTATTCATCTCGCTTTACATTTATAGGTTTACAGAAGCGGCAACGAAAATAACATGTTTCTTATAGATCGTATCTTAACCGAATACAAATGAAGTGAGATTGAAAAATCCATGATTTTTGCAGTTCTATAAGGGGCATTTTGCAGGGCTTCTTTAGATTAAGCGATTCTTTTCCTCTGGTGGAGGTTTTTCTGATTCAAATGATGTTTTTTCAGGTGAATTATAGATGAAAAAATGCCTATTGACTGCGAAATAGAAATATTCTCCATATTTATAGTTTTTTTAGGATTGCTTTCTTTCACACTACTCATTTCTTCTTGAATGACATAGTTTTATTTACAAATGAAAGGTTTAAGTGGATTTATTTTAGTAGAAAGTGAAATTTAAATCCTATTAAAAAGTATATCTGATCATTGTTAGTATATTAATAGTAATTTTATTGAAGTAATATTTCTTGAGAACATTTTTTTACTAAATGAATCTCATTTGCTGCCCATTTTTCGATATATATTCTTTGTTCATGTGTAAACTCCATTGTATTCAGTTCGATATTTAATTCTTTTAAAGTACACCTACCTAATCGAGTCAGGTAAATTACTTTTAGTGAGCCAAAAATATTGAAAGCCCCTGTGATATAACTTTCAAGTTCAGCATCTTCTTCTTTAGAAAGACTTTCTATTAAAATTTCAAAAAAATATGCTAAAATAACAAAAGTACCAAATAATGAATCATATATTTGTCTTAATGAGATATCTTTAGGAAATTTTTTATATATTCGCATAGGAATATTATATGGTCTATCAATTACTCTTCTTTCTTTTAGCCTCATTGACCTTTTTAATTCAAATTTCATGCGCCTAATCGCAAAGCTATGATCTAATTCTAAGCAATGCACAGGTTGTAATAATGCTAATCTTCCTATTTCCCCTAGCTCCTTAATATCAATGGAAGAGTGTCTAATCAACTCACTGAATGAAATAGAGAAAATTCCAGAAAATGTTATTCTTGGTAACATTGTAAATTTATAATCATAAAATAAAGATCTAAATCCATAAATATTCACAATGTCCTCTATGGATATTTTATTCATGCAATAAAATTCAATTCCAAAACCTAATTTCTCCTTAATGAGTTCTTTGGTGCTATCAGAACACCTTTCTAATGTTCTGTTTTTTAGGCATTCCCAGAAATATGTATCCTTTTTTTTGAAAGTATTGTCTTTAATAAAAAGTGGAAGGTATTTCTCAAGGTTTAAGCAGATTTCAAGCGACAAAATCGATTTATTTTTAACACCTTTACAAATATTGTTTACTATCAAATTTTCTATCGTATCTCCAATGACATTTCTATTGTCAATCATTGAGTTTTCTATATTGTAAATTAGTTCCATCGGATTAGCTACTTCTCTTACTTTAGCTATCTTTTCAGCCATTTCGGCTGTCGCTTTCTCTTCTTTGATAAGTTCAATTCCAATATCAATTGAAAAATTAAAACAAGTAGTGATGATTTCTCTAGTAATTTTGGGGCTTGGAACGATGAATACTAAACATCTTGAAGCAAAAGAAAGCAAATTAAACTTCTCATTAATTCCTACTTTAGTAGTTTCTTGAATCAAATCTATAAATAATTTGTCACCATCTTCTGATTTTTCGTATCTTATTTGGAAAGCTAATTGTGCAACATTATCCCATTCTCCCTTGGAAATCTTTGGTAATAGAACTTCACATAACTTTTCTTCATATTTTCTGACTATCCAATCGGCAGTGAAATATTCTAAGAAAGTTCGGTGCGTAAATTGATAGATGTTTTCTCCCCATTTTGTTGTACCAGTATCAGTAAGGACCCATGCTCTGCCTCTACAAAAGTTAATAAAATCTTTAGAAGCTTCTTCAGCTTCATACTCATTTTCATATGACTTATCTAACAGATATTCTTTTGCTTTATCTATCAACTTACTTTCATTCATGCCTTCTTGCAAGGATTCATTCGTAAATATTGTATAAGCTAAATATGATATAAGAGGTCTAATTCTTGTTTTCGACATCAAAATGAGAGGTGAAATTCCTCTATTATTATCCCATTTTTCGAATAACATTTCAGAACATTTTTTATACACTTCTGGCCTGTTTGTTGGAATGTAGTTCTCTTCTCTGTAAATGCTACACATCAACGACAACATTAGAGAATTTGAACGAAGATCCGAAACAATTTTGCTTTCTCTAAGAAATGATTCCACTTTTCTCTTTTTTTCTCGATCCGTTAAATCTGGGTCTAAGGAAAACCATTTATTCACATACTCTTCAATTTGTTTGTTGTCAAAAGGAGCTAATTCAATTTTTCGGAACATGTCATCCCGAAGGGGCGCCTGCTCATATCCAACTTTACGAGATGTTACAAGAACGGGGACTGAAGGATAAATTGTACAAAAAGATTCAATTTCATCTATAATTCTTGCTCTATGCCTTGTATCAAGAAGCTCATCAAGCCCATCAAAAATAAGCAATGCATGACCATTTAAAAGAAGATATTCAAAAGTGCAATTTGGGACAATAAGTTGATAGTAAGAGTGAGCCTCTTTTTTTATAAAGTCTAGTATTGAAACTCCATTCTGAGAATTTTCAATTTGATACTCCCGAAGAGTAACAATGAAAGGTACATCACAATTTCCTGGAGAAACTTTCTCTGAACTTTTAGTTACAATATCATAACTAATTTTCTGTGCAAAAGTGCTTTTTCCTGCACCTGGATCACCCAAAAGAACTACGCGATATAAATTAGGTAGAAGTTGATCTATACTAATTAACCCTTGGTCATTGTAATATTTTGATGTCAGATCTACAGATTCATCACTTTCAGAATCTGATCTCATTTCTTTTTGTAATAGGAAATTTGGACATACGTAAATATCATCAATGAAGGGTCTTATATTAGTATAACTTTCAGACCTAATTCTCTCAAAACGTTTCTTTATAACCTCACAGTATTTTTCTATAAACCTATGTATTTCACGTATACTTGGTTGATGCCTTCCTGAAAGAAATTTTATGTTTTCGTTTACAGTGTCTAGTTGATCGGTAAGTATCTTGAATCTGTATTTTGATTTAACTTCGTGAGCTGACAGTTCACCCATATTTATAGCCTTATCGAGTGTTATTTCACATCCCGTTATTAATATTGTAAAAATTTTTGAGGCTATTTCAAAAGCATTTTTCTCATTAGTTCCAATGTATTGTGAGAAAAGTAAATTGAATTCTTTTTTAATATCTTCAAAACTCACGTTCTTTTCTATAATGCAAGTTTCCAATGGATACATCTTAACTGCATATATTTGCCTTACAATTGATTCAACTTCAGGAGATTTTAGAAATCTGTAAATATCATCTCTCTTTATTTTCCCAATTTCTTCTTCACTTATTATTTCTTCAAGGATTGATTCAAAATTAGTCTCCTTAATTATTGAGTTTACAACTTCTTCTTTTTCAAATAAGAATCCATTGATTTTTTCACTTGAATATCCAATTAAGTATGAAAGCCCATTGACAAATAATCCTAAAGAAATATCTTGAATGAAACTTAAGTCCATACTTTCTAATCTCCAAAATAATCTGTTGAATCTCAATATCATACGAAACAAGGATATATGTAATTTTTTATTTATGTTTAAAAAGAAAGGCCCGTGCTACGCACGGTAACAATAACGGTTTAAGACAGCTATTACTGCACTCTGGAAAAGTTAAATCCATTAATTACTCTGGAACTATGGAAAAAGCAAATAAACTGAAAATCAAAAAATAGCCAGAAATAAGTCAAAAAAGAGAATAATTGTCCTGCCTACTGAATAAACAGGCAGGAAAAGAAATAAAACTTCAAATTTACTGCTTATCCATCACTTTCCTGTACATCCTCGCCTGGAACCCGTGATACTTCGCAAACCCTTCTGCATCCTTCTGGTCAATGGTCTGGCTGTCAAACGAAACCAGGTCCTCGGAATAAAGGGCATTCGGCGAGCTGCGGGCAAGGATTGTAAGGGCGCCTTTGTAGAGCCTGACTTTCACTGTACCTGTAACCCTTTCCTGGGACTTGTCGATAAAGGCGTTCAGGTCGGCATAAAGCGGCTCGTCCACAAGACCGTAATAGGCAAGTTCGGACCACTGGTCGTCCACGATCTTCTTGAACTTGAGTTCGCTGCGGGTCAGGACGAGTTTCTCGAGGTCGGCGTGGGCTGCCAGGAGAACGGTTGCAGCCGGGTGCTCGTAGTTCTCACGGGCTTTTAAGCCAAGCACGCGGTCTTCGATCATGTCGGTTCGGCCGACTCCGTTTTCGCCTGCAATTTCATTCATTTTCTTCACAAGGGCGTAGCCGCTCATTTTTTCGCCGTCAAGGGAGACAGGGACTCCGGCTTCAAAGCCGATGTCAACAGTCCTGGGCTGGTCAGGGGCTTTTTCAGGTGAAGTTGTCCACTCGTAGATCTCTTCGGGCGGGACAAAGGAAGGGTCTTCAAGCCTGCCGCCTTCGATGCTGCGGCTCCAGATGTTTTCGTCAACGCTCCAGGGCTTGGACTTTGTAACTTCCACAGGGATTCCGTGCTCTTGTGCGTAGTCGATTTCCCACTCTCGGGTCAGGTTCATTTCCCTCATAGGGGCAATAACGTCGAGATCGGTCTGGCGGAAAACGGCTTCGAAACGGAGCTGGTCATTACCTTTTCCTGTGCAGCCGTGCGCAAGGGCAACTGCCCCTTCTTTTTTGGCAGCTTCAACCACTTTTTTCGCGATCAGCGGGCGGGCAATTGAAGTTCCCATTACATAGCCTTCATAGCTTCCGTTGGCTTTGATCAGAGGAAAGACGTAATCTTTAACAAATTCTTCCTTTGCATCGATTGTATAATGCTTGTTGCTGATCTTATTGGCTTTTTCGTCTGCCCTCTTGATCTCCTCTTCCGGCTGGCCGACATCGACTGAAATTGTAACTACTTCGTCGTATCCGTACTTTTCCTTGAGGATGGGAATGCACACTGAGGTGTCAAGCCCTCCCGAATATGCAAGTGCAACTTTCTTTGCCATGCTTTTACTACCCCTTGCTTAATGGATATATGATGTGATAAGAATCAAATTATTGACATGTCAATCCAGTGACATGCTAATGAATTGATACATTGTGGATTGATACATTGTGGATTGATTCGTTAATAGACTGATATATTATTTAGATTGATGCATGATTGACGCGTAATTAATACATGATTGATGCATTACAAGATTGATGCATTACAAGATTGATGTATTACAAATTGATGCATTACAAGATTGATGTATTACAAATTGATGCATTACAAATTGATGCATTACAAATTGATGCATTACAAGATTTGCATGTTAACGGACCAGTAAGTTCAGTAGGGTAAATAAGATTAATAAGTTTAATAATTTTGGTAGCAGGATGTTTAATTCCTGTATTTGACAGCCAGCCAGCCGGTAGATTCAAAAACTGATCATGTTTTGCCGGAGGATGGAAAGCCACCCGTCCGGCTGTGATTCGCACGTAAACTTCTGTTGGCCGATGGCCTTTATTAAGGCAGTACTTTTCAACAGGTAACCTAAAGAATTACCTGCTACAGCTCTATTTCCTTGCTTTACCTTACTTACCTTATTTACCTTATTTTTCCATCTCTTTGTGGTACTCGTTGATGGATTTAATTGTAAGTTCCTCTCCCTTCTTCATAGTTTCTATGGCAGCGGCTGCGGCAATTGCTGCTTGCATTGTGGTAATGTACGGAACCTTGAAATCAACAGCTGCCCGCCTGATCCTTGAACCGTCCCTGCGAGACTGTTTGCTTGTAGGAGTATTGATAATAAGGTCAACCTCATCCCTGCGCATCATATCTATGACATTCGGGCTTCCGTCATGGACCTTTTTCACCACATCCATGAAAACCCCGTGCTGTGCAAGATAATTTACAGTACCCTGCGTGCCCATAAGTTCGAGGCCTGCTGCCTGAAGTTTCTTTGCAACCTCGACAAGTTCGGTTTTGTCAGCATTCCTTATGGAAAGGAAGACTTTTCCGGTAAGAGGTAAGACATTATCGGCTGCAAGCTCTGCCTTATAATATGCCCTTCCGAAATCGTAGTCAATACCCATGACCTCACCGGTACTTTTCATCTCCGGACCGAGGACAGGGTCTGCACCTGGCAATTTATCGAAAGGTAGGAGGACTTCCTTAATCGAGACATGTTTGGGTTTTGGCTCGTCCGTGTAGCCGAGGCTCTTTAAGCTGTGCCCTGCAATTACCTTGGCTGCAATCTTTGCAAGCGGAATTCCAACGGCTTTTGAAACAAAAGGAATTGTCCTGCTTGAACGCGGGTTTGCTTCAAGCACATAGACCTTCCCACCTTTTTCTGCCATCTGTATGTTAATCAAACCCTTGACCCTGAGGGCAAGAGCTATCTTGCGGGTATAATTCCTTACCTGGTCAAGAACCTCAGGCGAGAGACTCTGGGGTGGAATTACACAGGCCGAGTCTCCGGAGTGAACACCTGCTTCCTCGATGTGCTCCATTATTGCGCCAATAAGTACGTCTTTCTGGTCGCAGACCGCATCCACATCAATTTCAGAAGCTGCCTCAAGGAAATCGTCAATCAGTATCGGGTGTTCATGAGAGACCCTGACTGCCTCTTTCATGTAGCGCTCAAGGTCGATTTCATCGTATACGATTTCCATTGCCCGCCCGCCAAGCACGTAGGAAGGACGCACAAGTACAGGGAAGCCGATCCGCTTTGCAACCTCAATTGCTTCCTTATGGGAAGTTGCATATCCGCCTTCAGGCTGTGGAACGCCAAGCTCCTGCATAAGGAGATAGAACTTTTCCCTGTCTTCGGCAAGGTCCATGTCATCAGGGTCCGTGCCTAAAATTACGGTATCAAGGTCGGTCCTGCGCTTCAATTCCTGCTTGAGGGGAATTGCAAGGTTCACTGACGTCTGCCCTCCGAACTGCACCAGGACTCCGTCAGGCCTCTCACGCTCGATCACGTTCATCACATACTCAAGGGTAAGAGGTTCAAAAAAGAGCTTGTCTGAGGTATCGAAGTCCGTAGATACGGTTTCGGGGTTGTTATTGATAATATGGGTCTCTATGCCTTCTTCCCGAAGCGCAGTGACTGCATGCACGGTACAGTAGTCAAATTCGATTCCCTGTCCAATCCTGATCGGGCCTGCACCAAGGATAAGAATTTTCTTCTTATCTGTAGCATTTGTCTCGCAGTCGTCTTCGTAAGTGGAATAGTAATAAGGAGTAGCTGCTTCGAACTCGGCTGCGCAGGTATCTACCATCTTGAAAGTGGCCACAAGACCGGCAGCATGCCTGAGATCACTTATGTCCTGGCTGGTTTTTCCAGTTAGTTCGGCAAGGCGGATATCCGGAAAGCCCATCCTTTTTGCTTCGCGTAGGAGTTCAGGAGTAAATTCTTCTGCCTTGATGCGTTTTTCCATATCCACGATGTTTTTCATCTTTGAGATGAAGAAGGGGTTGATACTTGAAAGCTCGGTAATTTCTTTTACCGACATACCCCTCTCAAGTGCATCGAAGACAACAAAAAGGCGTTCACTTGTAGGGGTTTTGAGAAGAGTTTTAATTTCAGGTTCTTCCCAGTGCTTCTTTCCTAACTGGTTGTCGATATCCAGAGATTTAAAAGCCTTTAATAGAGATTCTTCAATAGTCCTGCCAATAGCCATGACTTCTCCCGTACTTTTCATGGCTGTGGTCAGAGTTTTATCTGCGGTTGTGAACTTGTCAAAAGGCCACCTGGGAATTTTAGTAATTACATAGTCCAGAGCAGGTTCAAAAGAGGCAGGAGTGCTCTTGGTAACATTGTTTATAATTTCATCGAGCGCCATTCCGATTGCGATTTTTGCAGTTACGCGGGCAATCGGATAACCCGTAGCCTTTGATGCAAGGGCTGATGACCTTGAAACCCTTGGATTTACCTCGACAATGCGATAATCGCCTTCTTTCAAGGCGTACTGAATATTGCACCCACCTTCGATCTTCAGGGCGCGGATAATCTTGATTGAGGCACTCCTGAGCATCTGGTGCTCTGCATCGCTTAAGGTCTGGGAAGGTGCAACAACTGCCGATTCTCCGGTGTGCACGCCCATAGGGTCGATATTTTCCATGTTACAGATCACAATGCAGGTATCGTTTGCATCTCTCATGACCTCATATTCGACCTCTGCCCAGCCAAGCACACTTTCTTCTATGAGTACCTGGTTGATACGACTGCGCCTGAGCCCACGTTCCGTGATTTCGAGCAGCTCTTCTTTTGTGCGGGCAATTCCGCCTCCTGCACCACCGAGAGTGTAAGCCGGACGGACAATTAGAGGAAGCCCGAGTTCCTCGACAACGTCTTCGGCTTCTTTTAAAGAATTAACTGCCCGGCTTAAGGGAACCTTTTCCCCTATCCTGATCATTGTCTCTTTAAAGAGTTCCCTGTCTTCAGTGTTTTTAATGGCTTCTACAGGGGTCCCCAGGATCTCGACTCCGTATTTTTCAAACACACCATTTTCTGCAAGTTCACTGGTAATATTAAGGCCTGTCTGTCCCCCAATACCTGCAATAATCCCGTCAGGGCGCTCTTTTTCAATAATTTTTTCTATTATCTTGGCATCAAGAGGCTCGATATAGACCGAATCAGCCATTTCAGGGTCGGTCATTATGGTTGCAGGGTTTGAGTTTACAAGAACAACCTTTACCCCTTCTTCTTTTAAGGACCTGCAGGCCTGGCTGCCTGAAAAGTCAAATTCTGCAGCCTGTCCGATAGTTATTGGCCCTGAACCTATAAGCAAAACCTTCTTTATGTCCTCGCGTTTTGGCATTAAACCTCACCTCCGAGGACCTTTACAACCTTGCCAAAGAATGTTTCCTCGGTATCCATCGGCCCTGCCTGGGCTTCGGGATGGAACTGTACACTGAAAATATCCAGGTCTTTGTGGGAAACCCCTTCTACTGTCCTGTCATTTGCGTTCAGATATTTTACATATAGCCCTGTGCCGTCAAGGGAGTCAGCATCAACTGCATATCCGTGGTTCTGAGAGGTTATGAAAATCTTGTTTTCAATCAGATCCTTTACTGGCTGGTTTCCTCCCCTGTGCCCGAATTTCAACTT
>DAQQ01000231.1:30926-34325 GCA_002508465.1 Methanosarcina sp. UBA7 | reverse complement strand
GCATCCGTTGCTTTTTCCGGGTCTCCTGGCCCGTTTGAGATAAAAAGAAGATCAGGTTCGTAACCTGCAATTTCCGAGGGTTTTGCAGTTGCAGGAACCAGAGTAAGGTCGATTCCACGTTTGTGAAGGTTGTTTATGATATTGCGCTTAATCCCAAGGTCAACTATAACCGCATGTTTGCGTTTGCTGCCGCTTTTCCAGGCGCCTTCTGCTCCGGGAATGAAATACGGCTCTTTACAGGTTACAAGGGAGATCAGCTCTTCATCAGTGAGCTGTGGAGAGTTCCTTGCTACATCAACAGCCTCTTCTCCGTCGTCGCTGCCTGTGATAAGAGCAGCCCTCATGGTTCCGCGCTCCCTTGCCCTGATGGTGAGCATACGAGTGTCCACACCTTCAATTCCTGGCTTTCCTTCATCCTCTAAGAATTTGTGGATAGAACGGGATGATTTATAATGGTAGGGTTTTTTGCAGGCCTCCCTTACAACAAGCCCTTCCGCATGCATATTATCGGACTGGACGCGCTCCCCGCTGACACCGTAGTTTCCGATAAGGGGATAAGTAAACATTAAAATCTGACCCTTGTAAGAAGGATCTGTTAGAGCCTCCTCATATCCCGTGAATTGAGTGGTAAAAACAAGTTCGCCGCAAGCTGTGCCTTCGGCACCAAAACCGGTGCCCCTAATAACTGTTCCGTCTTCTAAGCCTAGTACTGCTTTCATCATCTGAACCTGCGAGTAAATGTCATAAGACATGTATAAGTGTTGCGATGAATTTCCCTATTCCTTGAATTACTGGTATTTCTTGAGTTTTTTAATATATAAATCTTTTAATTAAATTTTGCGCCTGATAAATGAGCTTCCCAGCCTGTTTAACATCCTAATTTTCAACGCAAGAGCTTTCTAAACTTGAAACTGTTTGGGATATTATCATTTCCATATAAAATAGAGATGTTCAAATTCTTTGCCGTGACTAACAATAATGCCTTTGCTGCGGACATCTCATGCGACAGGATAGAGTTTGAAAGTCTCATTTTTGAGAAAAAAACTGAAGAATCTTGCATGCCACATATAATCTTTTGTTCTGTTTCTCGCCTTAGGGCAGATGTATCAAAAAAGGATTATACTTGGAAAGGGAAAAGCTTTGCCAAATATTACAATCCCGAAAAGACGGAAAGAAAAAGCATAAAGAAAAAGCATAAAGAAAAAGCATAAAGAAAGAGCATAAAGAAAAAGCATAAAAAACATAAAGAAAAAACATAAAGAAAAGACAGAAAAATTATACTCTTTTTTGTTGTCTCACACTTTTCTATTGCTGGTAGTTACGTAATATTTTAAAATATAATTCTAGATCCATATAACACTAGACCCGAGATCGAAAACAACAAAAATGACAAATGACTCTGAGAAGTTTGACAGGCCATCCAGAGAAAATAGTAAAAAAGCTTTTGAAAGGAAGAATTGATAACCTGAGTCAATATATATTAATATAATTTCGTGGTGCTGAGTGACAAAACTTATATTTTCTTCGAGTTAAAATTATACTTTCTCTAAATAATAATTGTATTTTTGGTTCCATGCGAATAGAAAATCCCAGGATATCTAGAATCCGGTCAACATAAAATATTCGATATTTCAGGAGAAAACATTGATGGACTTTATATCTAATTTATTTGGAAAAGATAAAAATCAGAACCTTTTCGAGGCTTCTAAGTTAGGGCAGGTAAAAAACGTAGAGAAACTTCTGAAAAGCGATAAAGTTGACATTAACGCGCAGGACGCATACGGTAAAACTGCTTTAAATTATGCGGTTAATAAAGGGTACAGAGACGTTGTAGAAGTGCTTATTAAAGGCGGTGCCGATCTTAATATTCATGATGGTAACGGGGACACTGCTTTAACTTCTGCGGCAAAGATCGAACGTGGGGATATTGTTGACTTGCTTATTAAAAGCGGTGCCAACATTAATATTCAGGACGGAAACTGCGAGACTGCTTTGAAGTTTGCGGTAAAAGTAGGATACAGGAACATTGTTGAGCTTCTTCTTGAAGGTGGAGCCGATCCTGATATTCAGGACAGGAACAGTGAAACTGCTTTAATTTCTGCTGCAGATAGGGGACAAAAGGATATTGTTGAACTGCTAATTAAAGCTGGAGCAGATGTTAATCTTCAGGACAAAAACCTTAACACTGCTTTGATTGCTGCAACAAAGATCGGACATAAAAGTATTGTTGAGTTACTTGTTAATGCAGGGGCCGATCTTGACGTTCAGGACAAAAACGGCAACACAGCCTTGATTTATGCAGCAGATAGAGGATACAGGGACATTGTAGACCTGTTTCTTGAAAGTGGTGCCAATCTTAATATTCAAGAAGAAAACGGGCTTACCGCTTTGATGTTATCGGCACAAGCGGGACGTACGGACATTGTTGATTTGCTTATTAAAAATGGTGCCGACCTTAATATTCAGGATGAAAATTGTAATACTGCTCTGGATATTGCTGAAGAAATGGGATTTAATGAGATTGTTGACTTGCTTATTAAAAATGGTTTAAGTCCCAGGTCTTGAGTTTATCAGAAGGATGAACTTTACAGGCTGTTACAACGAGAAATACAATAAGATAAGTGCAATAGAAATAAGGCGCTTATATAGAATAAGGCACTTATTAAAAATCACCGGAATTTTTGATTACAGTGAAGAAAATAGGAAAAGCACTCATATGGAAAAGCCCTCGTATAATTGATATACCATCGTGACAATCCTTACTGCTATGAATGACAGTAAACCCGAAAACTCAGCTTTACCTTCTCACTTAACTGACCGTGCAGACCGCAATAAGGCCCTTGCCGGAAATCTCACTCCTACTTACGAATCAGCTACTTTTTCAAATCCGGTCCTTGACCAGTTCAGGGGACTGATGCCCGATTTCAATAAACGTCTCTCGCCTGACAGGGCTCTTGGACTCTCTTCTTCTGATCACCTCCGCCTGAGTCCGGAAACTCTTCCGAGGCTTGTTTCCAGCTCCTGGACAGAAATCAAGTCTGCTGGTCTTTTGGAGTCCGTAGTCGAAAGCCCAAAGATGCATACAGGAAAAGGGCTTGAGATCTTCCCTGACCTGCCTGGAAGAATGCTGACAGAATCAAGGATAAGCTCTCCAACGCTTAGCGCAGACCTTCCTATGGCTCCTCTTTCAAGCAAGCTTTTAACGCTCAGGCAGACTGAAGATAAGCTGAATGAAGTCAAAAAAGACAAGGAACAAAAAAAGGTATAAAGAAAAGTATAAAGAAAGGGGTGAGAAGACAGGAAAAATATCTTCTCTTTTTTTATTTTTACATTTGGAAAAATCGTTTAATTGTTTAATGAAAAAGGCAGTCTTTTTTACCAGTTTAGCTTTTTACCAGT
>DAQQ01000231.1:22733-30847 GCA_002508465.1 Methanosarcina sp. UBA7 | reverse complement strand
TACCAGTTTAGCTTTTTACCAGTTTAGGCTTTTTACCAGTTTTATAGGTGTGTTACCTTAATACAGATAATTATCCCTAAGAGACTTACTGCTATTGCAATAGCAGTTATGAAAATGATCAAGGCGAAACTATCGTTCTCAAACATATCATTTTTCTTATACTCCATATTACTATATAGGACATTTTCACATAAAAACTTTACAATTTTTATCCAATTTTTAGACAGAAGAATCTTGAACTAACATTTGATTTATTCCTGAAGACTGCAAAACTCGTTTAAGAAGTTATTTCGCTTTTTACTCATGTTCGGAAGCTCTTAGTTTCGTTATTTTTTCTAAAGCTTAAGTGCCTGCTTTATTCAGAGCCTTTTGGAACTTCTCGAGTCCAGAGTCAAGTTCTTCATCTGTAATAACCAGTGGTGGAGAGAAACGAATTACGGAATCTCCACAGGGAAGAAGCAGAATTCCTTCTTTGAAAGCTTCCCTGAGAATTCTATCCCTTCGTATAGGGTCTATTGATTTATCGGGTTTCACAATCTCGACTCCGACCATCATACCAAGACCACGTACGTCCCCAATGAATGGAAAGTTTTCCTGAAGCTCCCTAAGCAGTTGTTTCATTTTGAAACCAAGCTCCTTTACCCTATTCTTTATATTTTCCTTCTCCAGAAACTCGAGGGATGAAAGTGACGCGGCTGAAGCAAGAAGATTTCCTCCAAAGGTATTTGAATGGACGCCCTGGGGCCAGTCCATAAGCTTGCGGTCTGCGAGCATGGCCCCCATTGGAAGCCCTCCTCCAAGGGCTTTTGCAAGGCACGAGATTTCAGTTCTGACCCCAAAATTTTCCATTGCAAGAAAAGGGCCTGTCCTGAAGCAGCCTGTCTGGACTTCATCAGCTACAAGGAGGACATCGTTATCGGTACAGATCTGCCTTACTTCCCTATGGAATTCAGGTGGAGGAACGATATATCCACCTTCTCCCTGAACAGGTTCCACGAAAACGGCAGCTGTATCCTTCGGGCTCAGTTCCCTCCTGAAAATCAGGTTTTCAAGCTCTTTTGCACACTCAATCCCGCAGGAAGGATACTCCAGTTTAAAGGGACAACGGTAACAGTAAGCATAGTGGGAATGAGCTGTGCGGATGGCAGGAAAATGTTCCTTTTGCCTGGCTTTTGAGCAGGTAAGAGAAAGAGATCCAAGAGTCCGACCATGAAAGGAGTTATAAAAGGAAATAAGGCCCTGCCGTTTTGTTTTCCAGACGGCAAGTTTGATTGCAGCTTCCACGGCTTCAGTCCCGCTGTTACAGTAAAAAACTTTTGAATAGCCTGAAAGCTCTTCTAACTTCCTTGCAAGCTTCACAGGTGGCTCAGCAAAAAAATCTCCATATCCGCAGTGAGTCATTTTTTCAAGCTGGGATGAGATTGCAGCTTTAACTTCAGAGTTAGAGTAGCCTGCGTTCATAACAGCAATTCCTGCAACCAGGTCAATGTACTCCCTCCCATCAACATCCCTGATTACGGAACCCTTTGCGCTGTCTACAACCAGAGGATAAGGGCGGGCTGCACAGGCAGATATTATATTGCAGTCCTGCCCGATAATTTTCCTGGCTTTAGGACCAACGATATTAAACATTTCTGCTTCATGTTCAAAAAAATCAAGGTAATGCCCAGCTTCCGTTTCTTTGTTTTTTCCCGGCTTTTCCGCTCCCTGCGTCTTTTCAAATTCTTCGGTTTTCTTCTGAGCCAGAATGTATTCCTCCTCAGTTTCTTTACGCTCTCGAACCTTACTCCTATAAATTTTATTCCGCTGAATCAATCTGGGCTTTTTGCAACCTGCCGCTGTAGTCTATATACACGGCTTTTACCTCGGAAAATTCCTTGATGGCCTCGGTACCGGCTTCTCGAAAACCGTTTCCTGTCCCTTTAACGCCTCCAAAGGGGAGATGGACTTCAGCCCCTATTGTGGGAGCATTAACATATGTGATTCCGGCTTCGATTTTTTCGATTGCTCTGAAAGCGTTTCCTACATTTCTTGTATAGATTGCCGAAGAAAGTCCGTACTTGGTACTATTGGCAAGTTCGATTGCCTCTTCAAGATCTGAAACCGTGAAGATCCCGAGTACTGGTCCGAAAATTTCTTCCTGTGCAATCCTCATGTCTGGTCTAACGTCCGTAAATAATGTAGGTTCGAAGAAATAACCTGGAAGCCCGGGATCAGTTCTGTTTCCTCCATAAAGAAGAGTTGCTCCTTCTTCTTTTCCTATTTTCACGTATCTCTCGGTCTTCTCAAGCTGCGCTTTGTTGATTACAGGTCCGATATCCGTCTCAGGTAAGAGCCCGTCACCTATCCTGAGAGATTTTACTTTTGCAAGCAGCCTTTTTATGAATTCGTCTTTTATCATCTCATGCAGAATCAGTCTGCTCGTAGCAGTACAGCGCTGTCCTGTAGTTCCGAAAGCTCCCCATAACACACCCTCAAGAGCCAGTTCAAGGTCGGCATCCTCCATAACAATTACCGGATTTTTGCCTCCGAGTTCCAGAGAGACCCTTTTCATGGTTTTTGAACACTCTTCCATTACCCATTTCCCGGTATCAAGGCTGCCTGTAAAGGAAATAGCCTTTATGCGAGGGTGCTGGACTACAGCCTTCCCAACAGTTCCTCCGGGTCCTGTTACCAGATTTATTACTCCGGGAGGCAACCCTGCTTCACTAAGCACCTCTATTAGCTTGAAGGCAAGTAGAGGTGTATCACTTGCAGGCTTGAAAACAATTGCATTTCCAGTTACAAGAGCTGGCATAATCTTCCATGAAGGAATGGCAATCGGAAAATTCCAGGGCGTTATTAAGCCAACTATCCCTATCGGCCTAAGTACGGTCATGCAGAACTTTTCCTTTAATTCGGAAGTCGTTGTTTCCCCAAGCATCCGCCTTCCTTCCCCTGCGGCATAATTTGTGATATCAATGGCTTCCTGTACATCTCCCCTTGTCTCAGGGAGTGCTTTTCCCATCTCTTTTGTCATAAGGACAGCAAGTTCTTCTTTCCTTTCCTGTAAAATTCTGGCTGCCTTGAAGAGTACCTCAGCTCTCTTTGCAGCCGGGATTTCGCTCCATAGCCTGAAACCTGCTTCAGCAGCCTCAACTGCCCTGTCCACGTCCTCGGTTCCAGCTACCTGTATTGCTGCCAGGCTTTCCAGAGTAGCCGGATTTATATCTTCAAAAGTCTTTCCGGTTGACGAGTCTTTAAATTCTCCCCCTATAAACAACTTGTATTCCTGAACCATAAAACCCCTATAAAGCATGAATATACAAGGAAATAAATATATTCCAGAAATTTTTTGTTACAGAAGGTTTTTTCTGACCTGCTAGAGAATCTGTTTTTAGTTGAATACATGAGACGAAATAGAGACATATATGACCAAATAGAGAAATACAAGTAACTAAATATAAAAACATAAGTAACTAAATATAAAAACACAAATAGTTAAATATAAAGACATATACAACTGAATATAAGCGATACTGGACTAATAAAAGACCACTGGGATTAAGTAAAATCGATTAAAGTTAAATAAAGTACAGCATGTTAGATGTTATGCTTTTTAAAAGTCTTTAAAGAAAAAAAGATCCGAAAATCGGCTTAGCGCCAGCTATTGACAGGCATAAATAATTTTAATCTGGTTGAGAACTAACGCAAGGTAGTTCTTATTTTTTCTTTTAGTAGCCTGTGTTACTACTGACAGTCTGCCAGATTCTTTTGGACAGCTCAGAAAACTGGGTTTTTGGGTCCCCTATTTTCTGAATAAAGGAGTCTGCACCATTCTCGATTGCCTGATGCATAAGTTCGTCTCTACCCACACCTGTGAACAGGATAAAGGGTGTGTCAATCCTTTTGTCACGAATAGTTTTCAAGAACGTGATGCCGTCCATCAAAGGCATATCATAATCTGAGACTACCACGTCATAGGAATATTGTTCCAGCCTTTGAAGGGCTTCCCTTGCAGAATTTACAGTGTCCGAAGTTATATCATGGAAGACTTCTAAGAAGGTCTTTGATAGCTCCAAAAACAAAGGGTCATCATCTACAAGCAGTATTTTCACGGGGATCTTCTCCTGATGTTATTATTTTGCAACCTTCTTGTGGGTCATTACACCACTTATCATCTCCTATTTACCAAAATCTTGCCCACAACTACCACTAATATAAATGTCTTAATTAATATAAAAAGTTATCTTCTTTCCTTCACAAATGGAAGTTTCTGTCATTCTGGAATGAGAATTTTTGTATTTCAGAGATAAGAATCTGTTCTTTTATGTTATCCGCTCTGAAACATTCTTGAAGGAAGAATACAGGTATGAGAAGAAGTAAAAGTATTTCCATTTGTATTCGGTTAAGNNATTCCAGTTTTGCATTTGATGAATAATTTAACAAATTTTATGAAAATCAATGCAATTGATAACGATTTTTCCTTAACCGATGACCAATGAAAGTATTTCTTAAGAAGATAATGAATAAAAAAGAAAATGGAGAATAAATGAAGAATAAAAGAAGAGTAAGTGAAGAATAAAAGAAGAGTAAGTGAAGAATAAAAGAAGAGTAAGTGAAGAATAAAAGAAGAGTAAGTGAAGAGTAAATGAAGAATAAACAATAGAAAAAACAAAGAATAACAATAAAAAAACAAAGAATAAATAATGGAGAGTAAAGGATAAATTGAAAAAAGGGGATTACCCCTGATTAATGAAGCTATCCAGTTCTTTTTTCAACATTTGACTAAGGATTTTTCCATCAACCATGCCCCTGTATTCCTTCATAACAATGCCCATGAGGGGACCAAGAGCTGTCGGACCTTTTTCCTTGATAAAGTCTCCTCTTTCCCTGACGGTTTTCTTGATGAATATTTCGACCTCTTCAGGGTCAAAAGTACTGAACCCAAGCTTTGAAATCGCTTCCGATGTACTCAGTTCAGGCTCTTTTGCAAGAGAGGCCAAAAGGTCCTGGGTGGCTTCTTTTGCAATTTCCTGATTTGAAATCGCTGCGAAAAGCCCTTTGAAATGTTCATCCGTAAGGTTTTCGGTCTCTACCCCGTTTCTCCGGATTTCCGGAACAATCCCGACAAGAGTTCTGGCAATCAGGGTTGAGTTTACGTTTGCATCTTTCCTGTAGGTCTCGATCAGCTCCTCAAAGAGAGGCAGATACTTTGAATAAGCTATTTTTTCGGCAAGCTCTTTATTCAGGCCGTTTTCTGAGACAAAACGTTTCGCCCTTTCAGTAAGGAGTTCCGGAGTCTCAATTGAATCGAAATATTCCTGCGAGATTTCGATTTGAGGCACATCGGTTTCAGGGTACATCCTTGCAGCGCCAGGAAGCGGACGCATATAGGAGGTATTTCCATCGGGAAGGGCTTTTCGGGTCTCTTCGGGAATTCCTTCTATGGCTTCTTTTGCCCTTTGAATGACCGCTTCGATTGCGAGCCTGGCTTTCTCAGGTTCGTCCGCAACCATTATTACGGCATCCCCTGCAGAAGCACCTATTGCGTCTCTGACAGTCTTGACTTCTTTTTCGGTTATCCCGTAGTTCGGAAGTTCGTCAGTGTGGAAAATCCCTCCAACACCCGCAGTCTTTGCCCTGTCTGAAAATTCGGTCCCAAGCCTCCTTCCTGGCTGCACTTCTCTGCCTATAAGCCCATCGAATTTCCTGAGAAGCGCTGCAAGAACTGCGCCTTTTTTCACGCCTTTTTGCAAGACTTTGGATTTCGTGTCAACGAAAAGCCCTGTTATGTCATAGGTTTCTTCACAGACGAAAGCTTTTCTTTCCATAAGCTCCTGCCTGATAAAAAGAAGATTTAACTGCCTTTCGACTTCCCTGCGGACGATGTCTTCTATAAGGTCAAGAGCCTGCACGCCTTTTATTTCGACTCTTGCACCTTCGGCAATTGAGATGTTTACATCCTGCCTGATCGTGCCAAGCCCTCTCTTTACTTTCCCTGTAGACCTGAGGAACATTCCTATCTGCTCGGCAACTTCTCTTGCTTGCCCGGGAGATTTGATATCAGGGGCAGTTGCGACTTCCACAAGCGGGATTCCCAGCCTGTCCAGGGAATAAATGATCGAGTCTCCGATTTCTTCTACTTTCTGGGCAGCTTCTTCTTCCACGCAGAGACTGTCAATCCCACACCGCCCGTCAGAGGTCTCGATATATCCGTCACTTGCAAGAAAAGCAGTCCTTTGGAACCCGCTTGTGTTCGAGCCGTCAACCACGATTTTCCTCATTACATGCATCTGGTCTACAGGTTTCATGTTGAAGAGTTTTGCAATCCCGAGGGAAATGTCCAGGGCTTCCTTATTGAGTTCTCTTGGAGGCTCTTCATCATTTTCTATAAGGCAAGTAGTGTCATAAGCCTTATAGATATACTTTCTCCGGATTTTGGTCTGCTCCACTGCAGCCCTATCTTTTTCTCCCATCTCACTTTCCGTAGCCCTGAGATACCTGAAAAACTCGAAGTCCGACTCCTTGACATCTCTTATAACGGTCGGACACCTGCAGAACAACTTTTCCTTCGAATCCAGCTGCTGGTGAATTTCAAGCCCGGCTTTCAGCCCAAGTTCACTATAATCGTATTTTTCCATATTTTCACCCGAATCTAAGCAGGAAGCGCCTTAGTTCTCGTTAATTTTCCTTGAATTCCCTTAAACTTTCCTTGAATTCCCTTAAACTTTCCTTGCAAATTTTTCTTGAATAGTCTGTAATATTTTCTAATTTTTCTTAAATCCCACATTCCGCAGTATTNNAATTTACTGCGGAAAGTGGGTTAAATTATCTCTAATTGTCCTTTTAGCCCTATTTAATCCTCTTTCAAATCAAATCTTTTTCAAATCCAGCTCTTTTTATTCTCCCTTCTGTTTTAAGTCCTTCGACTCGTTACTTCCTCTCTCCTTTTAACCTTTTTGCGCTCTATTCCTTTCTTAGCTCTTTTAGGTGCTGCACTGGCAAATCTCAATTGTTATTGAGTAATTGTTGAGTAATTGTTGAATAATTGTTGAGTAGGAAATTGAATGTAAAAGGTATTATAAAATGTATAAAGGTATCTCTGTATATAAGGGTGAAGCAATTTAATTGACTCGCTAAGTAATAAAATGAGTAAAAAAGTGCAGGCTGCTTCTGCAGAGAAGTTATTCTTAAAACTGCTGAACAGGTGCATAAAGTTGCTGGCTGGATTTTTTAATACCTTAAAGACTCTAGCAACTAGAGTTTAGAAGACATTTAATTTTGAGTTTTTGAACCGTAGAGATGTATAGCTTTTTTGGGTCCCCGAGTGCTCAACGACCGCGAAGCGGGCGGCTTTTCCGAAAAAAAAAGAAGAGATAAATTAAATCAGAAAAAACAGCAATATTATCGTTTTTTCTCCTTTTTCCCTTTATTTACTTTTATTTTTTCAAGCAAAACCTCCGCCGTCTCATAATCTCTGCCTTCTCTTCTTGCAATCTCAGCCTCTGTCTCAACAAGTTCGCCTGAAAATGCCTTTGCAAGAATTGACTACCTTAGTTTTTCCGTTGCGGAACAAGAACGACCAGGATACAATATTAAGGCTGTACTCTTTCAAATTCAAAGTTGTTTTTTCAAACGTACACCTTTATATAACTCCAGATTTACCTTCTGCCATGAACAACGGTACTGTCAGAGCAAATATTAAAGAAGGGATGAGTGTCGGAATAGTCTTAAAAGCAGACCAGAAAACNNCATGGGATAAAAGTGCAGTTAACGGATGGCCAGGTTGGAAGAGTCAAGGAAATCTATTGAAAGCTGCAGGACAAATTATGTTTCAAAAATCGCACTTAAATAAGAAAAAATGACTTGCAGAAAGCAAGTCTTTATCCATTTTTAAACTCAACGTTCTGGTTAATTCATTTCAAACTCTTGGCTTCCCGGTCATCTCAGTGCAAAATTCTCTTTTATAATTCCCTAAGTACCTTTTCCCAATCGACTTTTAGAAGGAGAATATAACGAGCTATTTTATAATATAGCGCGTATAAAAGTACATAAAAAATGTAAAAAATCTAACTCATGGCCTTATTAAAACATATAAAAATTCATATAATATGAGCTGATCCCAAAACTCA
>DAQQ01000231.1:0-22713 GCA_002508465.1 Methanosarcina sp. UBA7 | reverse complement strand
ATGGCTTTTGGGATAGGCTCTATGGATTAACTTGCCAGAATGGTATTATTTACACTTAAACCTAATGGGGAGACCTTAAATGGCATTATTCGGAACAAACGGCGTACGTGGTATTGCCAATGAATATATAACTCCTGAGCTGGCGGTCAATTTAGCCAGATGCCTTGGTACATATATGGGGTCAAAAGGCACTATTGCCATAGGGTGTGACACTCGAATCTCAGGTCAGATGCTGAAGTCTGCCGCAATTGCCGGGGCTCTTTCGACAGGCCTGAGTGTGGTAGATGTAGGGATAGTACCTACTCCTTCTATCCTGTACTATGTAAGAGATTTCGTCGATTCCGGGATAATTATAACTGCGTCACATAACCCAAGACAGTATAATGGAATTAAGTTTATTGCAGGAGATGGTTCGGAATTTTCAAGAGATGCAGAAAAAGACATAGAGGAGATCTATCATTCCGGAAAATATTCCACTGTGTCCTGGGAAAAAACCGGCAGATTCAGAAACGATCCAGGAGTCAATGAATGTTACGTAAGAAATATTATTAAGTCCGTAAATGCCGAAGCCATCCGAAGCCGCAGATTTAAGGTAGTTACAGACACAGGCTGCGGAGCAGGTTCCCTTACTCTTCCTTTCCTGCTCAGGGAACTGGGCTGCCAGGTCTTGACCCTTGAAGCTCAGCTTGACGGGACTTTCCCCTGGAGAAACCCCGAACCCTTACCTGAATCCCTGACCGAATTAACTAATCTTGTGAAAATGACAGGTGCTGATCTGGGAGTAGCTCAGGACGGAGATGCGGATAGAGTGGTATTCGTGGACGAAAATGGGCAGTTCGTAAATGATGATGTTCTGCTTGCCATGATGGCAAAATACATGGTTGAACATGAAAAAGGTCCGTTAGTGACTCCTGTTAGCTCTTCTCAGAGAATGGTCGATGTCGCAAAAGAGGAAGGCGTCCAGTTATACTGGACGGCTGTCGGCTCCATAAACGTTGCCCGAAAGATGATGGAAGTGAATGCCGTCTTCGGAGGCGAGGGCAATGGGGGTCTTATTTTCCCCAAACATCAATACTGCAGAGACGGAGCAATGGGTTGTGCCAAGGTCCTTGAAATCCTGGCTGGCGGGAAAAAGCTTTCCGATCTTGAAAAGAGTGTCCCTCAGTACTTTAACGAAAAGACCAAAGTGCCTGCTGAAAATACGCATGCTACTATGGAGATTGTGAAAAATGAGGCATCAGGACTTGGATACAAAATAGACACAACCGACGGGGTAAAAATCTGGTACGAAGACGGCTGGATCCTTATGCGTCCATCTGGTACAGAACCAATCTTCCGGATCTTTGCCGAAGCAAAAGATCAGAAAAGAGCAAAGGAACTTATGCAGGAAGGTCTGAACATGGTAACAAGAGCAGAGAAGCTCTCGGCTCTCAAATAAACTTCATCCAAAATGATAAATAATGTTTAATAGAATATTTAATGGAATAAAGAAAGTATTAAAAAAGGTATTAAAACCGTAGGCACAAATGATCTTCAATTCTCAAACTTAGAGTTACCTCAAACTAAGAGTACTCTCATTTTTTGAATTTCAAGGCTCTTTTACCTATTATTTCCCTCTGTAGATCTTCAGAGCCTCTTTAACGGTTGCGTCCTCAATGGTTACAGCATAGATAGCATTACACATACGGATAGCTTCATCAAGTGGTTTCTGGTGAATGTTTCTTCCTGTTGCACTTCCCATTGCTCCAGAGATGTGGATCTGGTCATGAAGCTTTTTCAAAAAATCATCAACTTCGTCACTTGCACCACCTGCGCAAACGACTTTAGTACGTCCTGCTGATTTAACAGCTTCCTTAAAAGCCTCAGCAGAGTTTACTCCTTCCTTTTCTGGATAGTTAACCTTTGCAAAGTCAGTGCCAAGGCAGGCTCCAAGTCCTGTTGCGCCGGCAATTAAATGGGGGTCTTTTTCATCTTTCACAGCAGTGCCACGAGGATAGAGCCAGAGTACTGAGACCATTCCGTGCTGGTGGGCATTATGAACTACCTGGGCAGCCTGCACGAGCATTTCAGCTTCGAATTCACTACCAAGGTATACAGTATAACCTACTCCAAGAATCTTGAGCCCGCTATTCTCCTTAAATTTGACTACCTGATCAACATCATACCAGAGATTGCTAAAAGGATCAGCCTGAGAAGTTTTTACGAGATTGGTCTTCGAATTTATTTTCACGAGATAGGGCACGTTTCTGTAGTCCATACCATAGCGCGCAATTAACCCGAGCTGGGTTGCAAAACCCCCTATCTTTGCTTTTGATGCTATTTCGAAAAGATGTTCTGGATTAGCATCGTCTTCAGGCACTCCTTCCCCATAAAAATCATCGTTTAAATGTTCTCCTTTCTGGTCTCCTGCAAATAGCATTAGTTTCCCACTTTCTCGAGTAATCTCCATGTAGTTTTTCAGGTATGTTTCTCTCTTTGCTTTCGGGACATCTAACGGTACTTTCTCGAGATCCATACGTATAAACCCCTAACTTTTGTACTGTACTCTGGACTTTTCGTCACTCAGGCAAGTCCAATTATATAAATAATAGTATTTTAATGTAATTTATAGAATAATTATTCAAGCATTACTTAATTGTATAAATCCTATAATGGGAAAAGACGGGAGTTCGTATGAAGGCACAACTGGAAATCAAAAGTTAACAGGTATACCGTTACTAGCCCTATCCGGAAAAGTTTGTGACACGCTACAACTTCTCGCAGGTAGTAAGAACAATCTGAAAGGAATAGGATATTGTAAGACTATCGTAACTTTTAAGCATGCCATGTTGGCTTTTGCATAAATTCTAAATCTGGACAGGCTGAATAGGGGAAATTGATTTCTGTCATCGATGCATAAATTGTAATGGAGTTCTTGATTCAAGAATATCCTATAGCTTGGGGTTACATTATAAATAATGCACGAGACTTTAGATATGTTTCAAATTGCTTTGAAAATATAATAATTTTAAAGGGGATTGAGGGGAAATGTCTGAGAACAAAAGCAAGTACATACGCTGGTTTGATGAGACTTCGATTGAGGATGTTCCGCTTGTGGGCGGGAAAAATGCCTCTCTTGGAGAAATGTACAGAGAACTCACTCCAAAGGGAGTAAAGATCCCGAATGGTTTTTCAGTTACTGCTGAAGCTTACTGGTATATCCTCAAAGCCGGAGGGATTCTGGAGAAACTCAAGCAAACAATGGAAGGGCTCGATACTTCAGATGTATCAGAACTTGCAAAAAGGGGAAAAGCTGCAAGGGACCTGATCCTTGGGGCAGGAATTCCGGATGACCTCTGGCAGAAAATTAAATCTGGGTATGACCATCTATGTGAGCAGTACGGAGAAAATACGGATGTAGCCGTACGGAGTTCGGCAACGGCTGAAGACCTTCCAACTGCTTCTTTTGCCGGCCAGCAGGAGTCTTTCCTTAATATCAGGGGTTATCCCGTACTTCGAGATGCCTGCGTACGCTGTATTGCCTCACTTTTTACTGACAGGGCTATTTCCTATAGGGTAATAAATCATTTTGATCATTTTAAAGTGGCACTGTCTATAGGGATAATGAAAATGGTCAGGTCTGATATGGCTTCTAGCGGAGTTATATTTACTCTGGATACGGAAACCGGTTTCAGGGACGTAGTCTTCATTACAGGTTCTTACGGGCTTGGGGAAAATATTGTGCAGGGACAGGTCAACCCGGATGAGTTCTACGTTTTCAAACCAACTTTTCGGGAAGGGTATAAGCCGATTATTGAGAAGAATTTAGGGGATAAAGAAATTAAGATGATCTATGGGCAGGGCGGCTCCAAAATGCTTACCCGGAATGTGGAGGTTCCTGAGGCGGACCGACGTCTCTTCTGCATCAATGACGACGAAGTGCTTAAACTTGCATGGTATGCTGTTACCATTGAAGACTACTACTCAAATAAAAATAAGAAACCCATGCCCATGGATATCGAATGGGCAAAGGACGGGGTAACGGGAGAACTCTTTGTAGTGCAGGCAAGACCTGAGACTGTCCAGTCTCAGAAAAGAAGAGACGTTCTGGAAACCTATGTGCTCGAAAAGAAATCTACCGTTCTTGTTAAAGGCAAAAGCATAGGAGATAAAATTGCTTCCGGAAAGGCACATGTAATCCCTGACGCTTCCGATCTTCCTTCTTTTAAACAGGGAGAGATCCTGATCACTGATGCCACAACTCCAGACTGGGAACCTGTGATGAAAATAGCGGCTGCAATTGTCACGAACCAGGGAGGAAGAACCTCCCATGCTGCAATTGTCAGCCGAGAACTGGGAATTCCGGCAGTTGTGGGAACAGGCAACGCAACAGAAGTTATCGAGACCGGTAAGGAAATTACCGTAAGCTGTGCGGAAGGTGAGGACGGGCTTGTGTACGATGGAATTCTTCCTTTCCACAAAGATACACTGAGCCTTAAAGACACAAAACGCCCTAAAACCGAAATTATGATGAATCTTGGTAATCCTGATGAAGCTTTTAGCCTTTCCATGATCCCAAACGATGGAATTGGGCTTGCAAGGCAGGAATTTATTATCTCAAATTACATAAAGATCCATCCAATGGCTCTGGTGCACCCTGAAAAGGTCAAAGATCCTAAAGTCCTTGAGGAAATTGAAAAACTTACCCAAAATTCCGAGAATAAAGAAGAATTTTTCGTAGATAAGCTTGCTCAGGGTGTCGGAACCATTGCTGCTTCTTTTTACCCGAAAGATGTTGTAGTCCGCACAAGTGATTTCAAAAGCAACGAATATGCAAGCCTCCTTGGGGGGAGCTATTTTGAAGCAAAGGAAGATAATCCAATGCTGGGTTTCAGGGGAGCTTCTCGTTATTTTAATGAGCGGTACAGGGAAGGTTTTGCCCTTGAATGCAGGGCTCTGAAAAAAGTCAGGGAAGAAATGGGGCTTAAAAATCTCATTATTATGATTCCTTTCTGCAGGACAGTTGAAGAAGCGCAGAAAGTAATTGCCGAAATGGAGAAAAACGGGCTAAAGAGAGGGGAAAATGGCTTGCAGGTCTATGTCATGTGCGAGATTCCAAATAATGTTCTTCAAATTGACAAATTCAGTGACTATTTCGATGGTTTTTCCATAGGCTCAAACGACCTGACCCAGTTAACCCTTGGAGTTGATAGGGATTCGGAAATTCTTGCTGCCGAATTCGATGAGCGAGACCCAGGTGTTATGAAAATAATGGCGATGGCAGTACAGGGGGCAAAGCGAAATAGAAGACATAGCGGGATCTGCGGACAGGCACCTAGCGACTATCCCGAAATCGCAGAGTTCCTGGTAAAACAGGGGATCGATTCTATTTCACTTAATCCGGATTCGGTTATGAAAGTCACCCTTAAAGTTCTGGACACGGAAAAGGAACTGGAAGGTAAAAAGAAGGAGAAAAAATAACCGGTATCCATTAAAGATAAGGTGAGTCCAAAAAGTGTTGTGATTTCCTTAGTTTTTACGACAGGCATTATGCAAAATAGAAATTACTCGAGCGTTTTAGACCACAACAAGCGTTACACAAAATAGGGAGTTACTCGAGCGTTTTAGAACTATTGTAATATCAAAAATCACAAACTGCAGTATTGATAAGACTTATGTGAGTGAGACAAGACTTATGTGGATGAACTGAAAAACAGCAAAACTGAAAAAAAGCAAATTACACTTGTGGAGTTTCGTGGTATGACTCAGGCAAGAAGACCTCTTATGCTCATTATTCTTGATGGCTGGGGCTACAGGAAAGCAAAAGAAGGAAATGCTGTCCTGACAGCCCGAACTCCAAATCTTGACCGGCTGGAAAAGGAATATCCATGGTGTTTTTTAAAAGCCTCTGGAGAAGCTGTAGGCCTTCCCAAAGGCATGATGGGGAATTCGGAAGTTGGACATCTGACAATAGGTGCAGGACGAACTGTAAACCAGGACCTGACCAGAATAAACCTCTCCATAAGGAAAGGAGATTTTTTCAAAAATAAGGTTTTTCTGAGTGCAATCTCAAATGTCAAAGCTGACAATTCCTGCCTGCACCTCATGGGCCTTGCTTCCTACGGAGGCATTCACAGTTATATGCCTCATCTGTATGCTCTTATCAAACTTGCACAAGAGAAAGGTTTAGAAAAAGTCTATATACACGCTTTTCTGGACGGTAGGGATGAACCTCCAAAATCTGCTATGGGAGACATAAAGGAACTTGATGCGTTTTGTAAAGAGCATGGAAGCGCTAAAATAGCAACCGTCTCGGGCCGTTACTATGCAATGGACAGAGATAAACGCTGGGATAGGACAAAACTTGCCTACGACGCCCTTACTAGAGGGGTAGCTCCATATACAGCCCCAAACCCAGAAACTGCAGTTTCTAATGCCTATACTAGAGGAGAAACTGATGAGTTTGTAAAACCCACTATAATTACTGATCAAGCAGGAAAACCCATAGCTACAGTACAGGACAAAGATTCTGTAATTTTTTTCAATTTTCGAGCTGATAGGGCAAGGCAGATAACCTGGGCTTTTGTAAGAGATGACTTTGAAGGGTTTATGAGGGAAAAACGTCCTGAGGTTTACTTTGTCTGCATGACCCAGTACGATGAAACCCTCGATGTGCCCGTTGCTTTTCCTCCAATAAAGCTGGTAAATGTACTTGGAGAGGTATTGAGCAAGCATAGACTCATCCAGCTACGCATAGCTGAAACCGAGAAATACGCCCATGTGACCTATTTCCTTAACGGCGGCGAAGAAAGGCGTTATAGGGGTGAAGACCGCTGCCTTATTCCCTCGCCGAAAATCGCCACTTACGACCTTAAACCGGAAATGAGCGCATACGAGATTACGGATGAAGTTATCAGAAGAATTCGGTCAGGAAAGTATGACGTTATTGTCCTTAACTTTGCAAACATGGATATGGTAGGGCACACCGGGATTTTTGAAGCTGCAGTTAAAGCGGTAGAAGCCGTTGATAAGTGTATTGGCAGGATTGTTGAAGTTCTAAAAGAAAAAGGCGGTGTGGCACTCATTACTGCAGATCACGGAAATGCCGAGGAAATGATAGACCCAAAAACAGGAGAGCCACGTACTGCACACACTTCAAATCCGGTAAAATTCATTTACTTCGGAAACAGTGAAGTAAAAGCGCTTAAGAATGGAAAACTGTCTGACGTTGCACCGACAATTCTTGAGCTTCTCGGTATCTCTAAGCCGTCAGAGATGACAGGAAAGTCGCTTCTTGTAAAAAAGTGATTAGGACCATGCACGGCTGCATAAGTTTCGTTTACGAGTTTATCGCAAAACCAATTATTCTTAAATCAATAAAATATCAGAACTGAGGTTTTGACAAAATTGACGAAAAGATGTTAAAAGCAAAAAATGGTCTGAAACAACTTATTTAATCAAAAAATTACATTGGATGCCTTTAAAATAACATGAGCCGTAAACACCGTTCTCAGGCACCAACTTGCCTGGTCTTAGATTAAAGCTGGAAAAAAGATGTTATCTAACCAGATTGGAGAAGATAAAAGATGAATGTACCACGAAAACCGTGGCCTACTTCACTGAGTTAAAGCAAGTATTTGATTGACAGGCGTTAGTAGATAGATCGAAAACATTTTCCACGAAAACCACAGTCAATTAAAATTGTAACCTATTTGCACTTACATTACTATTTACAAATATGTTTGTCTCACTATAATTTAATATTTTAATACTTATGACTTTATAGAACTATATGCAGTTGAGGATAAAATCAATTCAAGCTTCTCATTTTGATTAGTAAAATTCAGATATTTAAGTGTTATATTGCTGCTGTTCTTCAGTTACAACCACTTAAGACCTAATAATTATAAATTTTGATTAGAAAAGTTTACTTCATATAAGATATATTATTAATTTGTATATTTGTACTTATATTTTAATGCAAATATATAAAGTGCGTTGGAGGGGTAAAATGAGAGAAATAAAATATGACAAAGAGCGCAGAGTGAACACCCTTATTACAACTTTAGGCATCACGATGCTGACACTTTTAACACTGGTGAGTATTGCAGGTGCAGCGCCATTTGCATATGTAACAAACTCTTTCGATGGAACTGTCTCTGTAATTGATACAGCCACGAACAATGTTACAAGCACTATGGATGTAGGACTCACTCCTCATGGAGTTGCAATAACCCCAGACAGGAAAAAAGCATATGTTGCGAACTCTGACTCTGGGACTGTCTCTGTAATAAATATAACTACTAATGATGTTATAGCTACTGTGGATGTAGGTGTCGGTCCTGAAGGAGTTGCAGTCACCCCAGATGGGAAAACAGTATATGTAACAAACCAATTCAGCAACAATGTCTCTATAATTGATACGGCCACAAATAATGTTACCTGGGTGGACTTAGGAAAGCAGCCTCCCGGAGCTGCTGTCAGAGCGAACATAGGAAAACAGCCTTTTGGAGTTGCAATCACCCCAGATGGAAAAAAAGCATATGTAACGAACTTTGGCGAAAGTAGTGTCTCTGTAATTGACACCACAAATGGCACTGTTATATCCACGATTAAGGTAGATATGCAGCCCAGAGAAGTTGCAATCACTCCAGATGGGACAAAGGCATATGTGACAAACGAATTCAATAACAATGTCTCTGTAATTGATACAGCCACAAGTAATGTTACTGCCACTGTGGAAGTCGGATACGAACCTTACGGAGTTGCAGTCAATCCAGTGAACGGAACCTCAGTATATGTGGCAAACCGTGGCGAAAATCCTGGCACTGTCTCTGTAATTGACCCTATGTCCAACAATATTATAGCCACAGTGAATTTAGGAGAAAAGCAAAAACCCACAGGAATAGCAATCACTCCAGATGGAACAAAAGCATATGTGACGAACGCATACACCAACACTGTTTCTGTAATTGATACAGCCACAAACAGTGTTACTGCCACTGTGGATGTAGGCGCGGGTCCTCACGGAGTTGCAATTACTCCTGTTTGAACAAGATATATCGATGAACAACAGCACTGATCTGTTTGACACGGCAACAATGCTATTGAAACTAAGTGAATGTAAAATGGTCCTTCTGCCTTCAGTGATTTGTAAAAGGAAAATCGGATCTTTCAACTGCGCTACATTCTCTGTATGGAGCAGTACTGAAGGTGACGATTGATCAGGGTTGTCCGGTTTGGTATAGCTGCCGAAATAAAGCCGGACAAATTTTATATACAGCAGATGGATGCAACGGACTATACGCTTAGCTTTACTGGTGGATACTGCCGATATCAAAGAGAAGCTAAAGCATTCAGGCCAATTCCTAAGAAATAGATAAATGTCGAGCTTAAACTTGATTTTTCCAAAATAAATATTTTCAAAGCACATCGGCAGTGTCTCAAATTTGCTGTAAATTTGAAGTCAAGTTTTTGCATACTATGGAGAAAATTGATCTTCTAGTATGGAATTTTCTACTCAACAACTTTTTGAGATTTGTGATTTTATAGAAAAATTGGCACACTGCTTAGTACCCGCAACGAAATAACCTATGCAACTTATAATTTATTGTAACTTTGATTGGCTACCTTGATAGTGAAAGTCAAAGCGTCCAATTGGAAATCTGCGTAGTTTATTCTGAGACGGTATCTTAGCTATTGATTATTTCATCTAAGTTTTTGCAGTTTTTTTGGTATTGGTTAGCTAGCTCTATTATGTTATATTTCATAATTTTTGCTTTTGTTTTTATAAGTTCATAATTTGCTTTGTCTAAATCGGCTTTGATTTTTGTTATGTATTGGGTGGTCATTTCAATTTCGTCGTAAAATGTTTTCATTTCAGATGGCAGCATCTGACTGTTTTCTGCATGTGTTTTGAGCTCTTCTATTTCTTTTAATATACTTTCAAAGTTTTGAAGTAAATGTTTAAAGTTATATATCGCTTCTTCTAGCTGTTTTTCATGATTGATTTCTAGTTCTTGTTCCGCTATTACTTTTTGATCTGTACTGATAACAAATCCCCCTTAAATAATCGATACTATTATTGGCCTTTTATATAATGGAAGTTTAGTATGTGATTGGTTGTAAGGTTAAACATTCTGATATGATATCATAAAGCGTATACAGCTTTCTTATGGTTTAATCTGTCTGTATTGTCTGTATACTAGTGTCGTGAAAATTAAATTATGAATCGCCTAGATAAATGCAGAACTTCTTTACTCAAGGAGCTTGCTAACATAGGTTTGCTATTAGTACCTATGCCCTTTAATGTTTCACAATTAAATTTTCACGATACTAGTCGTTTAGCAAGGCATTAAAAGAGAGCTGGAAGAACTTAAAGTCAGGCGATAACTTCATGCGTGTTCAGATTATTATCAATTAGAAGTAATAAACTTAATTTGCTCCAGATCAAATTTAGCTCCATTTCGAACTTGGGTATTTGCTTCATGAACTACGCCATTAACGGAATCATGTAGTATAAGCTATAATAATACGACTTCTTCAACCTTTTATTTTCTTGTTAGGATTATTATCGCATACTTCAAAGCCTTTGTAGTTTTGACAAATTGACCATCTAAAAACTCTGCATCAGGTTCTGGTTCTCTGCTATAGCTAATTTTCAGTTCAATCTTCAGTGCAACATTTATACGCTCCCAGATTCCTCCTAGATGCCTGAGACGAAAACGTTATTAGACAGTTTCTAAGATGGAAATACATGTGGAGCTCATCCCAAAACCAATTTTATTCCCAAATCTATACTGTTTTTATGTTATACATTGAAGTGATTATTTCAAATTCGTGGTTTTAGGATAGGCTCGTGGTAATTATTCTCTATGCACATCAAGAACGTAGTAAAATAAAATGTGGTATTCAGTATTTCTCGATTGGAATTAACACTTTTTCTGCCGGACTCGTTCTGGAACTGGGGAATAAAGGCTTGATTATTTCCCATCTTTTACTGATAAGTCACTTGGATCAGGAGTTCATTTGTTTCATTCGAGCATTATCAAACAGTCGGTTCACCAAGAATTATATAATTTCAAGACGCACTCTAACTATAAATATAGTCCAAATATCAGACTGCGAAACCCTGGAGAGAGGGATTGGGGAAGGAATCCAATTTGAGAGTATATCGAGAGGTGCAGCGCTGAAGTATGTCAACAGATCAGGCAGCCCAGGTACCCACGTAATCACTGTTATCCTGCACATGAGTGGGCGAATGACCCGAGAACCCAAAGCTGTAACGGATGTTACACTCTCAGCCTTGGTTCATAGAGACTTTGAACAGAATGTGCATAGGATAGAACCAAGCGAATTGGCGTTTGCAACGACCAAAATACCAGACCTGTTGCTCAGGGATATAGGGCTACTGACTGGATCTGTGTGCAACCAGCCTTTGGTGCTGATGTAAGCGCAAATAGATCAGAACCGAGAAACAGCAAAGCTTTGCCAGCTTGAGTAAGGGGAGCAGCAATGCAGGCTGTCGACACATTCACCAATACTAAAGGCTTGCTGTCCAGTGAAATTTTTAGAGATCAAGTTATGAACTGGGTTGAAATTCCGTATAGAAAGACATATGGAGGAAATAATGGACAGCACTGCGAAAATCCAGCAGTCTACACCGATATCCCAGCGGAATGGATGGCTAAAAGTTTTAATCACTGCAATAATTTTTTACATTCTTTTATTACTGGCCTTGCTACTGACAAGAAATTCTAATCTTTTCCCCACCCTAGTAATGGTAGGCAGCTTTACGGTCCCTGTAACCTACGTAGCTTTCATATACGAGCGCAGACACCTCAGCCGTCTGACAATGCCAACAGTCACTCTAGCTTTCCTTTATGGTGGGCTGGTGGGTATCGTTGCCGCTTCCCTTTTGGAGCCATTTTTTATCCGCCAACTGGACCCTGTCTCGACTTTGAAGGTAGGGTTCATCGAAGAATTTGCCAAAATCCTTGGAGTGCTGGTTATTGCACAACATAGACGGCATGACTCGGAAATGGATGGATTGATCCTGGGCGCAGCGGTTGGGATGGGTTTTGCGGCTCTGGAAAGTAGTGGTTACGCCTTTACTGCCTTCCTGAAGAACAATGGGAGCATTTCAGCAACAGTGGCAGTGACCTTGATTCGTGGGTTATTTTCTCCACTGGGGCACGGGACCTGGACAGCGATTTTAGCCAGCGTGCTGTTCCGTGAAAGCAAAAATGGCCGTTTCCGAATTAACCTGCCAGTGATTGGCGCTTACCTGCTCGTTTCCGTCCTGCATGCAATGTGGGATGGGCTACCTTCAGTTGTTACTTCCATTTTTGGACTGGGGTTAGATGTGATTATAGCCGAGGGCATGGTCGGTATTGTTGGATTATTTGTCCTCTGGATGCGCTGGCGAGAAGCGATCAGGTTACAAACGATTTTGCCGCCAGAAACCGAGGATATATAATACCTAAAAGAAGGGAGATATGGAACCTCAATCCTAAATTGATGTAAGTTTAAGTTTAGATGAGCTTCGGATGCAGTAAAGCGTGCCAAAGAGCTTTTATTGGGAATAAACTTCGTGAACATCAATGCTTTCCTTTAACTGAGATAGACTGCTGGATGTTGCCGAAATAAATATAGATGTTAGCTCAAAGCTTGTGATTTTGTAGTTCAAATATAATGTGCTGGGGTTATGTAAAATCTTAGCCATTTATTTTTGCATAAGTCTCCATATGATTATTGTCACCTCCTCAAAAAAAGCGTATTTTAGCAGCTAGAAACTTAATGGAATCTGTCTGTTTTCCCAAAACCTGGCTCTAAAGAAAAAGAGAAGAGAGGGAATTTCCATTTAGACACTGATCTTAGTTACCATGCTATTTCTGTATATTTGATCAGCAAACATTTCATAGAATCATTTACCAGAAGCGTTACGATAAAATAGTAAGCCATTATGCTAAGCGTATAATAAAGTGGTAAGGATGCAAGACCCGAAATTCCAACAGTGGAAATTACCATTACAAATATTATATCAAGTATAATAGCCAATAGAAGTGTCCTGCTTGGAGCAGATTTCCAAAAATGGTCTCTTTCTCTCACCATGAACATGGTAAAAGTTCCTGAGAAAAACAGCATCTCAAAAGCAAATGTATTAAGTTCCGGTATAGAAGATTGAAGCCCAAAATACTTCAAACCAATATATAGCAGTCCAAAATGTTCTATTAGTGTTATAATACCCAAAGCCACGGCAACTTCTACAAGTCCTTTTATGTTCCAGGTATTGGGTTTATGGGACCATCTGACCTTATCAGTAGCAAGTGAGAGTGTTACGAAATCTGTAAGGAATAAAAGCAGGACCATATCAAAGGCAGTTACTACAAAGAAGCCGGTAAACATGAAAGACAGTGTCACGAAAACAACTATAGTAAACGTTTTAATGATTTTATTAAGTATCCAGCTTATTATCCTTTGATAAATCATTCTGCCAGTTTTTATCAGGTCAACAATACTGGATAATCCTTCACTTGTTAGTACAACACTGGCTGATCCTTTGGCTACATCTGTTGCACTGCTGACTGCTATTCCTACTTCAGCCTGTTTGAGTGCAGGAGCATCGTTTACACCATCTCCGGTCATTCCTACAATATGATTTTTTGATTGTAGACTTTTGACTATTATATACTTGTCTTCAGGATATATTTCAGCAAATCCATCACTCTTCTCAGCAATTTCGGATGCTTTTGTGAGATTTTCCTTTGCGTACTTTTTTAGATCTGGTGCTTTTACTATATTTTCTCCAATTCCAACTTTGTTTGCTATTTCTTTGGCGATAGGCAAGGCGTCTCCAGTAAGCATTTTTATTGAGATGCCTAAGCTCTTTAATTCCTGTATCAGTTTTATAGAATCGGGTCTGAGAGTATCATACATCGCAACCAGACCTACAAGCCTTGGTTTTTCAGTATTCTCACTTATCGCTACAGCCAGGGTTCTATAGCCTTTCCCAGCAAGCTTCCCCATACTTCCTTCAAGCCTGTCTATCTCCTCATTTTTTAAACCACAAAGCTCAGCTATTTTTCGAACTGCCCCTTTCATTACCCTGAAACTGTTGTTATTTCGTTGAACCACAGCTTCAGTTCGTTTAGTCTCAGGATTGAAGGGGTAAAACTCCTTTTGGACATATTCTTGGCTTAGAAGCTTTTTATCTCTGCCAAAAGTAAGGAATGCCAAGTCTATTGGGTCCATATTTGCTTCCTGAGAAGCCAGTGCTCCATATAATATTACATCCTCTTCGGCAAATCCATTCGCTGGAGAAATGTTCGTTATAGTAAGCCTGTTTATTGTTATTGTGCCGGTTTTATCAGCACATAAGGTATCCATTGTTGCTACGTCTTCTGAGGCCGTAAGCCTGGTAACAAGTACGCCTTGCTTTGCAAGTTCTATTGACCCCAGAGCCATGCTCAAAGTGAACATGGCAGGGAGTGCAACGGGTACGGCTGTAACCAGCAGTATAAGAGTTAACGGCAGTATTTCCAGCAAGCTGCCTCCCCTTACTACCTGCGCCAGAATGGTCATTCCAAGGAGCAAAATTACTATTGCAAGTAACCAGGTCACAACTTTTGAGATTACCTCTTCCATATGCAATTTAGGTCTGGCTATTTGAACCAGCTGTGCAGTTCTGCCAAAGTATGTTTTCTTTCCTGTAGCCAGCACAATTGAATTTGCTTCTCCTTCTTTAATTATCGAGCCTGAGTACAGGACTGAGTTCTCCTTTTTTTCAACTGCCATAGATTCACCGGTAAGTGCCGACTGGTCCGCCTCGAGTTTACCTGTAACTACTTTAAGATCTGCTGCTACAAAATCCCCGGCTCTGCCCCTTACGATGTCTCCCGGAACAAGTTCCCTGGCTGGCACTGTTTTCCATTTACCGTCCCTTAGTACTCTCGCCTCAACCTGAAGGTTTTTCTTCAAAGAGCTTATTACACTGGATGCCTTCTCTTCTTGCAGGAAGCTCAATATCGAATTAAAGAGCAGCAAAGCCCCAATGATATATAGGTCAAGATACTTGCCCAAAATAAAAGATACCAGTATTGTCAGTTCGAGCATCCAGGCTGTTAATCCCCAGAATTTTTTAAAAAATTTTATAATAGGTGACTCCTTCTTTTCAGGGATTTCGTTAAAACCGAATTTACGGATCCTTTTTTGAGCTTCTTCCTCCGATAAACCTGTTTTAATATCAACACTGAGCCTTTCTGCTACTTGTTTCCAATCCAGATTACTTGGCTCATTTCCCTGCTCCTGACCTTCCCCGTCAGCCATTTAAGTTTACTCCGGTGATCCTGTAGCCTTTTGACTGCGTCTACATAGTGTCTTAAATCGTGGTCTTAAAGTATAGCTACATAGCACTAGCTCCTTTACACAAAGCTTCTTTTCCCCACACTTAAACTGCAAGACGATTTATGCGTATATAGGGTTTACGTGATTGAAGCATTTTTGATTTATGACAATAAATTTAAGACAGTAAACGCAGATTTCGAAGTCTGGTAACTAACGTAAAAAATTAAAAATCACTAAATTTTTAACATTTACCGAACAATAAAATGGATAAATCCAGTTTTTCTCTTAAAAACAGAGTTGTGACTGATATTTTGTTTTAAATAATTACCCTATTATCTGTGAAATAGTGTATTGTTAACCGAAACTTTTACAAAACTTCAATAACCCATCATTCCACGACCGGATTTGTTTCTACTGAAGAAGTATTTAATGTAAAAAAGTCTCCATGAGGCATGAACATTGGAAGTTAATACAAAGTCCAAATTTAAAATCCATAACTTGTTCGATTATTCCAGTATAAGAAAATATATTACTCGAAGATTCGATATAGAGTCAGCAAAGATTAACTCGATTGCTATCTTAATTGGTCTTCTCACAGGGCTGGTAATAGGGATATATGACCGTGCTCTTCTGTATTTTAGCACTTTTTTTGGAATGCAACGCGGGTTTTCGGTACATGAGTTTCCACCCTATTATATAGTATTTATGCCCGCTCTGGGAGGGCTAATAGTCGGAATAATCTCGCATTTTCTGATAAAACGACGTTATGGGGTTGACGGACTTATTGAAACAGTAGCTATTCGTGGAGCAAGGCTTAATCTTACCGACTCTCTTCTTGAAGTTTTTGCGTCGATAATTTCAATCAGCTCAGGAGCTTCACTGGGAAAAGAGGCACCCGGCATTGTAGGCGGTGCCTGGACAGGAGCATTGGTGGGACGAATTCTGAAGAATCCGGAAAAACGCCTCCAGACTCTTCTTGGCTGCGGAGCCGCTGGAGGGATCGCAGCAGTATTCAGTGCCCCTCTTGCAGGTGTGGTTTTTGTCGTTGAAGTGATTTACGGAGAACTTGAAACAAGTACCTTTATTCCAATAGTTATTTCTTCAGTTTTCGCAACACTTGTATCAAACTCGATAATTGGAATTGAACTTCTCCAGATCCCAGCTTATGCACTTGTCAGTCCATACAGAGAAGTAGGGCTTTACCTTGTTTTTGGGCTCCTTGCGGGCATAGTTTCAACAGTATTAATTCGAGCTCTTTATTATACAAAAGACCTGTTTTCAAAAATACCTGTTCATCCCATCTTCAAACCTGCTCTGGGAGGACTGGCAGTAGGTGCAATCGGGCTTTTCTATCCCCGGGTTCTTGGGATGGGCTATGGTGTGATTACGGATGCCCTGAATAATCAGTTTACATTCAAGCTTTTAATAATCCTGCTTTTCCTTAAAATTCTCGCTTTTTCTCTAAGCCTTGGATCAGGAGGCTTTGGCGGTACAATTATTCCGTCTATGTTTGTGGGAACAATGCTTGGAGGGGCTTTTGGGACAGTTGTAGACACGTTATACCCTGGAATGACGGCAGGGCCGGGAGCTTATGCACTTGTAGGTATGGGTGCAGTCTTTGCCGGGACTACAAGAGCTCCTCTTACTGCTATTTTGATCCTTTTTGAGCTTACCAGGGATTACAACTTAATCCTTCCTCTCATGTTTGCCTGCGTTCTAAGTAATGTAATGTCAAGTGCTCTGTACCCTGAATCAATCTTTACGGAAGGACTTCGCAGGAAAGGCATTAACATCCGAAAAGGCAGGGAAGTAGATATCATGACCTCCATTCCTGTAAAAGCTGCAATGGTCACAAATGTTCAGACTGTCTCCGAAAACAAGAGTGTTGAAACCCTTGAGACTCTCATGAAAGTGAGTCGCCATGTTGGTTTTCCTGTCGTGGACTCAAAAGGCAAACTTTCTGGAATTGTAACACTCTCAGACCTCCGGAACAAGGTAAAGCCTGGAGAAGTTGGCAAGAAAATAGGGGAGATCGCTACCGGAGAAGTTGAAGTCGCCTACCCTAACGAAACTCTTGATGCCGCCCTCAAACGCCTTGCCTCAAAGCAAATAGGCAGACTCCTTGTTGTTGATAGAGAGGATAAAACAAAACTTCTTGGAATTATCACTCGGAGTGACATCGTAAATGCATACAACAAGAAAGTCGTTGAAAAGTTCCGGGACACTACCTGACAAGAAATACAGATATAAGACCCAAGGAGGCAAGACCTGGGGAGGCAGAGCTCTGGATTTTTACGGTTGTTTCTTGAAATTATCTTTGAAGTCATCTCTTAAAGTGTAATCGTAACTCATAGATATAGTGTTCATGCCTGTTCTTTGAATGCAATCGGCTTGAAATATTCATTAGATTTCGTAATTTGCGTTCAGGATTTTAAGGCAGCCTGAGGCTTGCAAGCACTTCAGGGTTTACAACATTCTGAGGTTTTCCTTCAATAAATCTTTCTACATTTTGGATGCAGACGTATGTGCATTCCTCAAGGGATTCCTCCGTCAGGAAAGCTATGTGAGGCGTGAGTACGACATTTTCCAGCTTTGTCAGAGAATCATTCACCTGCAATGGCTCTTTTTCGAAAACATCAAGGCCGGCTCCACGGATTTTTTTCTCTTTGAGGGCTTCTATGAGAGCAGCTTCATTAATCACCTTCCCTCTGGCAGTATTTATCAGGATTGCACTTTTTTTCATTTTTGCAAATTCTTTTGCTCCTATCATTTTTTCCGTGGAAGGAGTTAAAGGCACGTGAAGCGTAACAATATCAGACTCCGCAAGCAGAGTATCCAGATTGACAAATTTTACTCCAAGTTGTCTTGCTTTTTCTTCAGTCGGATGGCCCGTAACCGAGATGACGTTCATGTTAAAACCATGAGCTATCTGGATAACTCTCGATCCTATACTGCCGGTACCTATTACCCCCATTGTTTTTCCCATAAGCTGATTCCCAACATAGTTTCGCCAGTCAAAATTCCCCTCCCGAAGCCTGATGTCTGCAATATGCACTTTCCTCAGGAGGTTTAGGGCCAGGGCAAAAACCATTTCAGCAACCGAATCAAATGCGTAGTCAGGAACATTGGATACAACTACACCTTTTTCAGTTGCAGCTTTGAGATCTATATGATCATAGCCGGTTTGCCATACTGAAAGCATAGTCAAGTTTCGGGAGGCATTGAAAGCTTTTCCCGAAAAGCCATATCTACCTACAAGGACTATATCTGCATCCTTTACTCTTGAGATAAACTCTTCGATTGAAGAAGGCATGCTTTCAAAGACTTCAAGGTCCCCGAGAACTTCAAGCTTTTTCCTATACTCCTCTGGTAGAAATATGGGATCTGAAACAACTATTTTCATTTGTCTCACTTCCCTGAACCATAGAAACTCAGGTACTTTTCCGGGTTCTTATCAAACGCCTCTTTACAGGAAAGAGAGCAGAAATAGTACTCTTTTCCTTTATATTCACTCGTGAATTTTGCTTTTTCTTTATCGACTTGCATTTTGCAAACTGCATCGGTTTCAGTAGATAAGGCCGAACCCATATTGTTCATTTACACTCCCCCACTTTTCCGGCTTTTTATAACTATAATTATAATTTTAATTATAATATACTTATAATTAAAATTATAATTATAAATATATCTGCTATTTTTCTTCGACATAGATATATGTTACTCCTTTTAGGTCACTTCTCAAGACAGACGGTCAGCCTTATCGAGAAAGCATCGATGATCCCAGCACCATAGCCTGGGTAGCCAATGAGGGTGTACGTATCAGCCGCATTTTCCAAGCACTGGAATCGCGCAGCGAGAACGAACCAATGGCAGCCGAAGCTTTGCGCAGGCTTCGCAGCCATGGCACTGGTCCGATCGGACCTGCGATCATAACCGCTCCAGAACCGATCCCCGGCGCAGCCATGGAGCTGGGAGAACTGCCCAAGGAACATTACCACCTGGCAGATGGCTACAACCCCGATTTTCTGGGTTCTCTGCACCATTTGCCACTTCCCAGGCTGGCTGATAACCTCCAGTCCAAAATCGCAAAGCTAAAGGACGGAGGCGAGATCCTCACCTACCTGCATTTCTCAATTGTGATGAATGCCGATCGAAAGCTGGCCTTCTATACCGCAGCCAATATTGATGGCAAGGAGCTGGAGAAAATCAAACGCGACCGCGACAAATGATACTTTGATCCGCGTCTCGACCAGAAATATCAAGCCGGACCCAAATTGTATGAAGGCAATCCACTTGACCGCGGACATCTTGTTCGCCGGCTGGATCCCTGATGGGGGCCAAATGCCAAGGAAGCGGGAGAGGATACTTTCCATTTTACGAACTGTTCGCCCCAGCACGAGCGCCTTAACCAGCGTGATTGGCTTGAGGTGGGGGACTACATACTGAAGACTGCAGATAATGCCAATGTGCAGATATCAGTATTCACCGGTCCCGTTTTCCGTGAAGACGATATGATTTATCGTGATGAGTACCTCCTACCTGCCGATTTCTGGAAAGTGGTGACATTCGTTAATAAGAACGGAAAGCTAAATGGCACTGCCTACCTGCGTACTCAGAAGAATTATCTGGATAGTATGGAGTTCTTCGACGATGAGTTCAAGACATGGCAAGTGCCGGTAACGCAGGTTGAGGCGCTGACCGGTCTATTATTCAACTTGCCTACGGATGCTGATCCAATGGCCAGGGCAGCAACCGGAAAGAGTCTGAAAAGCCAGAGGAGCAATATCCGGAGGATTCGCTCTGCTGTGGACATAATGCTCCGATACGATCGCTTGACAGTTGTTGCTTCGGATTAGACAATGAAGCGCAATCTTACCAATGAATTTACATAAGTACATATGAAAAAATAACTTTTTACTGAACAAGCACTATAAAATAAAAACATATAAAGAAATCCAGTTATCCCATAAATTTTTTCAAACCCTGGATTTCTTTTACTTAAACTTGTCTTTTCGCCATTAGTCGATTGTTTTTTCAATTTCCGCAACTCATCCATTCTTTTCAAAAAGAGGAGAATTGTCACTGGTTACATTGAAACTATAGTTCATATGGTAGAAAGTATTATTTTCCATCTGGGGCAACTGCAACTTCTCTAGGATAGCTTCCGACTTTAACTGTAGCTATAACATTATTTGTTGCTGTATCAATTACAGAAACAGTTTTGCCGGAATGATAGCTACCTAGGTTTGTGACATATACTTTTTTCCCGTCCGGTGTGACTGATACTCCGTAAGGACCATGCCCTGTCACCGTGGCTGTTATGGTATTGGTTGTTGTGTTAATTACAGATGTGGTATTTCCCTTGTGGTTCGTCACATATAACTTTGTTCCATCCGGAGTGACCGCAATTCTAACAGGATTATCTCCTACAGGTATCGTAGCTATAACATTATTTGTTGCTGTATCAATTACAGAGACATTGTCGCTTCCACCGTTAGTCACATATAACTTTGTTCCATCCGGACTAACTGCAATTCCATCAGGATACTGTCCTGCATTGAGCGTAGATGTAACCTTGTTTGTTGCTGTTTCAATTACAGAGATATCGTAATAATTTGTCACATATACTTTTGCTCCATCTTGGCTAACTGCAACTCTATGAGGAACGCTGCCTACTTTAACTGTATCCGTAACAGTATTAGTGTCTGTGTCAATAACATAGATTGTGCCATTTTCAAAGACAGCCCCGGTGTTGTTTGTAACATATGCCTTTTTTCCGTCTGGAGCAATTGCAATTGCGTAAGGTGAACTTAATCCTTTAATGGTGGCTATAACTTTGCTTATGTTTGTATCAATCACGGAGACAGTGCCACTTGTTTCTTTCGGCACGTATACCCTTGTTCCTTCCGAATTGACTGCAAGCCCCGTTAAACCACTTCCTATCTCCATTATGTCTACTACTTTGTCTGTGGCCGTATCGATTACAGAGATATTGTTGCCACTAGTAACATATGCAAATGGTCCTGTGGTTTTGAATACATCGATTACTCTAAACGTTGAGTTTGTACTGTTCTCATTACTTGCTGTCAGGGAAACCGTATAGTTTCCTGCTGCAGAATATGTGTGAGTTGGATTCTGTTCGGTTGAAGAATTTCCATCTCCAAAATTCCAGTACCAGTATGTAGGCTTTCCAATGCTTGTATCAGTAAATGTTATTGTTAGTGACTTTGGAACGGACACCTTTTCCGAAGTAAAAGAAGCATATGGTCTTGTAAGTCCGGTTACGGTAATATAATGATATTTTGTTATCGCAGCTGTGCCACCGGCATTGTCTTCATATAAGCTCACGGTATATTGTCCGGGCTCCAAATATGTATGCTCTACTGTTTGGTTCTCACCAACGCTTTGTTGAGAACCATCTCCAAAAGTCCAATAATTGGCATATCCGGTTCCTCCATGAAACGTTACTTTCAGTGGTGCATCTCCGGATGTTACACTTGAGGAGAAATATTCCCGACCAACAGATCCATCACCCAAGCCAACAAGTACATACCCATACTTACTTGTCGTATTACTACCCACAGCGTTCTTAACAGTTAGATTTACGGTATATCCTCCTCCTACATCATATACATGGGTTGGATTTTGCTCTGAAGAGGTATTACCGTCTCCAAAGTCCCAAAGCCAGGAAATCGGCGAACCTGTGCTATTATCGACAAATGATACGGTTTTTGTGAGAACTGACCCTCCATAAGTGTCTGCATGATATACTTCTGGAGAAAAGAATCCTGCGATAGGGGCTTGTGGAGGAGTGACAGTAATATAATTTGATTTCTTCAGCGTGCTATTGCCTGCGAAATTGGTTACTGTAAGACTAACATCATATATCCCAGGTTTTTTGAATGTGTGTGTGGCGGTTTGAGCATGTTTTGAGTTTATACCATCTCCAAAATCCCAATACCAGGATGTTGGAGTTCCACCTGTGCTATTATAATTAAATAATACAGTTAACGGCATATTTCCGGATTTAGATGTTATATTAGCAGAAAAAGAAGCAAAGGGCATTGTAGGTTCAGCTGAGAAATCGTATATGTATATACTGCAATAGTACCTGTTTTCTTTATCATCACGATAATCTTCCCACACTATTTTGTCACCGTAAATAGCAGGGTTAAGTTGATCTGATTCATCATTGGTAAGCTGAATTTCTTTATTTTCAGAAAGATCATATATGTATATATCCCAATTTCCGTTGCGGTCATCCTGCCACACTACTCTGTCACCATAGATAGCAAGCTTATCTTTTTGTGACCCATTGAATGTAATCTGAGTCTCTATAAAAGTTGAGAGATTATGTAAGTAGATGTTGTTACCTTCAATGTACACAAT
>DAQQ01000025.1:1172-7613 GCA_002508465.1 Methanosarcina sp. UBA7 | reverse complement strand
GGTTTTACAATAAAACCTGTGTAAAAAATATGGAGTAAATTTTTAGACGATTTGAAAACCGGGTTCAACGTAGCTTTGAAACTTTCGACCTTAAAACATGTTTTGAAGCTAAGCTATTTTTGATACAATTAATTTAAAGTAATTTATAATAATATTACAGATTGAACGGGAAAGGGCAATGCTGCTAATTTGCTGTAAATTCTAAATCAAATCTTTGTTTACAGCAAGCAATTTGGTTCTATTGATGTGGATTTTTCTATCAAATAACTTCTTGAGATTTGTGATCATACTGAACTTATGTTACACTGTCTTTTTTGTTATCGTGTGATTCTGAGAACTCTATTTGGACAACGCCCGCCCTATGTATTGCTTTAGCAATTATTGAGTTTATTCACGGATATTATAATTAGAAAAGAAGAAGGAAAAAATATGATAGCTGAAAAAATCAGTGAAACAGCAAAAAGACATTTTCCAATGGAATTAGGGATCAATGAAAAGTGTGCCAATCTCGATGACGTTTTCATTCACTACGCCGAAATCGGAAAAGGTAACCCTATAATTTTTATCCATGGTACAGGTTTAGACTGTCGAATGTGGGAAGATCAGTTAATGTATTTTAATAAAAAATATCATACTGTTGCATACGATATGCGAGGATTCGGGCTCTCAGGTCGGTTAAATGGAGGGAAATATTCTACATCATCTGATTTAAATAAACTAATGGATTTGTTGCAAATTAATTCATCTAATGTAGTGGCTCATTCAAGAGGTGGACGTACTGCCATCACTTTCGCACTTGAGCACCCTGAAAAAGTAAAATCACTGGTACTTGGGGGAGCGGGTATAAATGGACTTCCTTTATCTAATGAGTTCAAAGAAATCAAATATGAGGTCGCCTTAATTGCCCAGAAGTTGGGAATTGATAATGCAAAAAGGGTTTGGATTAATTCTGCTCTGTTTGCTTCTGTTTTAAAAAACGAGGTTGTAATGAAGAAACTAAGAGAAATGCTTAATGACTACGAACCTTGGCATTGGTTAAATCAAGACACGGAAGTTCGAATTAAGCCAGAAGCGATTGAGCGACTAGAAGATATTGCGGTTCCTACACTGGTTATCTTAGGAACTTTAGATATACCTTATATCCAAAATACTGCAAATATTCTTGCTGAAAGGATTCCAAATGCTCAGCTTGAGATAATAAAAGATGCTGGACATATGAACAATATGGAACAACCACAGTTATTCAATTCATTGGTCTCAAAATTCCTAAATTCATTGCCAACTTATAGTAAATAATTTAGGACTTGCGCAGTCTAAGGCTTTACACATGTTTTTTAATAATATTTATAATCTCTCTATAAATTTAATTTGTATCTTGGTTTACTTAAATACTCCATTATTCCCACTCTTTGAATTTTCATTTTACTTTCAAACCAGGACATCTAATTTCTGAACCTTTGGGCAGCGTAACGAATTTTCTGTAAATTTGCTTTGTAGTTTATCCGAAGGTTTCATAGTATAACCTATAGATATTCTAAAAGTTTTAAATTTCTGTTCTATCCTGAAATGATTTCGCTTATTGGTTCTGTGTAGTTGACGGGGTTTACCCTCTGAATAAATGTCGCATGATGCTGAAAATATTCCCTAGGCCCCATAGACCACACAGTACCTATTGAATGAAATATTTTAATATTATTTACATAAATGATTCAACCGAGTAAGTCCTAAATTGTTAGGAGAGATAAAAGAGATGAATAAACAGTTAGAAGGTAAAGTCCAACTTTTACTTGCAAATGAAGAGGATTTAGCATTATTTCAAAAGGAATTACAGGAAGCTTTCATGAATGCGCTAATAGAAAATTTAGGTGATGCAGAAGCTGGTCCTATTCCATCAGATGAAGATATTCAGCAATCTTTTCATGCGCCTGAAGCAGTCATTTACCACATTTCACTGAACGGTGAAAAGGTGGGAGGCGTAGTATTAAAAATTAACAACAAAACACATCGCAATCGGGTCGATTTACTCTATATTTCGTCAAAAACGCACAGTCGTGGAATTGGTTCGGCAGCGTGGCAGGCAATTGAGGCGCAGTATCCAGAAACAAAAGTATGGGAGCTCTTTACACCTTATTTTGAAAAACGTAACATTCATTTTTATGTGAATAAATGCGGATTTCACATTGTTGAGTTTTATAATAAGTTTAACCCTGATCCACATCAGCCTCATGTAAACGAGCATCAAAACAATTCGAGACCATTAGAAGAATACGAATTTTTTAGATTTGAAAAAGTGATGAAAATGGAAAAAACTCGAAAGAAAATTGAAAACTAAAAGAAATATGCAGATTCTTTTAATAATATGGGTGATAATTTTTGCAACACAACCCTATTAGTTCCTTTTAGAATATAATCTGGGAAAATGTTGTACGAATAATTTGAAATAAATATATTCTACAGTTTTTATTTTCACTAATGTGTGAGCTTTACGTTAAAACCTATGCATTTTTCCAGTTTTAGCCTCAATTTTAGCTCAAAATTAGGGTGAAAACGGCAAAAATACATAGGTTTTGTTTTAAATCTATGTATCATACAGAATAATTACCAGAATCTCCACCAGGGCTTAGGTGATATCGGTAACTAGGTCATGAAATTATATCTTCGTCATATTCCTAAATGACATAATGATAAATTTATAGCAGGATCTTGAGATAGAACATAAAAGGAGTACTTTTTGTACTTCCTTTTGTTCGATTTATTTCAAGTTATGAGCTTATCGTTTCTGAATCTATACCAAACTTTCTTCAGATAATCTGCAGTATTTATCATCTGTGAGATTTCCGACTTTCTTGCCTCATCCATTCTATACTTTCTTCATATAGTCTATGATATTCGTCACCGGTAGGACTTCTGTCTTTCTTCAAGCAGAGTTGGATAACACTTAACAAAACCTGAAGTATTATCCTCCATAAAAAAATAAAGAAAATTATGTTTCCAAGATAGAGTATATCTTCCATCATTTTCTTGATGCTTCCTTTTTTCTCACATGGCCTGTATCTTACTCACAAAATGGATAAATAAAAAAGATATATGTCTCCAGCATATAACAGTAGAGTCTATTAGCTTCACCTTGTATTCTTGTGAGTTTTCTTTTGCCTTAACAAATATGCTATAGACCTATCTGAGTTTATATAAGTTCTCATACTCTACGAACACTAGTTAAAGTAAACGCAACAGATACAAAAATGGCATATTAATTCATGACATAACTAGTTCCTGCGAAAGAAGCATAATTAGTTCCTGAGAAAGGAAGTAGATTGGAAGAATGCAAGATGGAGACTAAAGCTGCCGTATCTGATGATTCCAGGAAAGAATTAGATAGCACACAGGAAAAGTTGGAAGATACAAGAGAAAAAATGGAGCTTGAAGCTCTTGCTTTTATTGAGGCTACCAAAAAATTTACCTCCGAATGGATTAAAAGAGAAATTGAAATATCAGTTAACTCTCCAGAAAACGCAGCTTTTCCTGAAAACTTAAGACTTCATAACAAAAACCCAGTAGAATCAAACTTAGACCTGAAAGAGCTGTCCCTCAAAATTTCAGGTATTGTAGAGACTTATCTAAACCACGAAGATTACTGGATTCATAAAAATGCACTATTTCAGCCGGATGTTTCAAAGGACTACATTGAATATAAAAAAGAGAAAATTCTAAAGGAGCTGACATCAAGCGTTCGAAAAATCCTTGGCTGTGCTACCGAAATTTTCTGGGAAGAAGGGGAGCCTGAGAATAAAGCCTGGGTAAAAGAGATGGGAAAAAGAAAGTATGTATGCTTTCTCAGGTTTTCGGATGAAATGACAGCCTCTCTTAATCATTATTTTGAGCTGCTTGAAGAGCTTCTAATTTTGAACCATAAAATAAAAGAAGAAATTTTGCGGATGGAAAGACAGAAGGCCTGACAATAAGACCTTTATGCACAAAGCCAGAATTACCTTGCATGATAGAACCAGAGTTCAGCATAAAGAAAGCCCTTGAAGAAACAGGAACAGATGCCTATCTTATGATAGGTAACCTTCATAATTCCGATATCTATTATGTAACTCGATTCCTGGCTTCCGACGATTTCGCATATCTGCAAACAGCAGCCGGAGAAGAGATACTTTTTATTTCGGATATGGAAAAAGGTAGAGCTGAAATCGAGTCAAGAGTTTCGACAATAAGGACATTGCAGGACCTGGGCTACAGGGAGAAGATGAAGGAAAAGAAAGATCCGTCTATCGCCTATGCAGCCTGCATATCCGAGCTGCTTGCGGGAGAAGGAATTAAGAAGATCTCAGTACCTTACGATTTCCCGGTATTCGAATCAAATTATCTCACTGAAGCAAGCTTTTCCGTAGTCCCGATAAAAAGCCCGTTCAGAAAAATCAGGAGCTCGAAAAGACCGGAAGAGCTTGAAGCCATAAAATATGCCCAGATGGCCGGAGAAAAGGCTATGGAAGCCGCTATAGCCTTAATATCAGAAGCAGACGAAAGGGATGGCTTTCTCTATCACGCAGGGGAGGTATTGACAGGAGCTAAAGTGCTTTCGGTTATAGACCATACCCTTCTTGATTATGGGTGTGAAGCCGAAGAGACAATTGTTTCATGCGGCAAGGATACGGCAAACCCCCATGGGACTACTGAGGGCCCACTGAGGGCAAATGTCCCAATTATCCTGGATATTTTCCCGCGAAGCAAAACGAAACGTTATTTTGCGGACATGACGCGCACAGTCCTGCATGGAAAAGCTTCGGAAGAGCTCAAAAAAATGTACGAAACCGTACTTGGAGCCCAGAAAAAAGGCTTTGAAATGGTCAAGCCAGGAGTAAAGACATCCGATGTGCATAATGCTGTCTGCGACTTCTTCGAAGCGCATGGCTATGACACCTACCGAAGTGGCGCAAAGGTAGGTTTTATTCACTCAACAGGACATGGAGTAGGGCTCGATGTACATGAACTTCCGGGAGTCGGAGAAAACGGGGTTCCACTTGAGGTAGGCAATGTAATCACTCTCGAACCTGGACTGTACTACCCTGAGATCGGAGGAATACGAATCGAGGATATGGTCCTGGTCACGGAAAAAGGATGTCAGAACTTTACAAGGTTGGAAAAGAGATTTGTAGTATAACAGATTTACAATTGAAAGGATTTATTATACTTTTATATTTCAATAACAATATTTAACCTGCTCAAATAGGATATATTCCGTTAAAAGGAAAAGTTCTCCTCTGAAATTGAAAAAATATTGGTTAAAATCAAGAATATCAGGCTGAACTGAAAAGCATCTGTTCAAAAGAATCTGTTCAAAAGAATCTATTCAAAAGAATCTATTCAAAAGAATCTATTCAAAAGAAGCTGTTCAGAAGCATCTGTTCAAGTCAAGAATTAGAAATTCACATAAGGAACACACTCAAGAGAACTGTAAGAGTTCCAGTACTTATATAAGAATACAATAATAACATTCACAAGAAATAATAACATTCACAAGGGGTAACATGACTGATAATGTGCACAATAAGCAAGAGATCCTTGAGAAATACAGGGAAGCAGGTAGGATTCTGAAAATTGTCAGGGCTGAAGCCGTGGAAATGGTCAAAGTAGGAAACACTCTGCTGCAAGTTGCGGAGTTTGTTGAAAACCGGACTATAGAGCTTGGAGGTAAACCTGCTTTTCCATGCAATATTTCAAGAAATCAAGAGGCTGCACATGCAACCCCTAAGATAGGAGATACTGACGTTTTTGGAAAAGATATGGTTAAGCTGGATCTCGGAGTCCATGTAGATGGATACATTGCGGATTCGGCTGTGACTGTTGACTTATCAGGAAATTCTGACATCACGAAAGCTGCCGAAGAGGCTCTTGCCGCAGCCATTGACCTTGCAAAGCCAGGAATTTCTACCGGGGAACTAGGAGCTGCAATCGAGAGAAGCATTCGCAGCTACGGACTGAACCCGATAATGAACCTGACAGGTCACGGGCTTTCCCAGTACGAAGCTCACGATGATCCCTCTGTTCCTAACCGGCATATGGAAGGAGGATTAATTCTAAAAGAAGGAGACGTGCTCGCAATCGAGCCCTTTGCAACGGATGGAGTTGGTGCTGTCCATGATGGAAACTGGTCCGAGATATACAGCCTTATAAGGAAAAAGCCAGTCCGTTTGCCTGCAGTTCGGAATGTCCTGAAACAGGTTGAAGAATACAGAGAGTTGCCTTTTGCAAAACGCTGGCTTAAACCCGAAAAACTGGATTTTGCATTACTCCAGCTTGAAAAAGCAGGGATTCTTCACTCCTATCCTGTACTTCTCGAAAGTGCAGGAGGACTTGTGGCCCAGGCAGAACACACCATAATAATAACCCAGGATGGCTGCGAGGTTACAACAAAGTAAAATCCGAAAGTAAAGAGAA
>DAQQ01000025.1:0-1132 GCA_002508465.1 Methanosarcina sp. UBA7 | reverse complement strand
GTAAATCGAAAGTAAATCGAAAAAATTAAAAGTAAATCAAAAATAATTTGAAAATGAACCGGAAATAAAGAAGAGGGAAAATTTAAAGGTTAGCAAAAAGCCAGAACATAGAAAAAAACATGAGTTGAGCGCCTTGAAAGTATACAATCTTTTTTTAACCGGTTTTCTGTTAATAACCCTTTTTATGCCTGCATTTATGGCAGAGCCCTGTAATGCTGCCTTTGACCCCAGCAATAACATCACAGTGGAAAGAAATGGGATGACCTGGGGATATCAAGAACAAATTACAGGCAACGAATCTGTTGTTTTCAGGAGTTTCATCGACCTGGAAGCAGGAGACAGTGATAAGTTTGTTAATGCCTGGGAAATCCTGAAAGCAGAAAGCATTCTCGGAAATAAAATGGAAGAATCCGTAAGAGCCAAACCTGATGTGAAACTTAATGGCACTTCGGAGTTTGTCAATGTAACAGACATTGACTACTTAGTCTCGAAAGATGCTCTGGGCAAGATTGGAAAAGAATCATTAATTACTAGTTCTGCAACTGTAAGCTACACTTTCGAAAAACAGATTGATCAGGATACGAATATCTGGTTTATGGGCACCCCGAACTCAAATGTCACAATCAATCTGCCTGCAGGCTTTGATGTCGAAAGGACAGAAGGACTGAATAATGAAAGTAAGGAATCCGAGAACAACTATACGGTGCTTAAAGGCAGTTTCAGTCCGGAAAAAAACATAACCATCTGGATTTCTGAAAATGAAACCTATAAAGCCGCGATGCAGGAAAGAGAAAAAAGCATTGCGCAAAACGCAGAAAACAAAATTGAAGAAAATAAAACCGAAGAAAATAAAGCTGAAGAAGATAAAACTGAAGAAAACAAAACAAGCGAAATCATAAATAAAAACGAAATTGTTGAAAAGACCGGAAAAGCAGTAGAAGCCAGGAAAGTTTCTGAATATATCAAAAACTTCTATACATGGTTTTGTCAGATAGTCCAAAAAATTAATCTGGTTTAAAGCTGTTCTGAAAAATATGCTTATTGAACAGATTCAGCTTGAAAATGGGTGTGCTCTTGGCCTCCGCTTTGAGATGCAAAAATATCCTCTTCTGGTTATAAGGGCAGAGAAAGG
>DAQQ01000080.1:0-12241 GCA_002508465.1 Methanosarcina sp. UBA7 | reverse complement strand
ACCTAATAGAAACCTAATAGAAAAACCTAATAGAAACCTAATATTAACAATCTCAGAAAGCAAGCTTTTAGAAAAAAACTTTAGAATCGAAATGCAGTTAATTTTGATGGACTTACATGTTCCATAATTATCAAGCTAAAAGCATTAAAGGGTTGGGATTAAATGCCCAAAATTAGCACTTTCTTTTCCCTTTAATGCGTTTAGTTACAATAAATGCACCTGTTGGAGCAAGTACCTGAAGAGTACTTTAGCAGGTGGGACATTTGAGTTTCAGTGTAACAGTTGCACAATCGGTTTTTCCGTCCTTGCCTTTTATACAATATTTAAAACTGTCTACGCAAGTACAACATTTTTTAGAACAACATGTAGATGATGCTTTATAGCAGAATGCGCCGTTGCTTTTCATCGTCACTGTACCGCCGAGTTTGGTCTTGATAGTTCCTGTTTTTGTAACTTGAAGGTTGCATCCCTGGTCATTCTTCAGTACAGTATTAGAGTTAAAGCAATAAGCAGTATTTGGACATTTTTTAAGTTGGAATGAGTACGTGTCGTTTATTGCATTTGTTGTTTTACAGCTGTTTGTTGTTTTACAGTTGTTACCACTACATGCGGCTCCTGTCATTGACATGACAAAAAAGACTAATGTAAAAATACAGATTGCTTTAAACATATTTCGCATTATTTTTCCTCCGTGTTTCTACTTATTACATTTTATTTTCGGGGGAGGGTCTCAATTTATCTGAGAACACCCATTAATCGAAACTCACTGGGAAATATTAGGATATAAACATACTTATTTTTTTAAGTGTAAATAAAAATAGAAAAACGAAATTAAAACTTGATAAAGCTTTATCTTAAAAATAGAAAAATAATAAAACTTTTAATAACTATAACTGGATTTGATATTGGCAAGAATTTATATGTAAGACGTTTGTCAAGTCCATATCTTATAATGCCTTATATTAAATTCCTATGCAAAAAAATATTAACATCTAGAAGTTACTTTACGCAAAATCAGGATATTAGAGTCTTTTATTCTTTTATAGTAGCAAATTTTTTTTATTTATTCAAAAGAGAGCCTATTATTTGTGCGTGAAGTTGTGTTTTTCTTTCCGGAATTTTCTCTAATTCCAAAACTCCTAACTTATTCGCCCTTACGAGATTCCACACTTATTTACAGCAAGGTGATGCTTATAGGGTTACATTTCGTTATCTGCTCACTCGTTTATCTGCTTGCCCAGTGAACTGAAAAATTAATAGAATAAAATTTTAATTGCTTAAAGCATAAACTTTAACTGCTTAGGGCATAAATTTTAACTGCTTAAAGCATAATTTGATCATAATACTTATTGTACTTGATTTTACTTCTCGAAGGCGTAAGGTCCTCTTAAGTCTCTTATTTTCACCAGGTTGACATGCAGGAGTAGAAAATTGTATGAGTATTTACGTTCAGATATGTCTGTAGCTTGAAAAATAATGTACTCAGGGCCTATCTATTAATATATGAGGTATATGCAACAATTATAAAATAGAAAATCTTGTTTTTAGTTTCAATTAAGAGGTGAACTATGAAGCCAAAGATAGATTCTACGAGTTTTGGTTCGATTACTGTAAACGGAGAGACTTTTAAATATGATATAATTATTCGCCTCAATGGACAGGTAGAAAAAAGGGAGAAAGGGCTATCAAAGGAGCTCTACGGAACTTCTCACAAAATCTCGCTTGATGAAGCAAAGCACATTTATGAAGAAGGGACAGAAAAAATCATTATTGGAACCGGGCAGACAGGATTCGTTAAATTGTCTGAGGAAGCTGAAGATTTCTTTACGAGCAAAAAATGTGGAATAGAACTTTTTCCGACACCCTGGGCAATTGAAAGATGGAATGAACTTGAAGGCAGGATCACTGCCATGTTCCATATAACATGTTAAGTCACATAACTTGTCAGATGTAAACAAATATATGGATGCAGGAAAGGGTATTTTTAAAAGAAGATTGGTTCTGATTAATATAGTCCTTCTACATTGCTGCGCCCCTCTTCAAGTACAATTTTTTCTTCCTGCACCGTCATATCCTGTTCCGTTGTGTACTTTCTACCTTCTTTTGGTTTAATTTCTTTTATATTTATATCCATCTGGGGGAATGGAATTTCAATTCCTTCTTTCGTATAAGCGTCAAATATTCCTGTAACAAGGTTATTCTTTACGGTTCCCATTTCTTCTGTTTTTGCCCAGGCCCTGAGCTGCAAATTTATCGAGGAATTGGCAAGTTCAGTGGTTACGACTGCAGGCTCGGGTTCCTTAAGGACAAGAGGGTGAGTTTTCATTAGATTGAGTGCTATTCCTGTAGCCTTTTCGAGGCTTGAGGAGTAACTAATTCCTATATCAACCGAAACTCTTCTTATAGGCATCCGTGTCATATTAACAATAGAACTTCCCCAGACAAGCTTGTTCGGGACTGTTATGAGCTGGTTATCAAGTGTCAGGAGTTCGGTTGACATAATCCCTACGGATCTCACTTTTCCGGTCTGTCCGTTTACGGTTACAGTTTCTCCCATGTCAATAGGCCTGATTGCGGCAACACATACTCCGGCAGTCAAGTTTGTGAAGGTGTCCTGCAGGCCAAGTCCGAGAACAATGCCTACTGCTGCAGAAACCCCTAATATATAACTATCCACATCAAAATTCAAACTCTTCAGGAAAATAAGAATAATAATTACATAAAGGAGGATACTTAAAAAATGGGTGAGAAATTGAACAGTGAGATCCGGAATCCTTGTTTTCTGTAATCCTCTTCTGAAAACATGAATAATATACTTTGATAAAACAAACCCCATAACGAGCACTATTATTGCAAAAATCAGCCTGGATACCGTTATCTCGGTATATGGAATTACCTGTTTCATTATTGTCTCAAAGCTCATTTTTACCTTCCTTATTTTTACCTTCCTTCTTATCTTTGTGGAGAAGCTCAAAAGCAACTCTCATGTAACTTCTCCAGTATAACTTATTAACAGTATTACTTATTAAAAGTAGAACTTATAAAGAATAGAACTTATGAAGAATAGGTCTTATGAAAATAGGATTTATAAAGAATAGAACCTATGAAAAGTAGGACTTATTAAAAGTAGATTTATAAAGAGTAGACTTCTAAAATAGAGTGCAGGATTATACTTATCATTTGGCTATCAATATAAAAAGCATTTAATTTCTTTATACATCTGTAGACTCTATCTTTCTTTTATTCTGTCTTTTTAATCCCGGAAAGTCTTTTACAGAATAAATACTTAACATCACAAGTTTCAAAAGTAAACCGAATTAATGAAATAAGTTAAATTTTTTATCAAATTCAGGGAAGGTCAAGGTTGAAGTGGATTAATAAACTGTTCGGAAAAAAAGAAGATTCCAGTGAGGAAAGAGGTCTCAAAGAAATCAATTTTGAAGACCTGCCCTCATGGCTGGATGCCGTGTCTCAAAAAATATCTTTCCGAGTAGAAAAAGACGTATCTGGCCTTGTAAAAGAACTTGAAGTTTCACTTTTGGCACTCAAGGAAAGTAACTCCAGGCTTGCTGAGGCTAAAGTTGAGGGAGACTTTGATATCAGGGCTGTAAAGCGAGCAAAGAGTAACAGAGAAAATGTGACAAAACAGGTCGCAACATTGACAGATAAAATCAGGGTGCAGGATAGCAGGGACTTTAGGGTTCTTGAAAGCTTCTATGGAGCATCTACACAGAGCATTAATACCTGCCTGGAGCATATGAACCAGAGTTTCAAGTATACAAGAGGTGTTTTTCCGGAAGAATCAAAAGAAGTTAGCGAAAGTCTTGCCAGCCTGGGTAAAGTTTTTAACGAGCTCGGAGAGGTAATTCGGGTAAATAAGAACGAAATGGATGCCATAGAAGCAGCTCACTCGAACATGAATAAAGTACAGGGACTTTTGGCCTCAATAACTGCCGAAGAAATGGAACTTGAATCCAGAAATCGGAGAGTTCAGGCTTTGAAGGCTGAAACTTCCGAAGCTAGCCAGGATCTTGAGGATTTCAGAAAAGGCCCAGTCTGGGAGAGTTTACAGAACCTTCAGGCAGAACTTAACGCATCCAGGGAAAAACTCAGGAAAGCCGAGACAGGTTTGAGTTCTCTTGTACTCCCACTTTCGGGTCATCTCTCAAGAATTAAGAAACTTCACGAAAGCAGCAGGTATACCTTAAAGCCGGAAGTAAAGAAACAGCTTGATATTTGTCTTGAAGCTCCTGTGCATGTAAATCCTTCTTTTTTCCCGGAACTTCAAATAATATTCGAAGATAATGCCCTGGATATGCAGACCCAGAAAAAAGAAAAAGCTCTATTACAGGTCAAATCTGCAATCTCAAACTTTCCAGAGCGAAAAAAAGAATATCTAGAAGCCCTGAAGGAGTTTGAAGCAAAGAAATCTGAACTCGAAAGCTCGAATACCGGAAAACTGGTTGAACTCGAACATAAGGAATCTGAACTTTTGAGCAGGGTTCGCTCTCTTGAGGAAGATATTGATGACTCTGAAAAGAAGCTGACATCTTTAAGGGAAGAACTGGAGTACCAAAAGAAAAAACTTCTTTCCAATCTTAGTTTAATCGATAGTGATTTGCGTGTAAACTTCCCAAGTCCTGTCTCGGGAGGACAGCATGAGTTCAGTTAAAGCAAAGTTGTAGCTCCCGAGTTCCTTCTCGGGAGGACGGGTCCGTTTCGCTCACTTCTTTCGCTCAAAAGGGCTGAATTAGAGGTAGAAAAGCAGTTGTTTTTCAACTTGCTGAATGAGGCTGATTTACCTGCAAACCTTTTAAAAAGGCTTGAGCGAAAACCCCAGTATACGTCCAAAACTGCATTTTTCAAGTCTGCATCTGGAAATAAACTTCCTCATAAGGCTGAACCACTACAAATCCTTCTCCCTTGAAAGCCATCTGGAATGACTCCCCACTGCTTCTTCCAACCAGGGTTTTCAGGGAAATATCAGTTTTTATTTCAGGTTCCAGGTTTCCTGACCAGGCAACTGTAGCATTGGGGTCAGTAAAGACCGGATGACCCGGGCTTACCCGAAGAGTTAGGGGGTCCTGGTGAGTTGTAATGGCAACCATACCGGTTCCTTCAAGTTTAATGTTAAAAAGCCCTCCTGCCATCATTCCTGAAACACTTTTCATCATTTTTATATTCCAGTTTAGAGAGGTCTCAAAGGCAAGTAGATCGTTACCGTTTACAAAAAGGGAATCGTTATCAAGTTTCAGGACTGATACTTTCTTTCCCTCATCTGCAAGATAGAGCTTTCCTTTGCCCTCGGCTTTTGTAAGGCTAGCTCCCTCACCTGTAAGTGCCTTCTTCACAAAAGTACTTATTCCGTGTTCGAAAACTCCTTCCCTCGTAAAAACTATATCGCCTGTGTATGCAACCATTGATCCTCTTTTTGTCCAGACCATTCCTTCAAGGTTAACTTCAAGAAGGCGTTCACGTTCCAGCTCAAAAATTCCCTGATTCAGATCCTTTTCTTCTGTGCTTTGAATGAAATCCTCTATTGAATAGCGTCCCAAGCTCTCATCTCTTTTTTATATTATATTTTCTTAACTGTTTAATAATTCAATTGTCTATACAGTTATAAAACATTTCTCTCCAACTGCATTATCAAGTTGAAAAAATAATTTTTCCAGGCTGGTTAGAAAGTTCGAACACTGGAAAAACTGGCTGAACTCAAATATAAGAAAGCTGAACTTCTGGGGAAAAACCACTCGTTTGAAGAAAATATTGAGGATTCAAAAAAGAAGCTGGCCGCTTTAAGGGAAGAACTGGAACACCAAGAGGAAAACTTCTTACTTGCGTTAGTTTAATCGATATTCAATAATCATAAGTAATTGAAATAAATTCCCATAGTTATGTTTTCTGCAGTTATGGAGAATCATGTTGGCAAGGTTTGGACTTTTATTCTAAACTGTATAGTTTATGTATTCTGACAGTTTTTATCTCCTTTAGTTATCCACTTTAGTAAAGTTTAAAAAAGAGGTTTGTCAATGACAGAGACGCTTTACTTCCTCGATTGTTATCTGAAAGAATTCGAAGCAACTATCGAAAGATTTACAGATAATCGATTTGTGGTTCTTGATCGTACCGCCTTTTATCCCGAAAGCGGAGGCCAGCCCAGTGATACCGGTAAGTTGGTTCGTGAATCCGATGGAGCTGAATTTAATGTCCTGTATGTGGACAAGTTCAATGGAGATATCAGTCACGAGATAAACAGTGAAAATGTTTCTAACGGGTTAAAAGCAGGGGACAAGGTAAAAGGATTCATAGATTGGGATCGTCGTTACGGGCATATGCGTATGCATACGGCGACCCACGTAATCGCGAACGTAATTGAAAAGGAGGCAGGGGCTAAGATAACCGGAAACCAGCTTGGTCTTGACCAGAGCAGGGTGGATTTCAGTCTTGAAGTCTTTGATAGGGATAAATTTGCCGAATATGAGAAAATTGCCAATGACCTTATAGCCCGGAAAAGTCCTGTCAATCTCTATCTTGTAAGCCGTAAAGAAGCCGAAGAAAGGCTTTCGCGGCTAACCACGCTGGCAAAAGGCTTTTCCGACGAAATAAACGAAGTTCGCATAGTCGAAATCGAAGGAGTCACTATCGAAGCCTGTGGGGGGACCCATGTTAAAAATACCGAGGAAATAAAAGGGATAAAGATCATAAAACTTCAGAATAAAGGGAAGAGCAACAGGAGAATGTACTTTACACTTCTGGATTAATCTCAAGAAACCTGAGCTTTTTTTCACTTTTATTTCTTTATTGTTTTTCTTTTAGCTATTTTTTTCTTTGCTGTTTCTTTTAGTTATTTTTCTTTGTTGTTTTTTCCTTAGTTATTTTTCTTCGTTATTTTTTAATTATTCTTTCTTTACTCATTTTCTCCTTCGCCTTTTTCTTCCAGAGGTCATGTCTCAAGAAGCCTTACTTCATGTCTCAAGAAGCCTCACTTTATCAGCAGGAAGTACTGGTCTGGACTTTGAATTTTTGAGTCTGAATACAATTATCTCATATTATTTATCTAATATTATTTCATAATTTTAAAAATACTTAATGGGGGGATAAAATTGCTTAAACTAGGATATAAGATTGCACCTGAACAGTTCCCTCCGTCCGATACGCTGCAACAGGTAATAACTGCTGAAAAGGCAGGTTTTGAAAGTATTGATGCCAGCGATCATTTTCACCCCTGGAGTGAAAACGGGCAAGTCTGTTTTATTTGGAGTTGGCTTGGTGCTGCAGCTGTGAGTACACAGAGCATAGAACTGGTAACAGGCCTAACCTGTCCCATTTTACGCTATAACCCTGCGATTATTTCTGCTTGCGCTATATGTAACAGCCTCAGTAGCTATTATCCTGGATAAGCTTCCGCTTCGTTTGTCTACTTTCCTGTGCAGGTGGAGAAGACCTTCAAAGCAAAATATACCACTTAAAGGTACTATCACGCTCCTTTGTGGAATAACTCTCTCTTTTCTATTATTCCCTGAAGAGATTGTATATGCTTCTATTGCTATAGTCTCGTTCGGGGATTCTATAGCAACCGCCGTAGGAGCGCTGGTAGGCAGGCATAAGCTACCATATTCGAAAGAAAAAACTGTAGAAGGAACGGTCTCAGGTATAGTAGCAGCCTTTTTATCATCTTTACTTTTTGTGACCCCCTGTTCAGGCCCTTATAGGGGCTGCAGGTGGGATAATACTGGAAAGCATTATAGGTTTGCAGACAATCCGGGAACTTAACTCGCAAATTATCTTCAAGTTTTTCTTTAATGATAATTTCTTAATCCCTTTATTCTCAGGTTTACTCATGTACATTGTAGGTTTAACCCAATAACTGAGAATAATCTCAAGGCACACTGTAATTTTAATTATATAAAAAGTACATTTTCTTTACTTGTAAAAGGACATATAAAATGGTCTTCAGGGTTCTAAGATTAGTTATTGGGTTGATCATCTTCTTGTTTTTTGTGAAACCTTCTCTGGACTGTTAGTTTTTCACTGTTAGTTTTTTATTTCTTATACAATTGAGCTTTTACCTTGCACTGCTGATGTATTTGAACTTTAAAAGCATATTACAAACTTTTTAAAACGCAGTTTCCTGAGCATCTCTATTTCAGTTTTCATTGGAATATAATTGCAATCAGCCCGACAATAGGCTCTATATCTGCGATGTTTGATCCAATGAAATTTCCTATCACGATACCGTTTACCTGCCAGAGAAAAGCAATTATTTGTAGGTCGAAGCGTAAAATCCCTGAGTCTTTAGCTCAGGGGATATAAGCGTCAACTTCTAAAAATCGTAATGTTATTGATTCTGCAGAACTACTTTGATTTTTAAACTAATCTAATAATTGGATTAAGGTTAGCGAAAACCAAGCAACCTTTTTCAGTGAGTTAACCTTTTAGATTTATAGGTCTTGGAAAATTCATCGACTCAAGCTTGTAACCATGTAAAGCCGAGGCGAGAGATTAAGCGAAACTCAGTAGGGCAGGAGCTGCCCGAATTAAAGTCTTTGGAGACTCCAGAAGGTAGTCTGTGAATCAGGAAACCGGTTTGTCTTCAGCCAAGCGGTAGTTCACGAAGCAAGTTCAGGAATTGACGTTTCAACTGCGGCAACTGTCAAATCTATAACAAATTCGGAAATACTAAGCTTCTCTGCAATTGTTGAGGCTGATTTTACAAAGTAACCTGAACCTTTGACCTAAAGAACGAGGCCAGTTAGAAGAAAAGAGTCTCTTTATTTAGGTAATTGAAGACTTTTCAGTAGAGGCAAATATTTTTATCTGGCACTTTTGTAAGACGGAGATAAGCCTTGATTTCTGGCATTATTATATATTGAAATACCTGTTTTCATCGGATAGACTCAGAATTGTTTTAGATTCAGAATTAGTTTTATACTATTAAATTACTTTTTCAAAATTATAGGCTGAAAGCATACCTATTTATTTTTATATGATACCTCTGAGCTTCGGTAGCTTTCAAGAAAGTTTTTCTGATATGTGGCTAACTTATTTCCTCATAGAGTAATTTTTCGGTATCGGGTACTCTATTTAAGGGACTATTTTCTTTAACTAACCTGTTTTAAACCAAGCGATTTATGGGGGCATACTTCTCAATAGGTGCTAACTAAAAACCCTGGTTTTCAGACATGTTCAGTCTTTTATTTTAAAAAAAAGCAATAAGCTGCTAGATCTAAATAGTCATCTTCTACTAAACGTTTGAGTTGAATTCTTTTTTATATTATATTTTACATAATACTCAATGGTGGGTGGGCAACTTATTGGGAAAGGCAATAGCTACCTGAATCCAGGAGGTGAACTTATATAAAGGAGTCCATGCCAGGCTGAAGAATCTATAATCGGCGGGGATAGGCTATCCTGAAAGCAGAGACAACTTTGTAAAGTTTGCTGAGGATAAGCAGGCAAGCAATAATGTTCTGGACCTTTTGGGGGATTTCTAAAATAAAGTAACACCCTGATGATGTTACCAGAAATATCAATGTCTGGAAAGCGAACACATCAAACCTAAAACCAAACAATTACAGGTTTACTTAGCAGGGGTTTTAGAACATATATAGTTTAGGTCTGGATCATACCGAAAGAATGGGTTATCTCATTCAAAAGTGACTATCAAGTGTTATACAACCTATATGGTTGAATACACCTGAGAGTAAGTACAAGAAAGTTGACAATAAAGTATTCAGATAAGGCTTTCTGTTAGAAATATGTAGATTGCTAGAAAGTATGTCATAATGACATAGTCAGCAAGGAACTAAAACAAAAATAAAATACAAAAATCGGGGAGAAATTTATGCAAACTAGTCCAATTGAAGTCCAAAAAGCTCTAAAGAACATAAATTATCCTGTAAAAAAGCAGGATCTTATCGAGCATGCTAAAAAGCACAATGCCAGCAATGAGGTAATGCAAGTCCTTAAGAGTCTTCCAGAAAAGGAATATACAAACGCTGCCGATGTTAGTAAGGAATTTTCTGGAAAGTAAAATCATTAATAAAGAATTCGAAAACAAATATATAAAATATGGAGGAAAATTTATAAGAGCAAATATGGCTGATGTTGAACACGCACTGAAAGGTATTGATTTTCCTAAAAGCAAGAATTAAATCGTTAGTTATGCTCAGTAACATAACGCTAATAATGAAATAAGTTCTGAATTGCAGCAACTTCCAGACAGGACATATAAAAATGCTGCCGATGTTGCTCAGGAATTTAGTGGAAAGCGTTTTGAAGGAGAGTCGAAATAAAGGATCAGGTCTCTGAAAAAGCTGTAAATGTTGAAATGAACTTAAAGGGGACTTGATTGGAGTAAAGGGGGAAACTTATGCATACAAGCTCTATTGAAGTTCAGAAAGCTCTAAAGGATATAGATTCTCCTGTAAAAAAACAGGGACTTATTGAGCATGCTAAAAAGCATAAAGCTAGCAGTGAGGTAATTGAGTTTCTCGAAGACCTTCCAGACAAGGAGTACACCAGTACTATCGACGTCAGCAAAGAATTTGAAGGAAAATAACTTTACTTTAGAGTCAGTAAGGAGTTAAATAGGGAGTGAGTAAAAAGTTTTCCCTTTATCCAAATAAAATTGGAGGCTAATAAACCTCCTTTCTTTATCCGGAATGCAGTTATTTGATAATCATTTTCCGGGCTACTTTTGTCATAACTCTACTGCTAAAATTTAGAAACCCATATTCCACAGTATTTTTTCGAAAATCAGCAATTCTCATGATAGTATTTTTAAATGAATTTCAGTAGTTTGTATGTTTAATGACACTTGGTGAAAATTAAATAATATCGTTTTTGGTCTCTATAAACACCATATAGTTGCTTTTACTTCCTGCATAAAAGTTCAATAAATCCATGTTGGATTGAAACTCAACAGCAGGAAAAATCATTAAATCTGAAAATTTATTACTGAAAGTGGATAGCATAGGTAAAAAATAACGTAAGTGATATATGAGTTTCAATTACAATGATATATATCATAAATCAAATCTATTTTTTAAATCGTTTGCTAAATATAGACTAGTATTGCGATTCTGAAATAGGTTCATAAAACTTGACTTTTGAATAGAACCTGAGATTATGAATTTTTCCAGGAAATTAAGAATCTATTTTAGGATCGAAACACTAGTTTTAAGTAGAATAATTTTGCAAATTCTGCTTTAGTTCCTTAATACTTTAGTTCCTTAGTATTATTCTGGAAACTTGAGTATTAACAAAACTTAATGAGACATTTGAATGATAACGAAGTTTACTCGCAACTCAAACATTAATAGAGTTTAATGCAACAAATATTTCAATAATTTGAGTATAGATGCATAATTCATTGGAATAAATTGCTAAGCACTCGGCTTAAAAAGTAGCAAAATTGTTGAAGCTTAATAAACTTTAGTACAGTAAAAATAAATACCATTATGCTAGATATTAATAGTTCAATTAGTTCATCAAGACCCCCAGCAATAACAGTTCATAAATGAGGCTCTTTTTGAATTATTTGATATGTCTCTTTGTGTGAACTTTAACGAGAAATCAAATAGGGGAAATCATAATGGAAAGAAAAGGTTCCCAGAGTAGGGATCGGGGTTCCAGTAGAGAACGCAGCTATAGTAGAGAGCCACAAACGATGTACAAAGCAAAATGCTCAGATTGTGGCAAAGAAACGGAGGTGCCTTTTAAACCGGACCCTGACAGGCCGGTCTACTGCAGGGAGTGTTACGCAAAGCGCAAACCTAAAAGGTACTAATATTTCGGCATCAAACCTTATGTTTTAGTTCTGATAAATAATCTTCAATTAGTTCGCAAGGTTAATATTTTTACCTCAATTTCTCTTTTTCCTTGCGCTTTGTTTTTGTCTTTTTCTCTAATTTTCCTTTTCTGTTTTTCAGAATAAATCAAACGTAAAAATAAGTCAAAATCTCAAAACAAGTTTAAATCTCAAAACAAGTTTAAATCTCAAAACAAGTTTAAATCTCAAAACAAGTTTAAATCTCAAAACAAGTTAAAATCTCAAAACAAGTCAAAATCTCAAAATAAAGTCAAATTTCAAAATAAAGTCAAATTTCAAAATAAAGTCAAATTTCAAAATAAAGTCAGATTTCAAAATAAGTCAAATTTCAAAATAAGTCAAATTTCAAAATAAGTCAAATTTCAAAATAAGTCAAATTTCAAAATAAGTCAAATGTAAAAATGAACC
>DAQQ01000244.1:11057-12058 GCA_002508465.1 Methanosarcina sp. UBA7 | reverse complement strand
GGGTCTAAAGTTAAATCTTTAACATCTACAGCCTTGCCCTCAATGTCTGCAATACTACTGCTATCTATAGCTCTGTTCCTGCTATTCATAAAAAGGCTGCTTTCTATAGTCTTGTCTCCGCTATCTACAAAACCACTGGTATTTACAGTCGGATTACTGCTTTCCTGCACTGGACCTTTATTTTCCCGCGATATATTAGCATTTTCGAATCTGTTATTTATTTTAGTCCCGTTTTTAGCTTTATTTTGCGTATAATTTGGAATAAAAGCTTTTGACTCAAAGTCTGAAAGTTTCAAACTCTGCTTTGAGTTTTTAGGCTCAAGAAGGGCTTCAAGTCCGTGCATGCTATTTAACATTCTTTTTTCCTTGCTCTTACTGCTCCAGTAATATGCTTCGTCGCGTGTACCCTTTGTCACCAGTATAATGACTCTGCCTTTATGCTGCCTGCCTGTCCTGCCTTTACGCTGGATGCTCCGAATTTCCGAGGGAATGGGTTCGTAGAATAATACCAGATCCGTGGAAGGAATATCAAGCCCCTCTTCGGCAACTGAGGTAGCTACAAGTACGTTATATTCTCCTGCCCTGAATTTATCAAGAACTTCTACCTGTTGTTTTTGCGTAAGCCCTTTATCCTTACGGCGCGAAGCCTGTCCTACAAAACGGATAGGGACAATTCCTGGAACTCCTGATAGGGCATTTACCACTATCTCTGCTGTGTCCCTATAATTCGTAAAAACAATTACTCTGGAATCAGGACTTCCTTTTAGCTGTTCGGATACGAGTTTCCGCGCAAGCTCGAGTTTAGGATGTTCTACCTCACATTCCTTTACTCTGTAAAGGGTTTTTCTCATATAGAGATCGTCCATCAGTCTTTTTGAAGCCTTGCTTGCACTGCTTGAAGAAGCTTCAGCGTCAAGTTTCTCCAGGTACTTCCTGAGAGGCCCAAGCCCCTGGGTCTCAACCATTTCCACAGCATGGTTAACCTTCATCATTTCGGCAAG
>DAQQ01000244.1:0-11046 GCA_002508465.1 Methanosarcina sp. UBA7 | reverse complement strand
CCGCTGCCTGGCGAAAAACCCAGGCCTCTTATGGTTCCGAGCCGGTCATCAAAGATTTTTTCCAGATAACCTCGGATTTCAGCCATTTCTGAAGGAAGCTGGACCTGAAACCATTCTATCTCTTTTTCCTGCACATAAGGACGGACATCCCTGTCTTTTTCAGTTTTCACGGAGACATTTTCAACATGTAAAGCCTGGCAGACCTCCGAGATTTTCTCGTCCGAACTGCCCGGACTTGCAGTAATTCCGAGCACGTGAGGATTCTTTGCGCTCTCGAAGTACTTTTCCGCAATAAAAGTATAAGCGTAATTTCCGACTGCCCTGTGGGCTTCGTCAAAGGTTATGTGGCTTACATCCTTAAGGCTGATTCGTTTCGTAAGAAGGTCGTTTTCAATCACCTGAGGTGTGGAAACTATGACCTTCCCTTGGGCCCAAAGTTTTTCCCGCTCTGCAGGCGCAATGCTGCCAGTAAATGTCAGAACTTCTTCTTCGGGAAGAGCCATCACATTCTTGAAAAAAGAGGCATGCTGCTCTACAAGTGGTTTTGTTGGGGAAAGAATCAGGGCTTTTCCTCCAAAACGCTGAAGCCTGGAAACAATTACAAAAAGAGCTATAATGGTTTTTCCAAGCCCCGTAGGAAGGACAACAAGGCTTGAGCCTTCCAGGGCCTTTCCTGCAAGATTCAACTGATAGAGCCTCTGCTCAACAGTATCGGGTTTTATCAACGGGTGCTTCATGAACCCAGGTTTTTCAGGAAAAAGACTCTCGTTCATTCTGCTTCAGGATAGTTCATTTCAGATAAATTAATTTCATCTTTTCATATTTATTTATTCAATTTTCAGGTAATTGTAATTTCAGGTAATTGCAATAAGCATAAAAAACTAAAAACTTTGCTGCAGGCTTTTTAGCCCACAGCTCAGAAACTATCGGTTTTTTAATTTTAGAAGTTAAAAGGCTTGCCTGCGGATTCGAAAGCTCTACCTCTGTAAATAAGCTCATAGAGCGTGTTCTCGATCCCCTGGATCGGAGCCCTGATCTGACGCATGGAGTCTCTGTCCCTGATAGTTACAGTTCCGTCTTTAAGGGTATCGTAATCTACAGTAACGCAGTAAGGCGTTCCTATTTCGTCGTTTCTCCTGTAGCGACGCCCGATGGTTCCGGAATCATCATAATTGACAAGCAGGGTTTTTTCCCTGAGTTTTGCAATGATATCCTTTGCAGGGTCTGCAAGCTCTTTTCGAGTCAAAAGCGGAAGGACTGCAACCTGTACCGGAGCAACCGCACTTGTGAAGTGCATGACAAGACGGTTTTCTTCTCCTCCCTCAGCTTCACCTTCTTCCTTTCCTGTTTCGAATTCTTTTTCAGCTTCTTCTGCGCCTTTAAGCCTGGACTCGGCGACCTTCTGAGCCACGTTTTCTTCGTCATAGGCGTGTTCCATGATACCGTAGAAAATTCTGTCGATCCCGTAGGAGGGCTCGATTACGTGAGGGATGACGTTTTCTCCGCTGACTTTAACCGTTTCTTCCGCAAAGTCCACCGCATCCGAACCGACTGTCAACTCTTCCCCTTCCACGGTAACTTTGATCTCATCCTTTGAGAGCTCTTCTTCTGAAAGCTGTTTTAAGGCATCTGCTACGGCTTTTGCCTTGCCCTTAAAGACAGGTCCGAGTTTTCCCATGTTCGGTTTTATAACAAAGCGAGTTACCATTTTTGGCTCGTCGTATTCGACATACACGTAAAGCTCGGTCTTGCTGACCCTTGCATGGGCTTTAAGGTCGTAGTCCGTCCTGTCGGCAATTCCAACGATTTCGACCCAGCCAAACCGTTCGGTCTCGATTTCGGCGTCCCAGCAGTCGATTGCATAATGCGCCATCTCATCGGTCAGGTGCTGCCTGAACCTTAGTTTTGCAGGATCAACTCCAACTTTTGTCAAGAACTCGTTAGTAAGTGCAATATTGTAGCCCAGGACTTCGTGTGCAATGACTCCAGCTTTCACGGCTTCCCTCACAGTCATCCTGAAAGATTCGCCTTTCTCCTGTGCTTTCTGGGAATAGAGTACAAGTTCTTTATCTGCAAAGCGTTCAAAGTTTGGGTGCTTCTTATTGCGTGGGTCAACGAATATCTCGCACTCGGCCTGTGTAAATTCCCTGAGCCGAATTACTCCCTGCCTGGGTGCAATCTCGTTCCTGTAAGATTTCCCTATCTGCACAGCCCCAAAAGGCAGCTTGTCTCTGTAGAAGCGAGACAGCCTCTGGAAATCTACAAACATACCCTGCGCTGTTTCCGGCCTGAGGTACCCCTGCCTTCCAGTCCCTGGCCCGATTATGGTTTTGAACATCAGGTTAAATTCGTAAGCATCGCCGAATTCTCCACCGCATTCCGGACATCGAATTTCATTTTCCTTTATAACCCTGGTGAGTTCTTCTGCACTCAGGGTCCCTGCAGCTTCCATGACGTTTTGTACAAGATGGTCAGCTCGGAATGCCTCTTTACAGTTCATGCACTCGCACAATGGGTCTGAAAAACCTCCAACGTGCCCGGACGCAATAAATACTTCCTCAATCCCGATTGTCGGGCACTCAATTTCCATAAACCCTTCCTGGATAACGTAAAATTCTCTCCAGGTCTGTTCTATTCTCCTCTTCAGCGTGCTCCCAAGAGGCCCGTAATCATAAAATCCGCGGCTTCCACCATACAGCTCAAAGGAGTTCCACAAGAACCCCCGGCGTTTAGCCAGCTCGAATACCTTCTCGTATTTGTCCATATTATAAATCCTCGTGAAATTGATTGGGGAATATCAGATAATTGTAAAGCTTTGACTCGTCCGAAATACTAGATGGATAACGGCATTCATTATATTAAATTTGCACTGCTTGGGGGTAAGTTAGGGTTATATAGGTGATTATGGGCACAGATGAAAAGATTAATTAATACTGGGAAAAGCTGAGATGAAAAGTTCTTAATAATTTATGAAATTTGAATATCAGTAATTTCATAAAATTTAATAGGTAAAATATCGGAAAATATAATTATGAAATGCCAAAAGTTGCTTTTCTGGGTTTTGTTGTTATTTTTCTTGCTCACTTCCATGCCAGTAGTTTGTCTAGCAGATGAATATAGAGAAATCCAGGCAAGTGAAATTTTAAATCAAATTGAAAAAGGAGAAGATGTAAACCTTACAAATTGCCGCATAATTGGAGAACTCAATTTAAATGAAATTAAGCTTGAAAATATTCCGAATCCAAAGCATAATGAATCATTGAAGCTTGAAAATATTCCGAATCCAAAGCATAATGAATCATTGAAACCTGGATACTACTACAGTGAAGGGTATTTGGAATCTCACGGAGTAAATATAAAGATTATTAAAAGCAACATCGTAATCCGTAACTCAATTTTTGAAAATAATCTAGATTTCTCAGATTGTCTATTTACTAAATCCTTCTCCTTTGCTAAAGTAAATTGCTCTTCGACAGCTAATTTCAGAAATACTACCTTTGATGATTCTGCTGTTTTTTGGGAATGTACTTTTGGCGATTCTGCCAATTTTTTGAATTCTACTTTTAGCGATTCTGCCAATTTTTTGAATTCTATTTTTGGTGATTCTGCCTCTTTTAGGGGATGTACTTTTGGCGATTCTGCCAATTTTTTGAATTCTATTTTTGGTGATTCTGCCTCTTTTTCGGGATGTACTTTTGGTGATTCTGCCTCTTTTTCGGGATGTACTTTTGGCGATTCTGCCTCTTTTCAGCATTCTATTTTTGGCGATTCTGCCAATTTTATGAAATCTACCTTTGGTGATTATACCGACTTTACGTACTCTACTTTTGGCGATTCTGCTGCTTTCGTTTTTGCTACTTTCGGCGATTATGCCAATTTTCGGTATTCTACTTTTGGCGATTCTGCTTCTTTTTCGTATTCTGCTTTTGACGATTCTGCCTTTTTTGAGGAAGTTTGTTTTAGCAATACTTCCTACTTTCAATGGGCAAATTTTGATGACGCTGTCGATTTTTCAGGCACTCTATTTAATGAAGTTACATTAAATGGTACTGATTTCAAAGAAATGCGGGTTAGTTGGAATTCGCTTGAGAACTCACTTGTTTTTGATGGACCAACCTATGTAAAGTTAATACAAAACTTCCGAAGCCTTGAACAGTTCGAAGATGCAGACGCTGCCTACTACCAATATAGAAAATGCTGCCAAGCAGAAAAATCATGGACTCCTTTTTCTAAAGAAGGTTCAAAATGGTGCGATATACTAATGTGGTTTACCTGTGGATATGGTGTAAAACCATTTCGTTCGTTTTACTTAGGTGGTTTAATCGTTTTGTTATTCTCTTTTATTTATCTAGGTTTTCCTATTGCTTCTTGGCGTAATAGAGAAAATGCGGAGAGCGCTCAAAAATCGATAATTAAAACTCTATTAAGCTTGATTCCTAAAATTGATTGGCCAAATCCTGGTATTTCTAGATTATCGGACAATAATGATTCGAACCAAAAAGTAACCTTCTGGGATAGCTTTTATTTCAGTATGGTAACCTTTACTACAGTTGGATATGGTGACTGGTATCCTAAAGATAATTTCAGAAAATGGGTTATGTTTGAAGGGTTTTTAGGTTGGGTGACTCTAGGTTTATTCTTGGTAACTTTAACGAATGTAATGATGAGACCGTAATTTCAGGAGGTTCAGTTACTTTTAAGGAAACGAACGACAAAGAATTGTTAATGCAAAACCTGAATCTCAAACTTGAACTCTCAACAAAATGCCTCATATCTCTCCAAGAAATACTCTCCGAGCCTTACTCCCAAATGATCCGCGATGCCACTTTGTTCAGATTCAAGCGCAGCGCCGAAATTTTCTTGAAACTCATGAAAGACCACCTTTTGTCCATGAAGGACTTATCAGTAAGTTGCCACTTCCACACTTGATTTTTACATAAAGCCCTTATATCAAAAAACTAATATATGTCTTTAAAATTCAGAATTATGAGGTAGGTTGCATGGTCAAGGCTTTCGAGGAACGGAAACTGTCATTTTCAATCAACGGAGAAGAAAGAATACCTGCAATCGAAATGGTTAGTGCTATACAACACATCCAAAACATTATTTTCCATCTGGGTGACTATTTTTATGGAAATCCAAGCCGTCCGAAAGGGGATTTTCCGCAGGTTATCAAAGATTCATGCACCCTTTTTGTAATGAATATACAAATGGGTAGTGTTCATGCTGAAATGCAAATAGGCGATTCTCAAGTTGGTATAACAGAGTTGGGGACATTAGGTGAGAGGGCAATTTGTGCAACAAACGAGTTAATTGAAGCTCTTTCTCACAAAGATGTTTCAAAAGAAGAATTGGGTGAAATAATTAAAGACCCTCATAGGTTAAACAAAGTTTTGAAAGAGTTCTATTTAATGTGGCCTGACCCGCAGTCTAAAAGAAGTCTAACTTTCGGTTTTTCAGGGAAAGTTGAAGAAAAACTAAATCCAGAACAAAAAGAAGTAATACAATCCCTGCTACACAAACCTGTTGAGGAATATGAAAAGGAAGTTTTTGGAAGGGTGTATGAACTGAGGGTCGACAAAAACAGAAGAATTCAAATCGATACTCCAGAAGGGCCAATTGATTGTAATTTCACTGTGGATATCGAAGAAGATATTAAAGATATTATTGGAAACATTGTTACAATACGTGGTGTAATGAAGCCTTTTAAAGGCAAGTTCGTTTTAAGTATTGACAGTGAAGTATCTATTGAAAGAAATCCACAATATTATCTTACCTCAATTAAAAGAAATGAGATTGAAGTGAAATTGAAGGAAGAAGTTCCAATTGACATTGAATTTGAGGATGATTGTTATATAGCTTCAAACGATGACCTGGGGCTTCTAGCTGTTCAACCAAAAATGAAGCTTTTGATTGAGGAACTCAGAGGACAGCTTAACGTTCTGTGGCAAGAATATGTACTCGTCGATGAGGAAGAGTTGGCACCAAGCGGCAAAGATCTGAGGGAGATGTTAATTTCAATTGTAGGTGCTCAAAATGTCTAAATATAAAGTAAAAGACATTGAGTCTTCTTTATCTAAAAAGGGGTTTCAGCTTCAAAATTCTCATCACAAATTGTACACGTATTATGTCGATGGAACCAAAACAGGAATTCATACTTTTATAAGCCACGGAAAAGATGAATACGGTGACAAGCTATTAAGCAAAATGAGAAATCAACTTAAGTTATCACATCAACAGTTTGATGACCTGATTCGATGTCCTTTGTCTAAAGAAGAATTAAATAAGATCTATTCCAAAAACGGAAATATTTGATTCTCTTTTAGTCTTTTTTGTCGTTTTCAGTATTTTTCTGATTTTCCCACAGTTGTTAACATTACATTCAAGTATTGAAAACCCTTAAATGAATAGTAGATGAGCAATCTTTCTCCGATCTATCAAAAAAGCATTCAGGATCTGAAATCTCTTGTTTTTGAAACTTTAAAAGATGAAATGTTACTGTCATACTCTTTGGTTTCAGGACAAGGGGAAATTTTAGTCAAGTGTCGGATATAGATGTTGGGATCTACTGAAAAAGCACTCAAAACTTTAAAAGCAATCACAGAAGAGCCTTATTCAGTAATAGTTCGGGATGCTGCTATCCAGAGGTTTGAATATACGTCTGAGACTTTCATCAGAGCTTTTATTTTCCAGCCGCGCCAGGCGCGGGACAATACAGGTTTCAGACGACTATTATTGCTGCCCGGTTTTTGATTTTGTGATTTTTTGGTCTTTTACACCTGATTTCGGTTTCAAGACAAATATTTAAAGATTGAAGTCGAGTACTTATTATGGCAGAAGACAGTTCTATTGCCTCCTCCAGAGATGCTGTTCGATTTAGGGCTATTTTGCGTCATCATCTGCCGGAAATTTCCAGGAAGTATAAAGTTAGTTATCTCGGGATTTTTGGTTCTTATATTCGCGGGGAACAAAAGCCTGAGAGTGACCTTGATATTCTGGTTGAGTTTGATGAAACTCCCGGTTTTTTTGAGTACATTCAACTTGAGGATTACCTCAGTGAAATTCTTGGTGTGAAAGTGGATCTTGTGATGAAATCTGCCCTGAAATCTGCTATTGGGAAACATATCCTTGAGGAAGTTGTAGCAGTATGAATGAAAAAACAGAATTTCGAGATTATTTATCAGATATCATTGATGCCATAGAAAAAATAGAAAATTTCACCCGAGATATCTCTTTTGAGGAATTTATAGAAGATGATATGAGAGTTTTTGCTGTGGTTAGGGCTCTGGAAATCATAGGGGAAGCTGCAAAAAACGTTTCCCCTGAAATAAAAACAAATTATCCTTCCGTCCCCTGGAAAGAGATGGCAAGAACACGTGACAAGCTAATACATTCCTACTTTGGTGTGGATCTCAATGTTGTATGGAGGACGGTTAATAGCAATTTACCTCCTTTGAAATATCAGATTTCTGAGATTCTTAAAGACTTGGAAAGTTCAATATCCTGATTTCTTTGCTAATCCACGTTTTTGATTTTTGGTTATGGAAACTGCTGCCTACTCCTTTTCTTTTGTCTGACATGGATTTTTTTCGCTCTATCCTGTTTTGTAGGGCGCAGGAAATAGACTTAGGAACACTTTTTATTGCCTTATTTTCTCGACATTTGGCTTAGATAATCCAACTTGAATTTATAATTTGACCTTTCTCGTAATTAATGCTCAGGCTTTATCTCATGTCCATCGACTAAAACGTTAATCAGGGCGTCTGAATATTATTTGCGTGCTCATATAAAATTATCTCATACAGGGTCAACAACTTTTAATATCACAAGCTTCTAAAGTTAGAGTCGGTGGGGTAAATAATGCATTTTCGATATGAAGATGCCTCTTTGAGATCACGTCGGATAGTGTATGCTATGCAGGGTACTTTTGAACATAAAGTGCCTGTTGGAGATCTCGTTGGATTTTATAGGGTACGTACTCGGAGCAATTTCTAAAAGAAAATGTTTTGGGACAATATCAGATAGATACATTATGAGTGGGGTTTAACAAAATGCTATCAAAGAGTTTAAAAGAAATCGTAAGATCCGTAAAGGAAAAAAGAGTTTTACATTCGGAAAAGCTTATAGAAACAACTCACTGGCTCCATAATCTGGAGTTTCTGGTAGTAAGAGTAATGATGTTTACCATAGGTGTTCACCACCTCTATGTGTACGTCATAAAAACCGTGTTTGGAGTTTGATATCTTAACTCAGCTGCACATGTAGACTAATTCCTTTCGGATACGAAAAACTGTTTGCCACCAGAAAAACGGTTTCCGGGTCAAAGTTGGGGAGCTCCCGGTGGAGAGGTGGCAGTGATTATCTAAAATTAAGAGGAAGATTGCCATTGCCTAGCATGATCGGAACTCATGCAACTCAACAAGAAATCTCAAACACAAAGCCTGAACCGCAAAAGCACATCGCTTTTCAAGTTTGGGCTATAGGCTTTGCTTGTTAATTGCACATGCCTATTTGAAAGAAGGAGGATTGGTACTAATTATCTGGTCCTCTAGCTATATTCAAACACCAGATGACTTACTCAGTGCCCTTATTTGATACCTCACCGGTTTCAAATGTCATCTGGTTAAAGAATTTCTTTCAGGCCTCAGATAAATTTCTTTCAGGTCTCAAAGAACTTCTAGAACTACTATCAAGTCATAAAGAACCTATCAGGTCCCAAAGAACTACTATCAGGTCATAAAGAACCTATCAAGTCATAAAGAACCTATCAAGTCATAAAAAATTTTTAAAAGATCATCTCTGGACTAGTAACACTTCTCTAGACCAATAACTTGGTTTGAAGAGTAACAAAGACTAATAACTCCCTATATAAAAGATTTTAAAAGGAAATCTCCTCAATAAAAACGAGGCTTGGTAAATGCCAGATTATAATCCCTAAACTAATTCTTCTTTTATGGCATTTTTTCTTTCTTTTTTGCCATCTTATTTTTAACATTTTCCAAGATTATTTATTAAGTACGTAAAACATATATAATATAATGCAATTATTATACTGTAACTTCTGCGATAGCCAAACAGGGAAACCTGCGTTTTCAGAAGGAGGGATATGGGTTAGTGAACCGAAGGTTATCCAGGGTTGTAAGTAGAAATAACAAAGTCCTTAGCTCTGAGTTTATGTTATCGTTAATAGATAAAAACTTCATAGAACACTATCGAGGTTTTTTGTTTCCTCTGGTAAGCTGTTTTCTGTTGGATCTAAGAATGGTAATTTACTACTCTTAAACTAAGGCTATCAAGCTCATGTTTTTTGTATAAGCTAATAATTAATAGGAGATTCCTGAATTATGAGTGAGCTAATAGTTTTTGCATTTCCGAACGAGAAAGGTGCATCTGAAATGGATGAAGCCATTAACCGGCTTAAAAAAGAGCAATTAATCACCCTCGATGATGCCGCAATCGTTGTTCGCAATCATGATGGCAAGGTCAAGGTTAAGCAGGCTGTAGACCTTGTAGGTACAGGTACTGTAGGTGGAGCTTTCTGGGGTATGCTAATAGGACTGCTTTTCTGGATGCCCTGGCTCGGAATGGCAGTTGGTGCTATCACAGGTGCAATTGCAGGGAAATTAACCGATTACGGAATAAACGACGACTTCATCCATGAAGTTGCTGAAACCATTGAGCCAGGAGGATCTGGTCTCTTCCTGTTGATCTCAAAGTGGACTGAGGACAAGGTCCTTGATGAGCTCGCTACGTTTAATCCAAAAGTAGTGCGTACTTCCCTTTCCAAAGAAGAAGAACATAAACTTAAAGCTGCCTTTGGTGCTGGAGAATAATTGAAATTCATATACAAGTATCGACAGCTAATAGTATAGACAGCTAATAGTATAGACAGCTAATAGTATAGGCAATATAAAATAAAATTTTCTAATATCTTTTATAGTATTCTCTATGGGAGTTTGTTGCTAAAATTAAAAACAAGATAACAACTCTTAAATTTGACCAAACGAGCTGAATATACTTGCTTCATCAGGTTTAATCAGCAGATTCCCATAGTCCATTTTTTTCGTCACTTGTTCATTTAGTTCTTTATTCTTTCTTTACATAGGAGCAGCCGCCTTTTTGCATGCATAGCTCAGTATCTTCACAGGTATACAGGACTGAAAAGTACTAAGATGACAGCATAGCTGGCAATGAAAAGTCTGGCGTACAAAAATTCCTGTTTTTTCCATTAATTTTAAATTGTTCGGCAACTTATGGGAAAACTCATGGCTCCAAAAATTCTTGTTACCAATGATGATGGTGTATACTCCACAGGTCTGAAAGCTGCTTTTGACAGCGTTTCGGATCTTGGGGAAGTTACAATTTCGGCTCCTGCTGTCCAGCAGAGCGGAGTCGGGCGTTCGATCTCTATCTTTGAACCCCTTCGAATCACAAAAACTAATTCAGGAGGTATACCTGCTTACTCTGTGGGAGGAACTCCTACGGATGCTGTAATTCTAGGCATCTTCACGATCCTCAAGGAGCTGCCTGACCTTGTACTTTCCGGTTTTAACATCGGAGAAAATATCAGCACGGATACTATTACTACCTCAGGGACAATAGGAGGAGCGCTTGAAGCTGCAAGCTACGGAGTGCCTGCAATTGCCGCCTCCATGCAGGTGCTTGATGAAGGACAGAAATTCGATGACCCCAGGAACTACCATAGAGAGCGTTTTGAAGTTGGTATAAAAGTAGTAAACAGAGTTGCTCGAAACATCCTGAAGTATGGTATGCCTGAAAACGTAGATCTTCTTAATATAAACATTCCCTATCACGCTGAAGAGGATACTCCTTTAGAGATAACCCGCCTTGCACGAAAAATCTTTAAAACGGATGTCGAGGAAAGGCGTGACCCCAGAGGCAGGCCCTATTACTGGATTGCAGGCGACCTTATCCGGGAGGAAGAAGAAGGAACTGACGTGCACGCCATTATGCAGAAAGGACACGTCTCAATAACTCCTATTTCCCTGGATTCAACTGCCAGGATAGATTTCTCAGAAATCGAAA
>DAQQ01000274.1:0-7028 GCA_002508465.1 Methanosarcina sp. UBA7 | reverse complement strand
AGAATAGTAAATTAAAAGAGAATTAACACACAACCGAAAAATTACAAGATGACAAATAAATTCAGAATAAAATATTAATTATATAAAATTTCATACAAACGTAACTTGTTAATAGAACCAGTATCTAAAAAAGCCGCAAGGGTTTTTTGACTTGAAGACAAGAAAGATTACCCTGATTCATAATAGCTGAAAAAATAAGAAAGTAGAATTCTCATACAGTGATCAGTTGATGAGAATTCCTGCATAAGGTTTTTGTTCGCTATTGTTCGCTATGCTTTGGTATGTAAACATTAACTAAAAACGATATATAATTAACTGGAACTAATTTTTAAATTCAAGGAGATATTGGTTAACATTGAAATATTTAATGTGAAATAATTTTAACAACGTTATCATTTTTTATCAGCATTATCATTTTTTAACAGCTTCGTCACTTTTAACAGCTTCATCATTTTTAACTTAACCAAACAGTTTTTAGTATGGCTACAAAAATGAAAAAATAAGAGAAAAATTATCAGTATTTATCATTGTTTGCGATAGTATCTGGTTTTACTTATCTGAAATGTGGAATTAACTGTCCAAACAATTAGGTAATAATTGTGTTATTGAGAATACTTTCGATGGCAATTATCCAAAATTTCAGGGTTGGTTTTGGGTCATCCTCTGGTATTATAGCCTGTTTTTGGTCTCAGAAGTAACTTCTCTATCCCTGTAAAAATGCTCACGGTTCATCCATGCAATATATACTTGCTTTCCTCTGCTGGAGGGCCATCTATAGTAAAAGCTGGAATGGGCAAACTAATAAGTAAAAGGAGTAAAAAAAGCGCAGCTTTTATTGTTTTTTTCCCTGTCGGATTATCATAAAGATTGATTTGTGATATTTAAAAGAAATATAACTGGGAAGACAGTTTTTTCAGGTTTGGCTAAAAAGGTAAAAGCATGAAACTCAGCCAATTTTTCAAAGTAAATAAACAAAACCTGCAGTGAATCCGAAAGTATTTATTCTTTAGTTGAAGTATAAGAAAAGAAATATTAAAAATGAACAACTTTACTTGATTTTCATCCTCAGGAGAAAAATAGCAGCCAGTGTATAATAATTATAAAAGTAAGTTTTAAAAATAGGTGTTCGAGCAGAAGGTGTGGTAAAAATGGAAAAGAAAAGCGTCTTGATCCTGGGAACTGCCTCCCATGTTGGGAAAAGTTCAGTTGTGACTGCCATATGCAGAGTTCTTTCAAGAGAATACAGGGTTGCCCCCTTCAAGGCTCAGAACATGAGCCTGAATTCCTGGATTACAAAAGACGGAAAGGAAATCGGAATTGCCCAGGCGATCCAGGCAAAAGCCGCAGGCACCGAGCCCACAGCTGATATGAATCCTGTCCTTCTAAAACCCAAAGGAGACTGCGTTTCCCAGATAATCCTGCTGGGAGAACCTTACGCTGACAGGAGTGCAGGCCAGTACTACGAGTCTATTGCAGAAATGAACGAAGTCCTTGAAGGAGCTCTCGGAAGGCTCTGCAAGGAACATGATATTATTGTTATGGAAGGAGCTGGAGGGGCTGCTGAAATTAACCTCTACGAAAGGGATATTGTAAATATCGGCACTGCAAGGCTCACACAGGCTCCTATAATCCTTGTTGGAGATATAGAGAGAGGAGGCGTTTTTGCAAGCCTCTACGGTACAGTTGCACTTCTTCCAGAAGATGTACGGAAAAATGTCAAGGGATTTATTATAAACAAATTCAGAGGCGATCTGGAAATCCTGAAGCCGGGCCTGAAACAACTTGAAGAAAAGACCGGCATTCCGGTACTTGGAGTCCTTCCTTATTTCAAGCTTAACATTCCTTCTGAGGACTCGGTCTCACTTGAAGATAAAGAAACCGAAAGAAACGAAAAAGAAATCGAGATCGCAGTTATTCGCCTGCCAAGAATTTCGAACTTTACGGACTTCGAGCCCCTGGAAGGATCTGCTAAAATCCGCTATGTGGGGCTTGATGAAGACCTAGGTACTCCAGATGCAATTATGATTCCGGGCACAAAGAATACGGTTAACGATCTGCTCGATCTTAAGGCAAGCGGTATGGCCGAAAAAATCCAGGCTTTCAAGGGAAAAATCCCGGTTTTCGGAATCTGCGGCGGCTATCAGATGCTTGGCAGGACAATTTACGATTCCGGAGTTGAAAACGGAGTCGAAGCCGAATTCCAAGGCCTGGGACTTCTGGACATAGGGACAAAGTTCGGAGAATACAAAAAGAGAACAATCCAGGTCACGAAAAAGGTAAACGCTTACGGCCCGATACTTGCTCCAATAAACGGAGAGGAAATAAAAGGGTATGAAATTCATATGGGCATAACCGATTCTAACCGTAACATCTTCGGAAATGACGGTGCAATCGATGAGACAGGTCTGGTAATCGGAACTTACCTGCATGGGCTCTTCGACAATAAAAATGTAAGAGATGCCTTTATGCGATATCTCTACGAGAAAAAAGGACTTGAGTACAGCCCTGAAAGCGTCATGACCGAAAACGATGCCTACGAAGAACTTGCAAATGTAGTTGAGCAGAACCTTGACATGGAAAAAGTTTACGAAATAATAGGAATCTGAAAAGAGGTCTGAAAATTGCAGGCATCAGAACATTCAGGTGTACAGGGCAGAGAGCCTGATTAAACTTTTTAGAAAAGGTATTGTGTGTAAAAAAGCACTGAGCATAAAAAAGTATTGAGTGGTTTCAGGAGAACATTGAGAATAGTCGGAAATAAAAACCTGGAATATTTGGGGACAAAGTACGGTATTCGCTAGGGGTATAACCGGTCTCCAGAAACCACCAAATAATAAGTGATTTATTGCCAGTTATAAATGGTTTATTGCCAGTTATTTATGTGTTGTGAATTTGTTCTATTGTAGTTTCGAGTTTGAAGATTTATGTTAAACTTCCCTTCTCTCCAAACAGGAATGAATACCTGTGTTATTTTTTCGTATTCTCTATTTTCAGTGGTTCTAACTAATTATACCAATTATCGTGTAAGGGAATCTTCCTTTCGGACTTCAAAACTAGTAAAAAGATGCAAATCACTGGAAAATAACCTTGCTTTTCCTATGTTCACCACTTCTGACAGTTGCAGTTCTGGTTTTAATCCATACGATCTTTATAGCTACCAAAGACATTTTATAGCTACTAAATACATTGAAACCGCGATCAGCCTTAACTCTAAAAATAGTCCGCTTGCCGGACGGAAAGAAATATTTTACCTGAAATTGTCTCCTCAGCGCAATTATTGTGCCGCAACGGTTGTGCCGCAACCGTTGCGCCGGTTTATCACNNTCCAAACACTGCTTGGGGTTTTCAGTCAAGCCTTTTTTGAAAAGGGTTGTGATCACGCCTATAAGGTTTGTGGATAAGTTTTTCAAATCCAAACATTACTGAAGTTTTCGGTCAAGCCTTTTTTGAAAAGGATTGTGATCACGCCTATAAGGTTTGTGGATAAGTTTTTCAAATACAAACGCTACTGGAGTTTTCGGTCAAGCCTTTTTTGAAAAGGATTGTGCCACAACCGTTGAGCGGTTGATCACGTCGTTGCCATAGTTTTTCGCTCAAGCCTTTTTTCAAAAGGCTTGGTTCAGAACATAAGAACTTGCTTGCCGAGCCCTTTACTGACAGCTCTCTCATAAACCAGGTGCGCGCTTGCAACATCCTGAATGGCAAGGCCTGTTGAATCGAAGATCGTAATCTCTTCATCACTTGTCCTGCCGGGTTTCAGGCCGACAATTACTTCACCGAGTTCGGCATGGATATCGTTTTCCGAAATGTAGTGCTTGGACAGAGGAACGTTTACTTCTCCGGAGTGAAGGGCCTGGACAATATCGTCCACAATTATTTTAGATCGAAGTAAAAGTTCGGGGTCAAGCTCTTCTTTTCCTACTGCATCAGCCCCTATTGCGTTTATGTGTGTGCCTTCTTTGATCCACTGGGCCTTTACGATTGGTTTTCTGGTAGGAGTGGTCGTAACAAGGATATCGCAGTCGCAGACTTTCTCAATGTTTTCTTCGTGACGGATTTCACAGGGAGTAATATCTGCCATTTCCCTGATAAACTGTTCAGAGCTCTCCTTTGTCCTGGAAGTGACCCTTATCAGCTCAGGCTGAAAAACCTCGCAAAGAGCCTCAAGTTGGGTCTTCGCCTGGTTTCCGGTCCCAACAAGGCCTATGATCTTTGAGTCCTTCCTTGCAAGGTATTTTGCGGCAATTCCTCCTGCAGCTCCGGTCCTGACATCAGTCAGGTAGGTTCCATCCATAATTGCTACAGGAGCACCTGTTTCCGGAGAAATAAGGACAATAAGTGCCATTACCGTAGGAAGCCCACGAGCTGGGTTTCCTGGGTGGACGTTTACGATTTTCACGCCAGTAATATTCTCCTCTTCAAGATATGCAGGCATTGTCCGCAGGTCCCCGTTATACGCCGTATAGTAAAGATAGGACTTGGGAGGCATCTGGACCCTACCAAGACCATGCTGCCTGAAAGCCCTTTCTACTACCTGCATATCAGAACTCATATCCATAACACTTGTTACTTCTTCCTGAGCCAGCCATAATATTTCCATAGTAAACCCTCCAGCCGGAACCGTAAGCTGGCTCACAGCTGAAAACTGAGATAAATTGAACAGAACCTAAGTAAAAATCAAAGAAGCTAACCGACAGTCTGAGATCACATTAGTATTTTTATTTCCGCAAACACGTATATATAACATATATATTCACTCATTTAAAGAACTCCCTTCCCAAAAGGAGAAAACCATCAATGAGAGATATGCATGTAAGTTCAGCCGATCTTTCCGGTCCCTGCCTGAAAGATGAATTACTCAAAGAAAAATTACTCAAACCTGCACGAGATATCCGGAGCATACTCCGATGGGGCTATCCTAAATTTGCGACCATCCGTTTCGTGGCTGACCACTTCCATCTCAGCCTGGAAGAACGGCATATTCTCACAAGAGTAATCATGCCCCCGGACAGGATAGTTTCCAGAATAAATAAAAAAATGGAATGCACAGGCATAAAAGATAGAGATCTTCTCCTTGACGGATATAATGTCCTTCTGAGTGTGGATAGTCTACTAAAAAAAGAATCCATGTGGTTCTGTGATGATGGGTACATAAGGGACACCCGCTATTATTTCAGCAAGGCAAAACAAGCTGAAGATATCGAGGAAGCCCTTAATGCAGTCCTCAAGTTTCTTTACGAAAAAGGTCCAAAATCAGTTATTTTTCTTCTTGACGCCCAGATCAGCAGAAGTGGGGAGCTTGCAGGCTTCATCCGTCATAAAATGAAAGAATACGGAATTTCAGGCGAGGCAAGAACTTCAAAAGTCGCGGACTTCGAGCTGAAAACTGAAGGAGGAAGTTCGGAAAAAAAGATAGTTTTGGCAACTTCCGATGGGATTATTGTAGATTCGGCTCTCGAGGTACTCGATATCCCTGCCTGCCTGATGGAAAAAATGGGAATTGAACCGATCAGGCTGTACTAATCGGTTGCCAAGCACTCCGGTATCAGGCATTCTTTTATCAGGCACTCCGTTTAAAGAACTCAGCCTGCCTGTAAATCTCTTCGGCTGCTGCATACTTCCCTTTTTCTTTTAGTAAATCCGCATACCCGTTAAGGGTCCTGAAATGTCCGGGGTCAAGCTCAAGGGCTTTTTTGTACTGCACCTCGGCTTCGTGCCTGTGCCCGAATCTGGCAAGCAGCCTGGCATACTCACAATGAACTTCAACATCCCCAGGGTTTACTTTAAGAGCACACCTGAAGTGCACTCTTGCCCCGTGAATAAAACCATGTTCTGCAAGCAAACGGGCATAGAAAATGTGCGGGCGTGGATCATCTGGATCGGCTTTGAGGGCTACTATATAATGTTTCTCAGCATCAAGCGGTTCTCCTTTTTCTTCAAGGAGACGAGCATAGCGAAAATTGGATTCCACATGGCCAGGCTCAAGCTCAAGTGCCCTGGTATAATGATAACTTGCTTCGGTAAATTGCTCGCGTTTGGAAAGTAGAGTTCCGTACCCACAGTGGGCGTTCACATTCTCCTGGTCAAGAATCAAAGCTCGGCTATATACTTCTTCGGCCTCATCCAGTTTTTTGAGCTTGTAAAGCAGGCAGCCATATTTGCAAAGCGTATCTACGTGGGACGGATTGAGTTCCAGAGCCTTTTCATATTGAACACGTGCAGCATCGTTTTTTCCTTCCTTCACCAGAACTGCTCCATACTCGCAAAGTGCGTTGACATTTCTGGAATTCTGCTGGAGAATTTCTTTGAATTCCCGTACAGCAAGTCCATCTTGTCCCAATAAAAAAGCTGTTTTTCCTGCTTCCATAAGGGCATCTTCCCGAGCTTTTCCAGAGAATAGCAAAGCACAGGCTCTGGTAACTACATACTTCTCCCTGTACATCGAGTCTTTATCAAAAATAGATGAAAGTTTCAGCAGGATTTCCTGGGAAAGCGAATGCTCATCTGAGAAGGAAACGACAAATTCAATGACCTTATCAAAGTCACAGTTATCAGCCGCAACTTGTTCGATTACACGAAAAACCAGCTCGTTTACAGCATCAATCTCCATGTCTAAAAACCTCCTGAAATTTACCTATAAATAAATTCTATTCGGCTGAACATAAATAGTTGGCCGTCTTACTGCCATATTAACACGAGAGGATGAACTTTAAAAATGTAATAGTATAAAATATTGGAAAAGTGATCAATACTCGAAATTCAGAAAAGTGAGAATGAAAAAGAGAGAATGAAAAAGATTATTCCCTCTGGAGTCTTCACCTGAAGGATTTCTAGTTCATTCAGATTTTACTATATCGCAGTTCAATTTCTATGATCTCACTTATTACTCAAGCCCTTTTTACGTGTAAACTGTATCGAGTTTCTACGTCATATGTACCCTGCAGTTCTTCTTCGGTCAGGATTCCTTTTTCTATCAATCTGCTGAGAGTCTTTCGATCAACTGATTCGACTATATCCCAGAGATCTTT
>DAQQ01000255.1:2285-3663 GCA_002508465.1 Methanosarcina sp. UBA7 | reverse complement strand
AGATCCGCTTGGAAGATCCACTTGCATTCTATATCTTCTGGTTTCTTTTTTAATTTGATATTTTTATATAATGAGCCTATCCCAAAAGCCACTTTATTATTAACCGCTGGGAATTCTCAAAGTCGTTTTCATGATCTTGAGCTTGATTGATTCTTCAAAATACAAGACCCAAGAAGCAAATTTCAAGTTTTGGGATGAGCTCAATATCATACCAGTACTTTCTAATCCCTTTAAACAAAAGCCAGGTATGAAGGAATCGTTACTTAGTAACTGGTTCCATACGCAGGTCCGGGAAAAAGCCTGCAGTTTTGGAAGGAATTGAAGGGATGAAACAGAAATTTTGAAAAAATTCCCAGACTTAGTGAATAACTTACAGACGTAAATTTAGTATAGTTATAGTATAAATTCACAGTATAGTTAGGGTATAAACAGTTGATCGGCATATGCCGAGTTTAGTTGGGGGTTAGTATATGGATGGACAGGAATGCAATTTATCGTTAGATGAACTTTTGAAGTTTGACGGGGTAATGGCAGCCGGAATTTTCAGTCCCGAAGGAAAGCTTGTGGAGTATAAGTCCAAGGATGCAATGCCAAAAGAAATGGCTGAGATGACTGCCAAGTTCTGCGGAACGGTGAATATGATGTTTGATGCTCTTGCAAGTGCTTATACGCAGCTTTATAAGATGAACTGGGTACCTCAGCAAAACTGGATGTACAGTGGCGGCGACTGGACAGTCATGATTTCGGGAACAAGAGGGATTTTTGTTGAGAAATCAAAAGCAGATTTAAAGAAACTTTTTGCGGCTCTGGGAATGTGTTAATGCCTTTTATTGTTAATATCCGAATAAATCTAGCTGGTAAGTTCTGGTCAGGTAATTAATCAGGTAATTAATCAGGTTTCGGATCAGGATAGTACTTCGTTTTATCAGGCATGTCTGCCCTCATTATGGGCAATTTGCCGAATTTATCTTTATCTTTTTAAATAGCTTGCCCAGCTTACTCGTAGCTATAAACCAAGCCTCTAAATTAGGTTGCACTTTTTTCGCAGTACCGTTAAAAAATAAATTTACATCGTTGTTTTATTATACCATTATTTACATAACTATAATTGGTCCATAGGGTCAAGTCCCGGTGTATAAAGAAGACGTACAAAGAAGGTATGTAACTTAACTAAGTAATAACTTAACTGAGTAATAACTTACTAAGTAATAACTTAACTGAGTACAGAACTAAACTACATTAAATTGGACCAGGCCTTATGGATCACTTAAAAATCTAAAGGGCTTATCATCGCACGATTTTTGAAAACTCTTTTGGTGACTTATCTAATTATTCTTTTGTTTTGGTGACTTATCCATCGGTCATCGGTTAAGGAAAA
>DAQQ01000255.1:0-2239 GCA_002508465.1 Methanosarcina sp. UBA7 | reverse complement strand
ATCCTTAACCGAATACAAATGGTGACTTATCTAATCATTCCTTTAATAACTTCCTCCCGTTAAACTCATTTAAACTTTAATTAGTAAAATTTTCAAGCTTGCGTTTTTCCTTCTGTCCCATCTATTTTCCTTTAGTTCACCTAATGATCGTTGTCAATTTGTTCTTTATCTTCAAACACGCACTTAGCAGGCCAAATGCTGCTGTTTTTCAGAACGAACCACCAAAATAAGAGTAACTGCAAAAGCTCCCGCAATTATTTTATGAGATTTTTTCCAATTAAGCCCAATTGTAAAACTTCGGTGTGCAAACGCCCTAAGTTTAACATACCTGCAGAGACATATCAAACTTCAATATTTCTTCACCCTGCCCGTGCCAGTTATCTTTCAATAGGATCAAGTCAAGGTGAATCTAAATGAGGCCTGCCGATTATATTGAATGCAAGGAATTTCACTGTTCCGAAGTCAACAAAAGTGGGTATCTTGTACCTGCTTTGGACATAGACGCCAAAAAAATAAAAGTGATTATGATTTCCGAAGCCCCTCCTGAAAATCCGAAAGATTACTTTTATGCTCCTGGAGAGCCGTTTTACTTGAAAACGACATTGCAGGCTTTCCGTGACGCAGATATGTCGGTAAATAGTATACAGCAGATTATTGATCTGGGTTTCTACCTCACAACTGCGATTAAATGCCCAAAAACACAGTACGGAGTCTCGGCTGCAACAATCAAAAATTGCTCCCTGATTCTAGAAAAAGAACTTCTCCTGTTTCCCAATATTGAGGTTTATATGTTAATGGGAGACGTTGCGATAAAGGCCTTCAACTATATCAGCAAGAGTCAGACCGGCAAAAACACAATTCCTACCGGCTCAACATACAAAATCCGAAAAAGTGAATTTTACTATCAGGGCAGGCGAGTTTTTCCCTCATATGTGCAGACAGGACAGAATTACCTGATTGAAAAATCAAAAAGGGAAATGATTGCCGAAGATCTGGCTGAGGCAATAAAACTGATAGGGTAAATTCCAGATCGGATATCAATGTAGATCAACTGGGTTTACAGGCAGTTAGATCTACAGGTAATTGGATTTGCAGACAATTGGATTTGCAGACAACTGGATTTACAGGTAATTAGACTTGCAGACAGTCAGATTTACAGGAAGCGGATTTACAGGAAGCGGATTTACAGGCAATTACAGCCCTAAATGAACTCTATCTTGTACTTCATTTAATCTGCTCGAATCTCCTAATTTTTTTATTACTTTTAGTTAACTGCCTTCAAATATCTAAGTTCTGGAATAGATCACATTTTTAAAAATAACGTAGATTTGAAACGTTAGTTTTTGAGTCTTTCAGTTCTGAAATATCCATGTTCTAAGTTTCAGGTTTTCGATTTCGACATGTCAACTTTGGGTATATAGAAACATATCCGAGTCTAAAGATATTCTAACTATATAGTATATTAGGATAATCTATATATATTCGATGCGCAAATATAGTGGTTGAGGAAAAGAGAAATCGAACCCGAATGAAGAAATACACTAAACAGAATAAGAAGAGGTGATAAAAAATGGAAAGACTAAGGAATTTGATCCTCGAAAACGTAGCAATATTCAATGAGGCGTTTCCGAACAGATTCTGCCATAGTCCGGATGTCATCTCCGCAATCTCATACGACTATAAGTTCACTTACGGACAGGTTGAAAACGAGATCGAGAAGATGGTCCATGAAGGAGTTCTTGATGCAGAACTTTCGGACTGGTATGAAATAAAGCTCGTATAAAGAGCTTGCTGCCTTTCGAGCAGAAATTAAAGAAATAGAAATCACAAAACACCGTACAACGACAAAAGGGACTAACTGAGAAATAATAAATCGGACTAAGTATCTAAGGATTTAAACGGATATTTGGCCGCTTAGTTAAGTATTTGCACACCAAATCGTAGGTGTCCAAATCGGATAAAGAAGTAACATACAGCGAAAACTTCCATACAGATATAAATTCATTCGAAGTTTCGCAGGTAGCTAGATTCTTTTTCCCGAAAAACCTTTTTTAAATCTTAAATCTTAAGAAAAGGGTGTTTTGAATAGCTGCTTTTTTCTGATAACGCATTTTAAGTAAATTATTTATCAATTTGAAATGTTTCTACATTGAAGGCTTTTTTTGACATCGTGAGGATTATTATTCTGTTCGTTATCCCGAAGGTCATAGATCGAGATATAACCTTAGTTTGACAGTAT
>DAQQ01000219.1:5592-5969 GCA_002508465.1 Methanosarcina sp. UBA7 | reverse complement strand
AATTGATCGCCGCGTCTTAAATTCGATTATTTGAATCAAAGTCGCAAATACACTATATAAATGTATCGAAGCAATATGTCATTTTTAAGTTATCATATAAAAAAACCTGGTATCAAGCAGAAAAAAAATCTGATATTAAGCAGAAAAAATCTGATATCGACGAAATTTCCTTCAAGAATTCCCTGATAAAAGCGAAATATGAACGAGAACTTCTTAAGACAGGAAAAACCCCTCCATGAGGAAATTATAGCTTAAAATTGTCGAATTTAAACCATCTGGAAAATTTGTATAAAGAATTTACTCAGGACATTACAGAATCTTCCTGGAAGGCACAATATTAAAATAAATAAACTTATTGCCTAAACTCATTGCCAGAA
>DAQQ01000219.1:1360-5576 GCA_002508465.1 Methanosarcina sp. UBA7 | reverse complement strand
TCCGATCGTTCTGACTATTGCAGGCTCGGACTCAGGAGGAGGAGCCGGGATTGCTGCGGATCTGAAGACTTTTGCCGCTCTTGGAGTGCACGGGACCTGCGCTATTACATCGGTTACAGCACAGAATACTACCGGAGTGTTGAAAACCTTTGACCTCACTCCTGAAACCGTAGCCAGTCAGATTGAAGCGGTCTGCACAGATATGGAGGTCAGGTGGGCAAAAAGTGGTATGCTTGCCTCATCGGAGATCGTAAGGGAAGTTGCAAAAGAAGTCAGGAAACATGATCTTTCCCTTGTGCTGGACCCCGTTATAGCTGCTGAAGCAGGAGGGAACCTGCTACGAAAAGAAGCTCTCTCTGTCCTTGCTGAAGAACTGCTGCCCTTCTGTAAGGTTACGACACCCAACGCATCCGAAGCAGGTGCACTCGCTGGCATGACTGTCAAAACACCTGAGGACGCAAAAGTTGCAGCCAGGAAAATTGCGGACCTGGGTGTTGAAGCTGTCATTGTTACAGGAGGACATCTGGATGCTACAGACCTGATTTATGAGGCTGATTCTAAGACTTTTACCCGTGTTCCGGGCACTTTTGTTAAAGGAGGGACACATGGCACGGGTTGCACTTACTCTGCGGCAGTGACTGCCTTCTTAGCCTCAGGAGAGGACCTGAAGGGAGCTGCAAGGAAAGCAAAGAAATTCGTTGAACAGGCAATCCTCAGGAGCCGCCCTGCAGGTAGGGGAGTAAGTCCTGTAAACCAGCTTGGAGCAGTTCTGGAGGAAAAAGAACGCTACCTGGTTTTAAGAGAATTAAAAGATGCAGTTTCGATTCTTGAAGGCAGCCCTGATTTCTCAAAACTCATTCCCGAAGTAGGCTGTAACATCGGAATGGCTATTCCCGAGGCTGACAGCTACGAAGACATTGCAGCCGTTGAAGGCAGGATAGTGAGGTACAGAGGGCGGGCAGTTCCTGTAGGCTGTGTGGGCTTTGGGACCAGTCGACATGTAGCAAGGATCATTCTCTCGTCCCTTCGATATAATCCTGAAATAAGAGCAGCAATTAACGTAAAGTACTCCATGGAATTACTTGCAGCCTGTAAAGAAATGAAACTTGGAATTTCCTCTTTTGACAGGGCTGAAGAACCGGAAAACACCAGTACTATGGACCGGGGTACAGCCGAAGCAATCAAAAAGTACGGAAGCGTGCCGAAAGTCATCTATGATAAAGGTGGCTCAGGAAAAGAGCCAATGATACGCCTGCTAGGGAGATGTGCCACTGAAGTGGCAAAACTTGCTGTGGAGCTTGCAGAAAAGATACAGTAAATCCGGTGTAACTATTCAGCCCATCAAAACATGCCTATTGACATTGATTTTAATAAAATAGTGGAATCCAAAAAATAATATATGGAGAAGGAAGAAACGCACTCAATCGTCAACAGTATAAGAAAATCAAGTTACAAAAATTTGTCAATTGAACTTTGGTAAAGATGGCTATTGATGCTGTATTAAATAGGCTGAATAGTTACAATCCGGTAAGAAAAACTTGCTGTAGAGTTTACAGAAAAGATACTGTAAAAATCGGTTAGGAATCAAGAATTTCAGGTATTGACAAGTCATTCCAAATCATCGAAATTCTTAAAATCAGACTTTTCTCAGAATTAAGCTATTTCATGGGGATCGAGTTTTGGTCCTGACATTTTTACTTTTTGATTCCTGTTCCGCAACAGTATTTTTTCCCATTTTTGTTACTGGTAATTTTCTTTACTTAAGTCTATTTCGAATACTTTTCCTTTTTTTCAGCTTTTATTTTTGGCTTTTATCCTTTTTCATGTCTTATTTTTGCTTAGCAACTTTCCTTTAAACACTTCACTCTATACGGAAGTACATAAATGGAATGTAAATACCTTAACTGTAAAATAAATAACACTTATATACGTCGAAGTACGAATCTGTGCATAAACGAATGACGGAGAAAACCTATGGAACAGACCAAGATTATCCTTGATGAAAACGAAATGCCTAAGCAGTGGTATAATGTCCTTTCAGACTTATCTTCTCCTATCGAGCCACCTCTCGATCCCAGAACCTGGGAACCTATAAGCCCTGAAGCTCTTGAACCTATTTTCCCCAAAAGCCTTATCAAGCAGGAAATGAGCAGTGAGAGGTTTATTGATATTCCCGATGAGATACTTGAGATTTACAGGCTATGGAGACCCAGCCCACTTTACAGGGCTCACAGACTGGAGAAGCTTCTCAAAACTCCTGCAAAAATATACTATAAAAACGAAGGGGTAAGCCCTGCAGGCAGCCATAAGACAAATACCTCAATTGCCCAGGCTTATTATAACATGAAAGAAGGAACCGAAAGGATCACAACCGAAACCGGTGCAGGGCAGTGGGGAAGTGCATTGTCTCTTGCCTGCAACTACTTTGATCTCGAATGCAAAGTCTATATGGTCCGTTCCAGTTATTACCAGAAACCTTATCGGAAATCCATGATGACAATCTGGGGAGGAAATGTTGTACCCTCTCCAAGTGAAGACACCGAATTCGGGAGAAAGATCCTGAAAGAGCAGCCAGAAACACCGGGAAGCCTGGGAATAGCAATCAGTGAAGCAGTCGAAGACGCAATCGCACACGATAGTACGAAATACTCCCTTGGAAGTGTCCTCAACCATGTTATGCTCCATCAGACAGTAATCGGGGCTGAATGCAAGAAACAGCTTGAGAAGGTTGACACCTATCCTGACATAGTTATAGGCTGCTGCGGAGGAGGAAGTAACCTTGCAGGAGTATCCCTTGAGTTTATTAAAGACAGGCTTGAAGGAAAGCGTAATCCGAGAGTAATCGCAGTCGAGCCCTCGGCCTGTCCGTCCCTGACCGAAGGAGAATACAGGTACGACTTTGGGGACACAGCCGAAATGACCCCGCTTCTAAAAATGTATACTCTGGACCACAAGTATGTGCCTCCTGCCATCCATGCAGGCGGACTACGCTATCACGGAGCCTCACCAATTATAAGTAAACTCTGTGCTGAAGGGCTTATTGAAGCTGTTTCATATGATCAATACCCGGTATTTGATGCTGCGGTTCAATTCGCACGGACCGAGGGTATAGTCCCTGCTCCGGAGTCTTCCCACGCTATCCGCTGCGCAATTGATGAAGCTCTCAAATGCAAACAAACCGGAGAAGAAAAAACAATACTTTTCAACCTCAGCGGACACGGGCATTTCGATATGAGTTCCTATGACAAGTATTTCAACAAGGAACTTGTCTGAAACAATTGAAGGAATATAAGTAATGATAAGACTCAGCAGGATGCCTTTAGGCATCCTGACAATTAGCAAATTCACGCCGCCCAAGCAACTACTACATAGAAAGACATTATAAAAGCTGCATCTGTACAGATATAACCAGTAGAGTAAAGAGTGCTCTATGAAACATTAAGTTGCCCAAAAGACTCCAGGATGGTTGGGCCTCAAGGATAGTTAACAATAATTAAGGAAATTAATAGTAAGGAAATTAATAGTAAAGATAGGGATTAGATTTGCTTGCATAAGTATATATAGTAGAGACTTTTTGTAATAAGTCGTATTTTCAAAGAAAACTAATTTACGTTTTAAATTTTTTCGTTTTTGACTATATATAATCAACTTTGAGAATATGTCATTTGAGCCTGAATTTGAACTCGTCCTCTTGAGCGCAACCGTTGATCCGCAACCGTTGCGCCGGTTGATCACGTCGATAGGGTTTGGGGATAAGGTTCTCAAGTTCAAACACAACCGTTGCGCCGGTTGATCACGCCGATAGGGTTAGAGGATAAGTTTTTCAAATCTAAACGTTATCAGGGGTTTTCGGCCAAGCCTTTTTTCAAAAGGGTTGCGGTTGAGCCTTTTGAAAAAAGGGTTGTTATCACGCTATAGGTTTGGGGATAAGTTTTTTCAAACTCAAACGTTATCAGAGGTTTTCGATCAAACCTTTTTTGAAAAGGTTTGCGGGCAAGTCTTTTTTGAAAAGGTTTGCGGGCAAGTCTTTTAGAAAAGAAGTACAGTCCAATTTATATAAAAGACCTGCAGGACACGGACAGAGATCAGTTCTTATTCCAAATTTTTTTTGTTTAGAACGTAAGAAATCATTTCAGGACTAAGTTTGCTTTCATGTGCTATTTTCTCTGCAATTTTTTCATCGGAAATACCCTCAGCTTTCATGTTTCTTATTTTT
>DAQQ01000219.1:0-1280 GCA_002508465.1 Methanosarcina sp. UBA7 | reverse complement strand
TTTCGGACAGGTCTCAACAAGCAGGAAAATGTCTTTATTTGATGGTCTGAATGCAAAGTGAACGACCTTTTCATTTGGATTCAGTGACAGAATTTCATTTCTTGAACTGATGACTCTTATTTTCATTATAGATCCCCCGACCCAAAACTTAATTAAAGAATCAATAAAATAAGTTACACTACTTTATTTAAATAATCTTCTGTGTATACTCATCTATTTTGTCCTGTTTATTGAGAGTACTAAAAAATGGGTATGTATGGGAAGCAGGAAAAAAAGAGCTAAGAAAACAACGAATTTTTATATCTTAAACATATGTAAATTAATTACCGTGTTCTTAATAAATATAATAATTATGTTATTATGAGTATAACAAGAAAGGTAAATAATATAGAAGAGATTAGAATAAAAAACCAAGTTAAGATGTTATTAATATTGTGTACAGAGTACAGAGAAACTTCAGGAAAGACTGAAACTAGTCGAGAACAATAAAGAGAAATTTTAGGAAAAAATTGAAACGGATTACAGGTTCTTGATCTGCCTTCAAACAAAAATGAAGTATATATTCTCCAAACTGCAAAATATAAGAACAATTTGAGAAAAGTATAGATTAGATGGAAGTTCCAGTCAGGAATTCCATCCTGAAAAGAAGGGTTAAAACTTTAAAAGCTTTAGAAAACGAAAGAATTAACCGATTAATCCACAATTCTTTTGCTCAGAATATAAAGGATCATATCCGAATTTAATTTACTTTCTCTTGAAAGCTTTTCAGCGATAACCTCATTGGTAAACCGGTCGGCTTTTAATTCCTGAATTTTCTCAAGAACGTTCTGAGATACATTATAATATTCGTTTATGTCTTTTCTGTGTCCCCATACATCTCCTTCCAGAAGATTTATCTTCTGCATCTCCAGGAACATTTCAATTGACTTGGAAACTGTCCTTCTGTAAGATTTAGGAAGCTGTATAGCTTCAATTTTCGGGCATGTTTCNNTTCGGGTTCAGGGTAGGAATTTCCTCCCGTGAACTAACTACTCTTATCTTCATACTATCCCCACTCCTTATTTAACAATTAGATTTTCATTTATTTAAAAATCAAATTTTGTTTACGCATTTACATTTTAAATACATATCGATTAGCTAATATATTATTTAGAGGGTTTATACCCAAAACGAGTTCTTATAGCATCAGCATGTGCCTGTAGACCCTCTTCCTCGGCTAATGCGATTACAGTTTCTTTCAGACTTTCAAGCCCACTCTTGCTGATTCTCTGAATACTTGA
>DAQQ01000186.1:183-10302 GCA_002508465.1 Methanosarcina sp. UBA7 | reverse complement strand
GCATTATTTAAAATGGTGACTATTAGCTATAACAGAACAGCTTCCCAAAGGACTTGCAGGAGAAAGTAAAACGGATGAAAAACCTGAGGCTTCAGCCAGTTCAAGCATTGAAATTTCTACTTGCTTCACCTTAATAGGACTAAGTCCAGACGGTTTTACAAATCGATTAGATTCATACTTACTTAATATATCATTTGGAGTATTTTTATTTGCTATTTCTTTAGAAAGAGCGAGCAAAAATGTGGTGATTTCGGATTGTGACAACCTGGTTGTAAGTTCATTAATTAAGTTTTTGTTGCCTGCTTTTTCCAGTACATTTTTGATGATGCTTTGTTGCTCCGTTACACTCACCGGTAGTTTGCCTATCTTTCTTTAAATTTTACTCCATACTTCTTAATCTTCTTTTTTATTACTGCTCCATTACTATATACCTGTTACTTTTCAAACACCTGGGTTTCAAAAGGAAATTCGCGGAATTGGGGCTTTAACAATTCAAGTTCTCAATATTTGGTAAGGAGAGTTCGGGGTTTGTAACCGTTTCTACTGGTTTTTCGTGAATCAATCTGCTCATAACGCTGTGCACAAGATTGGAGGAGGGCTTCCTCATCCATCACAAAGTTCAAAAATCAAGTAATTAAATGACGAATTTCATCTTCCTGATCGACAAGATAATTTTTTATGAATGAGAATAGATTAACCATTAACTCTAAATCCTGATTTTTTGTGGTGAAGAAAAAGGATACAGAATCAACCATATTTTGCAGAACTTTCGCTATGCTGCCATTCTATACGAAAGCAAAACTATACTAAAAAAATTTCAAAATACAGTGATGTTCAGGAGAGATCAGAGAAATGCTGTTTCTGGTATAAGTAACCCTCACCCTTCCAGGCCATCAAAAGCGAGAGATTCGAGAATAAATTTTCGATCCTGAATTGAAGGTCTGACTTCAAAAAATAAAATTATCTGTTTTTATCCCAGAGTAGGGAGAGGTTCAGTAGTAATATTCAATACGAGTTCAAACGATGAGCTTCATGGGTTTATTACACAGTGGTTGGAAATAGTTCCGGTCAACTTTGACATCTATCCACTGGCGACCCCAGCCGAGGCTGAAGAGGTTCTTAAAGGAAGTTGAATTGGTATCTCATAGTCAAACTGCCCCTCTTTATGTATTTATGCATTGAAGTTAGATTTATCGGAAAACAAAGGTTTTTGTGGTAGCAAAGTGGAGGATAGATAGATGACTGCTGAGATTTATGAAGTTGTATTAAATGATTTTGATGAGATTATCAAGCTTCTTAAGCAGCTTTGGCCCGACAAAACATTGGACTGCAATGCATTAATGAAAATCATTTCCATTGGCATTGGATCTAAGGATAGTATCTATCTATGTACTAAAATTGATAATAAGGTAGTCGGGTTCTGTTCTTTAATAATTAGAGAAAGCCTCTGGCAGGAAGATCTAGTCGGACATATAAATGAATTGATAATCGACAAATCATTTAGACGCATGAATCTCGGCACTGAGTTATTAGACGCTGCTATTACTGCCGCGAAGAAAAAAGGATGCAAACTAATCGAACTCGATTCGGCATTTCACCGTGAAGATGCACATAAATTCTATGAAAATATCGGCTTCACAAAGAGGGCATATCTTTTTTCAAAAGAAATATAATCATGGAGTATATTATCCTGGAGTTTCCGGGCCTGACACTTAACAGCATAACGATAAATGTACAAAACTACTGATAAAAAGAGAAGAGAGAAAAGAGAAGAGAGAAAAGGAAAGTAGATACGGTGCACATTTCTCAGTGCTTTCCGCATCTTCTATGGTTTTAAAGGTTTTTTGGTTTTAGATGAGCTGTTTGAGCAAATTTTCCTATTTATCAGCTTTTATTCTTCCTTCTTTTCTTCAATATAGATCGCGGGCCTGAGAGGTTCGGCGAACCTTGACTTCTTTTCAGGGTCAAAGGCAGGAGAATCGGCACTGTGGACTTCAACAGGGCAGCCAATCTCTTTTTCCAGGAACGAAATTGATTCTTTCAAGAGAGTCTGTTCATCAATGTTAGGACCTGTAAGGATTTCATACCTGTCTGCGCTCCCACTTTTGAACTCCGGAACGATTTTCTGTACAAACTTCGGGATTTCCTTGCCGAAGCGTTTGAGATCAGGGTTTGACATTAGCTTTTTAATAAGAGTGCCTACTTCGAGCGAACATTCAAGCTGCATCTCGCAGGCGCACCTTATTGCTTCGGCTTTCCATGCAGGTGCTGTGTAGAGGTGAACCTTCTGTGGGGTCATCTTTGTTACCCTTATGATTTCCTCAACGTCTTCCAGGGTTCCCTTTATCATTTCTTCGGCAAGCTCAGCACCGTCATCTATTAGATCTTCGTTATAGAGTGGGTACTGGGCAAGGGAGATAGGGTCCTTATGCCCCATTGCTTCCCAGATTTCCTCACAGAGGTGCGGGGTAAAAGGAGACATAAGCCTGACCCAGTTGTCCAGCACATAGTAAAGCAGGGTCTCTCCTCCTCGTCTCTGGTACCATTTGACATCATTTTGAAGCAGGAAGAACGAGTTCTGGATTGCTTCCCTTGTCTGGATGGAGTAGAGGGCTGCATTTGTGTCCCGGATGTAGTTCTGTATCCTCGAAAGTATCCAGCGGTCGATTTGCTTTAGCTGAGTGCTCAGATCTGCACGTTTTCCGCTCTCAATAACACTATTTGCAAAAGAATAGAACCTGTCCACCTGCCTTCTGGCAGATTCGATTCCTGTCTTCTGCCAGTCTGCATCCTGAGTCTGTTCGGCTGTGGAAAGGATATACATTCTCGTTATATCCGCACCATATTTGCTGACTGCGCTTTCCATTGTCAGGATCGGGCCTTTGGACTTGCTCATTTTCTGCCCTTCAAGAGAAACAAAACCGTTTACTGCAAGAGCTTTAGGCCACTTTTCCTCTTCAAAGAGGGCTACGTGGTGGAACAGGAAAAAGAGCAGATGGTTTGGGACAAGGTCTTTGCCTGAAGAGCGAAGGTCAACCGGATACCAGTAATTGAAATGCCTGCGGATCTCTTCAAGAAGCTCCGGACTGAGGCCGGTATCCGCACTGGTTGCTGTCAGATCGCCCTTTCCAAGCAGGACATAGTCAAAGAATGATAGAGTGAGATTTTCGATCTTCAGTTCACCGTTTTCGATAAACCTGGCAATGACATAATAACTCATATAAATTGTCGAATCCCCGAGAGATTCAATCAGCCATTCCTTATCAAATGGAAGGCGGGTTCCAAGGCCTTTCCTGCGAGCGCAGGCTTTATCCTTAAGCCAGTCAACCTTGTTTTCAAACTCGACCCTGTACTCTTCGGGAATAACTCGCATCTGATCCAGGCATTTATATACCTTTGCTTTCCATTCGGGATTTGAATAGTTAAGGAACCACTGGCCTTTGACCATGTTTACGACACAGGGAGTACCGCAGCGGCAAACGACAGGTTCGCTGAATTCATAAAAGGTCTCACCGGCATTTGAGCTGATGAAGTCTCTGGTAAGGATATCCTTGATTTTAGAGACAGCCTGTCCTTCGTATTTTCCTGTAAGCTCCTTAAGGACTCCACCGTGGAACTCCCTTCTGTATACAATCTTTGTAGCTTCCTCGGCCTTCGGGTCTTTCTGGCTCGTGATTCCCATACTTTCAACGATTTCTTTTGCAGGGAATTCTCCGAATTCAGGCACCTTGATAAGGGAAATCAGCTTAATGTTCCTGAGGTCTTCGGTTATTCCGTACTCGCTCAGGTCGGCATCGTAAAGGTCGCGAAGAGCCAGGTAGTCAAAAGGTGCATGGGCAGGCACGCTCATTACTATTCCGCTCCCGTTTTCAGGTCTGACAAAAGATGCAGGGAGGGAAATTATTTTGTCACCTGTAACCGGGTTTGTGAGTTTTATTCCTATTATGGATTTTGCAGGTACGTCTTCAACATACTCGACTGTCCGATCCGTAAAAGTCAGTTTTCGGAAAGCTTCTTTGCTGACAACCCAGAACTCCTCATTTTCGCCCTGCGTAACCTTTGCTTTTACATAAGTTACGTCGGGATTGACCCATAAGTTAGTAACTCCGTATGTCGTTTCCGGTCTGAGGGTTGCACAGGGCAGGACCAGGTCTTTATACCGGAACTTGATCAGCGTATATTCAACAATGGTAGCTTCTTCCCCATGCAGGATATCGTGGTCTTCAACAGGGTTATTGTCGTTTGGGCACCATTTTACCGGATGGGAGCCTTTTACAATCAGGCCCTTTTCTTCAAGCCGGATATACTGCCACTCTATAAATTTCTTATATGTTGGGTCAGTCGTTGTAAACTTGCGTCTCCAGTCTATGGAATATCCGATATTACGCATCGCTTTTTCGGATTCGCGTTTGAAATAATCAACAATTTTCTCAGGGGTATTGAGCGTTGGCAGGATGTTTCCGGGAATTCCATGAAGGCGTTCATAGACGTCCATGGTCTGAGGATCTCGATTTGCAATTAGTTCGGCAAGCCCTACAATGGGTGTGCCTGTCACGTGAAAGCCCATAGGGTAAAGCACGTTATACCCGAGCATCCGTTTGTGCCTTGCAACAACATCCCCTATTGTAAAAGTCCGGGTATGCCCCGCGTGCAGGTTCCCATTCAGGTAGGGGTAGGGGATGGTTATAAAAAATTTTTCTCGTTTATCGGGCTCGGCCTGAAAAATCTGGCTTTCATTCCACTTTTTTTGCCATTTCTTTTCGATCTCGTGAGGCTTATAATCCTGCTCCATTCGTGTTCACACCCATCGATTATTTTTCTACTATTATTCCTATTGTTATCTATTTTTCAAGTTTTATTCCGCTTTTCCGAAGATAGCTTCCCGGATTGCTTCTATACTGGCATCCACAACAATAGGCTCTTCGCAGACGTCAATTACAGTCTGCGGGTCTTTAAGCAGATGTCCTGTAGTAATACAGACAACCGTTTCGTCTCTGCCTATAACACCCATATCAACAAGTTTCCTAAGCCCTGCAACCGAAGCCGCACTTGCAGGTTCGACACCTATTCCTTCAAGCCTTGCAAGGTCTTTCTGAGCTGTAAGGATCTCTTCGTCAGTAACGGATTCTGCGGTCCCTCCTGATTCCCGGATAGCAGAAAGAGCCTTTTTGGCGTTAACAGGGTTTCCGATCCTGATTGCTGTTGCAACGGTTTCGGGGTTTTCCTCAGGAGTAATTTCCGGAGCTTCGTCCTTTATGGCTTTTACAATAGGGCAGGAGCCTGCAGCCTGGATTCCGGTCATCTTCGGGAGCGAATCCGTTATGCCGAGCTTCTTAAACTCCCTGAAGCCCTTCCAGATAGCTGTAATATTTCCTGCGTTTCCTACGGGCAGGACAATTCTGTCAGGTACCTTGAAGCCGAGCTGGTCTGCAATCTCAAAACCGATAGTTTTCTGGCCTTCCAGCCTGTAGGGGTTGATTGAGTTTAAGAGATAGATTTTCTCCTGGGAACAGAGGGTGCGCACAAGGGCAAGCGCGTCGTCAAAATTTCCACGAATGCTGAGGACCTTTGCTCCATGCATAAGGGCCTGGGCTACTTTTCCAAGAGCAACTTTTCCTGCAGGCAAAAGTACGATTACAGGAATCCCGGCTTTTGCCCCATAGATTGCAAGGGCTGCTGAGGTATTTCCCGTAGATGCGCAGGCAACGGTGCTCATACCCAGCTCAAGCGCTTTTGTAACTCCTACGGTCATTCCTCTGTCTTTAAAAGAGCCTGTAGGGTTCATGCCTTCGTGTTTCACATAAAGCTTTTTAATTCCGATTTTCTCAGCCAGACGGTCGCATTTATAAAGTGGAGTTCCGCCTTCCCTGATAGTTACAGGCTCTCTTTCTATAGGAAGAAGTTTTGCGTACTTCCAGACCGAAGGGCATTCGGTCTTCAATTTTTCCATGTCTATTTTAATTGAGGAATAGTCATAAATAACGTCAAGCAGCCCATCACATTTGCTGCATGTGTAAATTACTTCATCTTTGGAATACTCTGCACCGCATTCGATACATTTGAGATGATACATTAAATTTCTCCTATTTCTGATATTTTGGATTCCAGGTTTTACTCATACCTGACTAGTGTTAGATAGCCCGAATTCAGGCAGCATAATCTGGATTTTGGACTAGTACAATATTAGAGTTTAATAATATTTTGTATCCTTAACACTTTACTTACTTTTAAATTCTACTGTTTTTGAGTTTGTTATATCTCTAGACAGTCGACTTTTATCAGGAACTTCAACTTAAAAATCAAATTATGAGATGAATATATCTAAATATGATATTTCGAACTGAACTTGAAAATCAATTTCCAGAATTTTCAGGTTATGATAAAGTAGATAAAAGCAAAATAAGCAAAAAGCAGATACTAACTCGTTAACTCGTAAGTGGGCATCCAAAAAAAGTTCTAACTTCTTATAGAGACTCTTAAGCTTACTCTTTTTCCTTTATCTTTATCATCCATAGCCTAAGATTCTGACAAGAATAAAAACTATTTTTTCAAGTAAGCACTTAGACCTTGCCTGCCTGCAGTTAACAATACTACTCGAGAGATGTAAAATATCGCCTACACCATCACACCCGTATATGAAATATCTTTATTCTTTCTTTTTCATCAGTATAATCCATAAACTGTCGAACAGATCTAGTCAATGAGGAATTTCGTGGAATATTTTTAAATAAAGGAAATTGATCAATTACAGTAATACGGTCATCCCATTTCGTCATTTCACTTGCATTTTCCAATGGGCATTTGCAGGGAGTGCAAAGGAATGTTGCAAAATTACTCATTGCCTTTCCTTTTTCTTGGTCGCTGAGCTGGTTCCACCATATCTCAATATCTTTCCATTCTGTGCTTTTTGGTTTGGTTAGTGTTATTAGAACGCCTAGCATCTTGTATTTCAGATCATGTGGAATTATCATCCACTCATTCTTAAACGACTTGAAAAGTTCCTTTTGTATTGCGTCTCGCCTCTCAGGCTCATCATCACTCCAGCCTGCTCCAAATGCTCCAAAGTTTCCATCAAAAACGTTACTCAATTTTGATTCGGCATCGAATACGATTTCGCAACCTGGGAAATGGTCTGCCAGTGACAGGAATAACTGACGTGCCTCTGCTTCACCAAAATAGCGCAAGAGCCCAGCAGCAATTATAAATACACAACCTTCAGTGCTAATTTCCTGATACCAGCTAGGATCAAGTAAAGATTTTGCAATGTACGTTACCCTATCTGTCTCCGGGATAAGTTGCTTTTTGACTTTGATAACTTCGGGAAGATCAAGGTCGTACCAGTGGATCGTACCATTATCAACACGATAAAATTCCGTTTCAAATCCGGCACCAAGACTAACAACCGACGCACGAGGATGCTCGCTAATGTATGTCTTTATCTTGTTATCGAACTGCATTGCTCCTACCACAGTAGTGAACAATACATAATCAACAGCTGACTTCTCAATAGCTGAAAAATCATAATCTATTAGTTCAACGAGTTTAATTGCTTTGGCATCGTTGAACAATGAACTATTTTCTTTGCTGATCTTCATTCGAGCGTATAAAGGCACTAAGGAACATCGAGCTAAATCGCTTAAGTTAACCTTTATTTTGGTTTGCTGCAAATTTATCACTCCTAAGTTTCATGTTGTGTTCTCTCTATACAATTTCTCCATAAAACGGAGAAAATAATACTTGTCGCAGGTTAACTTGTTAATATAATATTCCGAAAAGTCAATAATTGCATATTCCAGTTTTCTTCAGTCAAACTGGTACTCTTTTACCTCTTTACTGAGGAAGTAGCCAAGAACTGTCCTGATCAGTACAACCGTCCCCAGTACTGAAAGATCCTGTATAGTCGGGTTTCTTAGGGTTCCAAGAATAGCAACTACAATATAAAACTCAAGTCCAAAGAGTATTCTATTCGTAAGTTCCTTCCTTATTGTTTCGAGGTTCTGAGACTTTTTTAATGTTTCAGAGAATAAAATCTGAATTGTTGCCCTTAATCCTCCATAGATAATAATAGTTGTTCCTATTGCTTCGAAAATCCATTCAAAATAGAGCAGGAAATTGTTAAACAATCCAGATAACAATCTTTTATCACTCCTCAGGAAGTAAATATCGGAATTAGCTTACTGGATTAGTTTGCTTTAATTAGCTTATGGAATTAGTTTGTTTGAATTAGCTTGTGGGATTAACTTATTTGAATTAGCTTACTGGAGTTTGCTTAAACTTGTAGTCAACTTTCAGTCAAAGTAATATCTTTAACTTCTTTACTCAGGAAGTAGCCAAGAACTGTCCTGATTACTACGATAGCTCCAACAAGTAACAGATCATCTGCTGTAGGGTTTCTTACAGTTACGATTATATCACCAACTATTAACAGTTCAAGAGTGAAGAGTATTTTGTTTGTAAACTCCTTCCTTATTTGTTCATATTTGTAGGGTTTTTTGAAGGCTTCCAGAAGTAGAATTTTAGTTGCAGCCTTTAATCCTGCGTATACTACAAGAAGTGCACTCACAAGCTGGAAGAATCTAACAAAAATCTCCAGGATCATGCTTGTGAGTTCAAGTACCATTCTTACCATTCCAAAAGTACCTGCTTTAGAGTAAACTCAATCTCAAAAATTAGGGTTCTAATATTACATAGAAAAAATTTTGAAAGCTTCGTCCAAAACTTTTATTTTATTCTTTATATATTCTTTATTTAATATATCTTTTATCCCGAAGACATCTCGCTCAAAAAATTTTTGTTTCAATCAAGTGTCCCGTTGTTTACGTGAGGACACCAGCGTAATTTTGATTTCTTAGCCTATTTAAATTCTAAATTATCTTGTTTTTGACATTATATTTCAAAAGCAGATATAGACTCACAGACAATATATTCAGATAAAGCAGGATATCTTCAGGTTAAAACAAAAAGGGTGTTGGTTGTACACCCATGATTAAGCATTTTGTATTCTAGATAATTTGTAGTTTAAGAATTCTCGCTTCCTGTCTTACTCTGTCTTACTGTTTGTTTCATTGAGAGCTTCACGTATAATACCTGCAAGTTCTGTGGCATCTCCCGTAGCCCAGCAATGTACATAGAATATCCGTGGCTGTTCGGTTATCATGTGGCTGTGAAGAGCTGTAACCTCAATGCCATTAGCTGCCAGTGTGCGTACCACAGGCTCGACTTCGTTTTCTTCCAATACAAATTCGCCGATAACTGCTGCGCCACCCTTGTCAAGAGGCTGGAAACTTATCGTGGTTGATACATCCATAACTGGAGACAGCGTATAGCCATTCATCTGTATTTTATCAGCTCTGTGTATATCGTAGTTATAATCTCCTCCGTCAACCGAGCCTTTACCTCCAATAATCCGATCGAGTTCGGTAGTGTTAATTCCCTTGCTCTGGAATTTTTCACTTTCACTGTCAGGTGAACCTCCGTTAACATAACCTGTGATATTGCGTATCTTCTTAGCCATATCTACAGGATCGCCGTAACCGTATATGTGCATCCACATTATATGCGGTGACGTGCGGAGCAGGTGGTTATGTATCGCAGTTACCTGCAATCCTGACTGGAGAGTCAACATGGATACATTTTTCACTTCTTTTTCCGTAACCCCGATTTCACCGACCATCATTGCCTTATCGCCAGCTCTCATGAAGTCGAATTCATGGGAGCGGTCAGAGGCCTGAGTTAGTTTTACGTCGTCAAGTGTTACATTCAAAGTCATCGGTATTGTAAACTCTATAGCACCATCCGGGCTGACATTGCCCTTTTCATCCATAGCCTTTTCCACAGACTTCCAATATTCCGAGATACTTGCGTTCTCGCTATCTGATATTTTTGCTGAAGATGTTCCGATTAGCGTCAAACATAATAATAAAGCGATAAAAATATTGGCAAATTTAATAGCCTTTCCACGCACCCATATACACCCCCTTAAATACCGGTGGAATAGCTAAACATATTATATTGCATGTTAAATATATAATTCAAACCGCTTAACATTTATAAAAACTTTAATATAAATATTAATATATATTCATTTGTATTCGGTTAAGGATTTTGAGCTGCTGATCT
>DAQQ01000186.1:0-121 GCA_002508465.1 Methanosarcina sp. UBA7 | reverse complement strand
CTTAACCGATGACCAATGAATATATATTAACGATTTAAATGATTTAAATATGGGAGTATTCTTTTAAATCTGAGTTATCGGCTGTAATAATAACATCCACCTAAAAAGTAGCAGTACCTAA
>DAQQ01000260.1:0-7355 GCA_002508465.1 Methanosarcina sp. UBA7 | reverse complement strand
ATATTGTTTTTTCGGTTGAAATTAAACTTTACTGCCATAAAATACCTGGATTGAGAGTCTTTACTTATCTCATCATAATAAAAAATTATTTAAACTTAAATAAACTGTTAAACGTTTTTAATAAAACTCATATAACCAAAAGTAAAATATGAGATTGATTTCTCATAGGAAAACCCAGCCAGAATTTCTTATTAAATCAGTTATTAAAGTTTAAAAATCCCAAATCAAAAAATTAATTAAAATTCCCCATCGAAAACACTGGACAAGACTGATTAAAATCCTTAAGTTATAATACCCTTAGCTATAATACCCTTGATTGAATTACTAAACTATAATCCGGGTCAGAACTTCCAGTCATAATCCTTAAACTATAATTTGATCAGACTTCCTTAACCATAATCATGGTCAGAGTCTCTACCCCGTAAATGGTCAGAATCTCTAATCTATGCTCTCATAAAAATCAATAAATTAAGATCCAAAACCCCCAGAAGCCCTGAAATTATGGACAATCGAACTGCCCGCTTTTTGAAAACTCGCTTCCAGAACTATTACAAAAATGCCGAAATAGGCCTTCCTGACCACTTGCCTAATAGAGAATGGGCTTTTATCTTCTTTGACGATATGCCTGATAAGATGATGCACAGGCACAAGGCTTTCGGCTCACCTGGTGAAACTCTTGACTATCTTTACGGCATGGCTCCTGCGCATGTTTACAATTCAACTGCATATTACGAATACCCTGACGTGCGGAAAATGAACGAAAAGAATTGGTTAGGGGCGGAATTGATTTTTGACCTTGATGCAGACCACCTGCCAGATGCTCCAAAAAACTATGCGGATATGCTGGAGCTTGTAAAGAAGGAAACTTTCAAGCTTATGGATTTCCTTTTAGACGATTTCGGATTTTCGGAACAGGAGATTGAGCTGGTATTCTCCGGAGGAAGGGGGTATCATTTCCATGTAAGAAGCCCAAAAGTCCTGAATCTTGGAAGTGCCGAAAGAAGGGAAATCGTAAATTATCTTAGCGGCAGAGATCTTGATTTTAAATACTTTTTCAAAGAAGTCCCTATGGATGGAGAATTCGGGACTGGTTCAAAGATGTTTAAAGGAATGAAAAACGTGCCTTTGAAATGCACACTTGTGGGACACAACTCAGGCTGGGGAAGAAGGATTGCTCTCTATCTTACGGATTATATGAAAGCCGAATGCGGAAAAAGGTATAAAAAAGATATGTTCCCCGAACTTCGCGAATACGAGAAAGTCGGAGATACTACAGTAAAAAAATTAATAAGTCTTACAAACAGTGAAAATGGTTTAAAGGATATCCTGGAGAAAGGAAGGCTTGACTTTGACGTCAGAAACTTTAAGGATATTGCTGCCTATTTTATGAGAGAGTCTGTTGAAGATTTCCTGCACAGATTCGGAGCCAGCGTTGACGAACCAGTGACTGCGGATATCAAACGTTTGATACGAGTGCCGGGCTCATTGCACGGCGGGTCAGGGATGCTGGTAAAGAAACTTGCCTTGTCCGAGTTAGAGAAGTTTGACCCGCTTACCGATGCGGTTGTCTTTGGCGAAAGACCGGTAAAGGTAACAGTTATAAAACCTTTCTCGGTGCAGTTAAAGGGCAAGGACTTAAAAGTAGAAGAGGGCATACAGGAAGTTCCTGAGTATGCAGCAGTGTACTTAATTTGTAGAGGTGTTGCTGAATATGGACATAGAAGAAATCAGCCAGGTCCTGTATAAGGAAAAAAACCAGACAATAAAGACAATTCCGGCTGATTTTTACCTGGAGGCTGAGAAATATGTCCGGAAACTTGAAGAAGAAATTGAAAAATTAGGCAATTCCCGTTCTCCTGAGTTCAAGATGCTCCATGATGAACATGAGAGAGCACTTTCGGACCTTGAGACTATCTTCATGAAACGGATAGGAAAAGTTATAACCAGGGCAACAATTCAGTCTAATGCAAATAAACCTATTTCAAAGGACATCGAAAAATTACTTCCTGTGGAAAAGAGACTTTATGATCTTGTACTGCAGGGAATTAAAGCCGCAAAAACCGAACTTTTAGGTCCTATCCTGTACCCTGGTTCCGAGAATACTGCAGTCTGGCCTGAAATTGTGGAAAGACAAATCCCTGCCGGTTTCAAAGGAGAACCGGAATCAAAAATGGGGATTCCCGTTATTGCAGCTAGAGGGGAAACAGGAATAGTCCCAGACAAAAACAATATAAATGATGAATACGTTGTTGTCCGAATACTGAAAGATCTCCCGACCTTCACAGGTACAGACGGCCGAAACTATACTGTCAGTGCCGAAGAAGTCGTTGTTTTACCGCAGCTCAATGCTACAGGGCTGATAAAGCGGAATGCAGCTAAACTGATTGTCGGGCAGGATGACACCGGAAAAGACCAATTTCCCAGAAGGAACTAATTCCCTGAGATTTATAGCTTGTTTTAGCTTGAAAAAGAAGATGACAGACAGTTTAGAGTGTTGGAGATTCTATCAAACCTTGAAGGTCGGAAAGCCTATCAGGGTAATAGTATGAGTATTTATATGTGTAGCTATATTTGTGTACCTTAACCTTGTTAGCACCAAGCTTTTTGAGAAAAAGCTTGAGCAAAAACCGGGTAGTACTTTAACCTTGTTAGCACCAAGCTTTTTGAGAAAAAGCTTGAGCAAAAACCATTAATAACTTAAATTTGTTGGCATCAGGCTTTTTGAGAAAAAGCTTGAGCAAAAACCGATAGTAGTATTAATCCAGTTGACTTATGACCTCGCCTTGATAGAAGATTCCAATTGTAATATCGAGACAGAAAGAGGTCTGAAAATATCAGGTTCATCCAATTAAAGGCTTCCCAAATAAGATCTTCCCAGGATCTAAACGCCATACGTATATTCCATATATTAATAGTGCTTTTCCGCAAAAGCCGGAGAAAGTAAGCTGAATACCAATAATCATTAAAAAGGTGTAAAGAATGAAGATTCCAAAGAAATTCAGGAGTTACTGCCCTTACTGTAAAACTCACCAGGAAATAGTGGTTGAGAGGGTCAAGAAGGGGCAAGCTTCATCCATGACTCACATTGCAAGACAGAAGAAGAGGCAACAAGGCATAGGGAACAGCGGAAAATTCTCCAAGGTGCCCGGTGGCGACAAACCCACAAAACGCATCTGGCTCAGATACCGCTGCACAGTATGTAAAAAAGCCTACCAGAGACCCTGTTTCAGGGCAAAGAAGTTTGAATTCAAGGAGTAAGATAAAATGGTAGATTATATCCAGAGGCCAAAAAGCAGGTTCCTGCGCGTAAAGTGCAACGACTGCGAAAACGAACAGATTATATTCGGGAGTGCAAGCCGTAAAATCACCTGCGTAGTCTGTGGAAGGACCCTTGCCGAACCAACCGGTGGAAAATCGACAATCACTACTCATATTCTTGAAGTGCTTGAATAACCGAACAGGTAAAAGCACTTTATAGCATTGAGTAACAGGTAATAAAGAGATAAAACTTGAGAAGTGGTGCGAATGGGAAACGATAACTGGCCCGAAGTCGGAGAATTTGTTGTTTGTACTGTAAAGAATGTGACGGATTTCGGAGCCTATGTCGAGCTTGAGGAGTTCGGAGGAAGAGAAGGTTTTATCCATATCTCCGAAATTAAAGCAGGCTGGGTCAAGTACGTCAGGGACTACGTAAGGGAAGGACAGAAGATAGTCTGCAAGGTTCTTAACGTGGACCCTTCCCGCGGCCATATAGACCTTTCATTGAAAGACGTAAACGAACACCAGAGGCGCGCTAAAATCCAGGAATGGAAAAATGAGCAGAAAGCCGCCAAATGGCTCCAGTTCGTGGCTGAAGAGACAAAAACCGAGGAAAATAACCTGGAAGATTTGCACGAAAAACTCGTAGAAGAGTTCGGAAGTGCATATTCAGCCTTTGAAGAAGCTGCTATCGAAGGGGAGAGAGCCTTCAAAGCAATCAAAATTAATAAGAAATACTTAAAAAGTATAATCAAAATCGCAGGAGAAAACATCAAACTGCCTTTTGTAGACATTGCAGGCTATGTGGATCTTACCTGTAACCTTCCAAATGGCATAGAAGTCATAAAGCAAGCCCTCAGTGCTGCAAATTCCATAAGTGACGTTGATGGAAAAGACATAAGGCTCGAAATAAGTTACACAGGGGCCCCAAGATACCGAATTAAGGTAATTGCCCCGGATTACAAGAAAGCTGAATCAGTCCTTAAAAAATCTGCCCAGACAGCAGTTGATAGTATTACCAAACTTGGCGGACATGGGACATTCAAGCGGCATATCGAATCAGCAAAGGCGTGATACCCTTTGGGACAAAAGATCCGCAAATGCAAAAATTGCGGCAGGTACACTTTAAGGGAAATTTGTCCGGTTTGCGGGGGAAAAGTTGCCTCCCCAAATCCGGCTCGCTTTTCTCCTCAGGACCCTTATGGCAGGTACCGCAGAATGGCAAAGAAAGGATAAGGAATTGTTATGCAACAAAGTACACTTGTCCGCCTGAAAGAAAATCTTGAACTCAAAAAACCAATTCTTATAGTGGGACTTCCAGGAGTAGGACTCGTAGGCAAGTTAGTGGCAGAGCATCTGGTGGATGAACTTGGAGCAGAAAAAATAATAGAGGTTTATTCTCCGCATTTTCCACCTCAAGTCCTGGTCAATAAAGACTGTACGGTCCGTCCTGTGAGCAACACTATATACTACGCAAAAGCAAAAGAGAACGATATCCTTTTCCTTGTAGGAGATCACCAGAGTACAACTTCACAGGGACACTATGAACTCTGTTCGCTTTATCTCGACATTGCAGAAGAGTTTGGAGTGCAGAGGGTTTATACGCTCGGAGGGTATCCCACAGGCAAACTGACCTATGAGGAAACCGTCCTTGGGGTTGCCAATAACACAAAACTGATCGAAGAAATCAAAGAATATGGGGTAGAGTTCAGGGAATCCGAACCCAGTGGAGGTATAGTTGGAGCATCAGGCCTGCTTGTAGCTTTCAGTGAAATGCGAGGTATTGATGCTGCCTGCCTTATGGGTATGACACCCGGATATTTAATGGATCCTAAAAGTGCCCAGTCCCTTCTAAAGGTGCTCTGTAGAATGTTCGGGATTGAAGTAAACATGGAGTCTCTTGAGAAAAAGGCCGAGGAAATGGAAAGCATCCTTGAGAAGCTAAAGGAAAAAGAAGAGCAACAGACATTCCAGGAAGTCAAACCTACTGAAGAAGACCTGCGCTACATAGGATGATATGGTCTTAGAGATGACCCAGAGATGACCCGAAATTAAAGGTGAATTTAGCTAAAGCTATCTAATTAAATGATTACTAAAAGTTGGATTTTCCGGTAAAGGGAAGGAAATGAAAGTCAATACAGACCTCCATCTCCATTCAAAGTACTCCATGGCGTCTTCCAAAAAAATGGAACTACCGACGATTGCCAGGGAGGCTTCAAAAAAAGGGATGGAATTAATCGGTACTGCAGATTGCACTCATCCGAAGTGGCTGGAAGAGATCAAAAGAGTATCTGTTTCGGATGAAGAAATCCGCATAGATGAGATTTATTTCATCCCAACTACCGAGATAGAAGACAGCAACCGTGTACATCATCTTCTTATTTTGCCTTCGATTTCAAAAGCTGAAGAACTGGCCGAGCGCATTACTCCTTTCGGCAATCTTGAAGCCGACGGCCGCCCGAGTATCAGGTTGAATGGCAGTGAAATTGCAGAAATTGCAAAAGACCTTGGAGCCCTTATCGGTCCCTGTCATGCCTTTACTCCCTGGACTGCACTTTACGGTTATCATGACAGCTTGAAAAGTTGTTATGGAGATATGACAGATTATATTTCTTTTCTGGAACTTGGCCTGAGTGCAGACAGTGACTATGCAGATCGGATAGAAGAGCTACACAGTCTGACATTTCTTTCAAATTCCGATGCTCATTCTCCTTCGACCAATAAACTGGCAAGAGAGTTTACACAGTTAGATTTGCCTGAGATTACCTTTGATGGCTTGAAAAAAGCAATACTCAGGGAACAGGGATATAAAGCTACTCTGAATGTAGGGTTCTTTCCAGAAGAAGGAAAATACAATAGGTCAGCCTGTATTAAGTGTTTTACCCAGTATCCGCTGTCCGAAGCCGTTGAGAATAAGTGGCGCTGCCCTATTTGCGGAGGCATTATAAAGAAAGGGGTTTTCGACCGCGTTAATGAACTTGCAGACTTCAAAGAGCCAAAACACCCCGACTATCGCCCTCCTTACCTGCATCTCATCCCTCTTGCCGAGATAATCCAGATGGCGCTCGGCCATGCAAGCGTTCAGACAAAAGGCGTACAAACGGCCTGGAATAAACTAATAGAACGCTTTGGAAACGAAGTCAAAGCTCTTATTTACTCCGAGCCTGAAGACCTGAAAATTGTGGGTGACGATAGGATAGTAAACGCGATCCTGGCCTTCAGAAAAGGAAACGTCATAATTCATCCAGGTGGAGGTGGCCAGTACGGCTGGCTTGAGCTTCCCGAAAACCTGAAAAATGAGGAAATTCGGCAAACAGGACAGCTTTCATTTGCAGATCTTGAGAAAACAAATCCCAAGAAAGCAAGCAAACCCGAAAAAAAGAGAGAAAAAAGGCCCAGGAAAGAAACCGAAAACGAAGGATCGGAAAATCAAAAATCGAATAATGGAGAACCTGATGATGCAGGCCAGAGTTCACTTTTTGACTTTTGAGATGTTACTTTTCAAGTTTTGAAGTAGCTCCTTTTATGACAAAATATATAAGAAAGAAAGTATATTCACTAACCCTGCATCTGAAACACGTTGTGTCAAAAACGTCGGGCAGCGCCCGGAAATTATACATACATTAAAAAATGCCCAGGTAGTCTAGCGGTAAGGCGACGGTCTCGAAAACCGTTTCTTCTTTGGGAGAGCGCAGGTTCAAATCCTGCCCTGGGCGTTATTGACTAAATTAAAGCTCAATTGACACCGATCGAGCAAAATAAACATTTTTTATAACTTGTTTCTTTAAAATAATTCATTTTACACATTTTTTTCTTAAAATTAATTCTCAGGCAGCTCCTTCGACACAAATAGAAAAGCTTTTTAAAATTATTTCATATTAACATTATGAATCTTTTAACTCCAAAAATCCCCGACTTTTTCGGAGATATTCAGCTTGGGTAAAAGTTCAGTACTTTCACTCTCGGAATTTTCATTTTTTGCAGGACAGTAAATGCTTACCTTAACGGTTTTGTTCCCGATTTTGCCATATCCGTTGGAAAATTTCAGATCTTTAAAGCCATACGTATTAAATCCATCATCAGTAGCTATATCGCCC
>DAQQ01000277.1:0-7780 GCA_002508465.1 Methanosarcina sp. UBA7 | reverse complement strand
TCCAATCTTGCCGACATATCGACTGGCTCGGTCGGAAGTCCAGATGGCTGGTCCACAGTCTTCATCCGCACAAAGGTAGGGAACGAGATCTGGTCTAAAGCAGTCGCTGAGGGATTGTTCGAAACAAAGCCTATCGAAGAGGTCAAGCCAGGTCTTGGGCTCGTCATGAAGCTTGCAAAGGAGAAGATCGACAGGAATAGGAAGACGCTCGAGGAGCGCAGGAATTTTGGGGTTAATAAGGCGTTAAGGGATCCTTACGCCTGAATTTTTCTTTTTTATTTCAGTTGAATACCCCGCTAGCTTGCAGGCTGTCCTACAATTATTGATAGTAATAAAAAAGTATTAAAAAGAAAGCAAATAAGACCTTTAAATCAAAAAATAAGGAATTCTTTTATTACCGAAGGTAATTGTCGGACAGCCCCCTTGCAGCGGGGTGCGCCAGCGCAACTTTGATTATTAAGTATATACCATCAGGCGATGAAATTACCTTATTTTCATTAAATCCTTCGTGTGACATCTCTACAAAATAACTCAACACGCGACCAGAGGCACTAACTCGCTGCTGTTTACAACCTACTCTAATCTTATTATCACTCATCTAGCATTCCCACTATACCTGATATTTTGAGTTAGTTTATGAATTTTAGCAAATCATAAAAATAAATCAATAAATTGTTTCTATTTCTTCTTTTAAAATTAAAACATATGAAAATTTAAGATATAATTAGAACATTGATTAAGAAATAAAATATTTTTGAAAAAAAGCTTCCAGCGACTCTGGTCCAAAATCTAGTGATTTTTGGATTTTTTCGATTGAAATGCTGAATTTGTAGGAAGAATCCGTTCCTCAATCAAACTAAGTATTCGATATCTAAAGACTTCAACGAATGGGTGTATTCAAGGGATTATAATCAATATACAAAATCTAGTGATTTTCAATTTTACGTTTATCACTAGATTTTGGTACCGAGGTCTCCTAGTGTCGAGTCGATCATTAAGGATTCAATAATTACGAATAATTACAATCGATTTTATACGACATTTTATTGTTGACTCGACACTAGCCTCAAAGTAATGAAAAGCGATGTCAAATTAGATTTAGGAATTTTAGAGCTAATTTGAGAGCCTCATTGATATGCTCTTAAACATTATTTAGAAACCTTTTTAACTAAAATGAATTTATAAGTGAAATCATTGCTATCTATTTTTGCTATCTATCTTTACGGATTGATTGAGAAAATAAGGTTGGTAAAATGGACAAAGTTCCTAATAAGGATAGCTTCCAAATTCTATTACTGTCAGATGATGTTGATAACCTTTCAGAATACTGGCAGGATCAATGCCAAGAGTTATACAACTCAATTACAAGAAATTTGCCGGAAGGTTCGATAAAACCTTTAGAATTAGAGGGAACTCAGGGAGAGAGAGTTGATTTAGTAACAATTTTTAGTACACTTGCCGCTTTTGGCATAACTGGAGATATTTTCGTTAACGTTATACTTGATTCAGTAAAACTATGGCTTGAGTACAGACCAACAGCTGAAATAGAAGTAAAATGCCCTAATGGTATTACAGTTAAAATTACAAAGTTGCCTTTCGATAAGTTATCTAAATTTTTTGAAGAAAATCCACAACTGTCAATATGTGAAGGATTAAACAGTTTCAATAATTTGGAAGAATAATATCTGGACAAGTACATGGTCGGCAAAAGAATCGGGATTGTCATTGGGAATAATTATCCTAATTCGAATAAAGAACTGAAGTTTGCAGTAGCTGATGCTGAAAAAATCAAGGGAATTCTTGAAAATAAAGATATTTGTGGATTTGATGAAGTTTATTATTTCCCTGATAAAGAAAGTAGAGAAGTTTCAATAGTAGTCGATAGAATTCTGAGAAAGGCAGATAATGACCTTGTTTTTATTTATTATTCTGGTCACGGGAAAAAAGATCATGAAGGTAAATTGTGTCTATTGTTTAATGATACTGATGAAGATGCCTTTGTAGCTACTTCATTGTCTTTTGACTTTATTCAAAAATGCATAAAATACCCTAATAGGAAATCTGTGGTTATAGTCCTTGATTGTTGTTACAGTTGTGTTGCCGGATTAAGAGATGGAGACGCTGACGTAACGGACGAATTGAAAAAGATTTCAGGCTCAGGAATAGTTGTTCTTGCTTCAACCGGATCTACTGGTTCCTCTAAAGCAAGAGAGGATGAAAAATTAGGGCATGGTATCTTTACTTACTATTTAATAGAAGGATTAGAGAAAGGTACTGCCGACACAGACAAAGATGGTTATATATCCATCGATGAGTTGTACGCCTACGCGTATAAAAAGACAACTGAGAACTCTACCCAATCCCCTAAAAGGGAGGGAAGATTAGAAGGGACTATTCAGATTGGAAAAAATCCTCTTAAAATTAGAGAAAACGAATATGAATTGAAAAAGGAAAAGCTTCTTGACGAATATAGTAACTTTTTTCCCTCTGACATATTTGGAGAATGTTTATCTATTTTAAGGAAATTTTACAAAAATCCCTCATGTTTAGAGACAGGTGACAAAGTTATACTTGGTTTTCTAGAATGTCTTCTAAAAGACGACATTTTGCCTGAGAAACTTGATGATACCATAGAGAATTGTATTGAAGCTATACAGCACAAGAAGAAGAAAGAAAAACTAGAGAGAGAACATAGGCAAGAAGATAAAAAAGATAAAAGAGCAGAACAAGAGAAATTACTTAGGCAAAAGGAAGAAATTGAAAAATTAGAAGAAAATTTAAGAAAGACTCCGGAAGAAATAGATGGAAGAAAAAAAGAACAAGATATTATACAACAGGAAGAGCTTTGCAGACAGATAAAAGAATCTGAGCAAAAGCAAGTGGAAGAAAATAAGAAAAAAATACAGAAAATCTTGAAAGAATAAAGATTAATGAATCTCTTACATACCCCCACGAACGCATTAACGAAATAGGACAATTAGAATATGAATTTTTATTAATCAGAGACAAACAACTAGAAATGAGTAATTTCTTACATTTAGCAATCAACGATGAAAATTATTATATCAGATATGAAGCTCTCAATGCTCTTGATTCTGGGTTTTCAATTATATCAGATAAACAAAGAGCATTTGATGATTTAATTAAAAGGTTAATCAATGATCAACATAATGAAGTTGGGTATAGCGCTGACGATGTTCTGATTTCTGCGTTTTCCCAAATACCGGATAAAGAAAAAGCTTGGAACGAATTATATAAACTTGCCACTCACGAAGACTATTTTTTGAGATACAATGCCATTTGTATCATTGGCTCTTTGTTTTCTCAGTTGCCAAACAAAGAGCGGGCATGGAATGTTTTACATAAAGCAGCAGATGACAATGAATCCTTAGTAAGGTCGGGATTCCTCTTTGCTCTTGAGGATGCATTTACTCACATTAAGGATAAAAAACAGGTATGTGAAGACTTACATAAGCTAACTAATGATCAATCTAAGCAAGAGAAAGACTTAGATATCAGATCTCATGTTGCAAGTACCCTATGTTTTTTGTTTGGACAGTTACTAGATAAAGAGCAGGCTTGGAGCGATTTACATAGGCTTACTTATGACTCCAATCGTGATGTGAGATCTCGGGTAATCAGTTCAATTGGTTCTGTCTTCACTAATATCACTGAAAAAGAACAAGCTTGGAATGACTTTCATAGACTTACAACTGATAAAGATTATTACGTTAGAGGAGGTGCTGCAGAAGCTATTGGTGCTGCATTTCAATATTTACCGGATAAACAACAAGCTTGGGAAGATCTTCATAAGCTGATACACGATGAGAATTATAATGTTAGAGAAGATGCTGCAGAAGCTATTGGTGCTGCATTTCAATATTTACCGGATAAACAACAAGCTTGGGACGATTTACATAAACTAACCTACGATGATTCTGAATATTGTGAATATATATTTTGGAGTGTCGCCTCTGCTATTGGTGCTGCGTTCTCACATTTACCTGATAAGGAACAGGCTTGGAGGGATTTATATAGATTAGCCACTTGTGAATGTTGTGAGGCAAGAGAGAAAGCTATTGAGGTTTTAGGCTCTGCATTTATTCATATGCAATTCAAACAACGTGCATTTAATGATCTATATGAACTCATCAAGTATGCGGGTGAAGAAGAAAGTGACATTACAACCTATGCGTATCAATCTCTTGGAAATATTTCTTTATTCAAAGCGTCACAAAGCAGAAACATAGAGGATTACAAAAAAGAATTAGAGCAAGCAATTGAATTTTTTAAAGAAGCAGGACAGACGAACTGGTGTGAAAATCCAGCTGAGTTTAATCTATATTTATTTAGGGCTTTACATACAATGCTATTTAATAAGCAGGAAGCAAACGAAGACCTAAATAGGCATCTAGGTTGTATTAAATCAACCACTCAATATCTAAGAGCTGATAAGTGTAAAAAGTTACTTTGCGAAGCTATTGAAAATCTTGCAACTGCATTTAAACAAGTTCAGTACTTAGAAAATAAGAACTTTAAAGCTACAGAAAGTGAGCTCAAATTCTATAGAAAATATTTTGATCACTCAGAAGAGCTTCTTAGAAATACTGAAGAAAAATTATCAGTTGTGACAGGAGTAATACGAACAGGAATGGCTTTTTTAGATAAAGATATAAAAAGAATATTAAATAATCATCTAATAATGAGATAAGCGCATTTTTAAACTAGGCTTAAACTTTTATAGAATACATTTTTGTTCAGATTAGTCATACAAAATCTGTAATCAGCGTCTGTCCCTTATTCCTTTCCCTAATTCTTGAAACCTAGATTCGGCAGGTCGACATTTCATTTTTTATAATTTTATTGATGTCGATTTTGAAATAATGACCCCTTGTTGTATGTAGTAATTAGGTTTACAGATTATCCAAACATAATATTTCATGCTGAACTTTGATAGAAAAAAGATCCAGTGTTTATATATGTCGTTGGAGTTAAGCCACACGTTAACCAGCTTTAACTCTACTAGATAACTATCAAATGTTGAAAAACGATATCAAGAAAAATATTCAAATTTCTTATGTCGACCTGCCGAAAGTAGGTTGAAACCCACACCTACAAGCCTTATTTTTTGACTTTCGATAAACTCAGAAAGTAGCTGCATGGCTGTCCTCTTAATTACAAAGATATCCGAAGTCCAGACCGGAATAGTCTTTGAGCGTGTATATGTGGAAAAATCGTCATAATGAACTCTGATTGTTATAACTTTTACCTTTGTTCGATTCCTACCTCCTTTGAAAGCACTTAAGGAAATTAGACGCGTCTTGAAACCCTCAGTTGAGCTGATAGCTATCGAATATGTCCGCAGCAGTAACCATCTTATTGCCTGGTTGAGGATTTGATCAATCCTATTACACGCTCTCTTATTGGATACAGTATGAACCGGAAAACAATAGAAATAATCAAAGAGGTGAACAGTCAGACTAAACATCCAGAACTGCATAATAAGAGGTAATGGGGGATTATGATCATGGCAGTCAATGAGAAAGAAATGAGGATTAAGATAATCAAAGACGGACCTTATCGCGTTACAGGTGGAGTGCCGCTTTTAGAACAGGTAATTGTCACCGATGACGCCGGCCACACCAGGGAATTAATTGATATAAAGGAACATCCTCGGCGTGAGGTCTATATTTTATGCCGCTGTGGTTCATCCAAAAACAAGCCCTTCTGTGATGGGACCCACAGCAAGGTCGGTTTTGACGGTAGCGAAACAGCCAGCAGGAAGCCTTACCTGGAAAAAGCGGAAACGTTTGAAGGTCCTGATCTAAAACTCACCGATGTCCACGAGCTCTGCGATCATTCCCGTTTCTGCCAGCGGTCTGGAGGAATCAGGAATCTCGTACAAAAATCAGACGACCCGGAAGCCCTACAAACCGCCATAGAGGAAGCCATGATCTGCCCGTCAGGACGGTTGGTCCTGTGGGACAAGAAGACAGGCAAACCCTTTGAAAAAGAATTTGAACCATCTATTGTACTGGTTCACGACAAACAAAAAGGTTGTGAAGGCCCCCTTTGGGTTCGAGGCGGTATCCCCATTGAATCTGCAGATGGCAGCCTGTACGAATCTCGGAACAGAGTAACCCTCTGCCGCTGTGGGAAATCAGAGAACAAGCCCTACTGTGACGGCAGCCACTGGATGAACAGCCAGCAGAAGCTCGAGTTCAGGAAGAAGTGGGGCCTGGAATGAGTAAATTCGTTAGTTCATAGAGGTTGTTAACTTGCGGAAATAGTAATTTTGCATAACAATCAGGCAATCCAAAATCCAAAATGAAAGCAATCAATGCTCGCATACATCAGAAACACTTGAATATCCTCATAGACCAGGCCGGGATAGTTCCGGAGGATCTCCGACTCAGTTCTCATGAGACAGCAGGTCGATTAAACTATACTGCATGGAGTGTACCTTTAATAATGGTCTTGCCTGTAAGGACTGCGGGGTCATTAACGATATTTTCTCTCCAGTTCGTGGATCTCTCCAATGCTTTTTTGATACACAAACTGAACGAATTGCGGATTTCCAAACTGCCTACTCTATTTTTTCTTCTTTTTTGCAGTTAACCACTCAATATCTGCTCACTTTATGAGCATGCGGGCGTGGAGGGAAATTTAAGATGAATTTAATTTTGCCATTCAGGAATGTGATTTATTATATTGGTAAACTTCATAACCCCATTCCCCAAGAGATTTCAAGACGACGGTGAGTTTTTGACCAAGGTCTGATAACTCATATTCTACTCTTGGAGGAATTTCATTGTACTGATGGCGAATAACAAGACTGTAATTTTCGAGTTCTTTTAAGTTTCTGGAGAGCATTAGACTGGATATACCCTCAACCTTTCTCTGCAGGTCATTAAATCGAATAACTCCTTCTTGTGAGATACGCCAGAGGATCAAGAGTTTCCATTTCCCACCGATAACCTTCATCGCATATTCAACAAAACATTCTTCCATGAAGTATCTCCATTACTTATATGTATATTACTAACTAAACATTTTTTGTGTACTTAATATTTATATCTAGCTTAATAAAGTTAAGCTGGTTAATATTATTAAGCGTACATTGGTAATTTTACACAAAATTAGGTTTATAAAGAATTAGACATGCTGCCTGAAGCAAAGCCAGGAGGAAAGAAATATGAAAGTCCTTCAGAAATTAGTACGTATTTATGTAAGTGAGTTAGATTCGGCTCTAGCGTTCTACGAAAAACTTTTAGGCGTTAAATGTAACCTCAGAATGCAATATTCTGAAGTTAATTTAGAGTTAGCCTCGGTGGGAAATTTTTTGTTAGTATGTGGTTCAGAATCTGCTCTAAAACCCTTTAGAGATACAAAAGCTACTCTCCTGGTTGATTCTTTAGATGAGTTCAAAACTTTTCTAGAACTAAATGGTGCTATAACTATTCGAGGGCCTAAAAAAGTACCTACGGGTCAAAATATGACAGTGAAACATCTGGATGGTACAATAATAGAGTACGTTCAACATTCACAGATATATGCTGATAAATTTAAAGAATAATTCTCAAAAGACTGATATTGCCTTTTACAGCAAATAAAACCGCATCACAAATTCCTAAATTCTTATCGATTCTGGATATTTTTGCATATCCCGCCAAGAAAAACTGTTAGCTTTTTGCATAAAATTGACATGGAATGTATAAACTCAAGACTTTGTAAAAATTAAATAAAAAACAGATCTTCTACAAAGTTTTTATTTTTTTGA
>DAQQ01000289.1:0-11177 GCA_002508465.1 Methanosarcina sp. UBA7 | reverse complement strand
ATAACCGGATCTTGCTCCCATAATCTTAAGTCCAGTTACTTTTATGTTACTTCCCTGCAGGAGGAACACATCGACCCCTGAACGTTTAACCATAATAGTTGTATCATCAGGGTTTCCGGATTCTGACCGGATTGTAAGATTACTTTTATTTACGTTGATATTTTCGGTATAGGTTCCGGGTTTTACAGTAATTATATCGCCTGAAGACGAATTATTTACAGCTTTTTGAATAGAATCTCCTGGCTGCACTATAATCTCAGCTGCAGCTCCGAGACCCGATATAAACAGTAAAATTAAAAAAGTTACTACCAGAGAGGTTAATGTTTTTATTCCAATTCCTCCGTTCATTAAAAACGTTTTAAATAAAATTTATATTGTAATTAAGCAAACGTTTACAATGAGTGCTCATTTGAATACACGAGTGTAGGGTATATTTTTGTTCAAAGAATTGATCTAAGGTGTAAAATAATCCAGATGAAATCACTTTAGTTTGAAGAAAATGAACATAGATTAATATAAATATTCTCATTATCTTTTATTTTTTAGATAAATCGTGGACAATAAAAAACCTTCTCAGTTTTAAATTACTTTTAAGACATTATTTCAGCTATTATACTACAATTAAACATTCAATTTTAGTTTAATTCATGCACTTTTTGTATGGCAATTCCAGCTTAATCTACAAGATAGATAGTAAATTAATCTCAAATAATCTCAGAAGCAAGTATTAATTTCGAAGTACAGTTCAAAATTAGGAGTAAAAATAAGTTAAGAGAAACTGGATATAAGAATTTAATTAAGAAATAAAATATTTAACAACTGTTTTCAGCATAAAATTCGACAGAACAAAAATAAAAAAGCAATAACTAGCCAGTGATTAACGGAAACTAACTCAGAAAATTTGTTTCAGTAATCAGATTAAAGATGGCTAGTTATTTGTTTTCTCAGGCTAAGTAGTTCTTTTTATTCATTTTTTAAATGGTCAACATTCAGAACTTTATTGATATGTGGACCGGATGAACATACTGTTAAGTCAGTAAAACTGATTTTTATAGCGCGTTCAGACTTTTGTCACTTTTATGCCACTTTTATATAATTCGATTTTGTTTTTGTATTACTTCCTGCTGCATTTGTTGCTGTAAGTTTAACCGTATAAGTCCCTGCAGCTGAATACGTATGCGTTGGATTCTTTTCTGTTGAAGATTTCCCGTCTCCGAAATCCCATTTCCATGCAGTTGGTGATCCTTTGCTGGTCTCAGTAAACAGTACCTTTAATGGCGTTTTTCCTGAGAGTGGGGAACCCCAGAAATCTGCAACCGGAGCCTGTGAACTTCCTGTCACTGTAATATAATTCGATTTTGTTGCCGTGTTGCTGCCTGCAGAATTGGTTACTGTCAGTGTTACTGTGTATTTTCCTGCAGCTGAATACTTATGAGTTGGGTTCTGGACAGTTGAACTTGTTCCGTCCCCAAAACTCCATTTCCATTTAGTTGGTGAGCCTGTACTTTTGTCAGTGAAGGCAACAGTTAATGGAGGCTTTCCTGAAGTTGAAGATGCAGAAAATGCAATAGTTGAAGTTTGAGAATTTCCTGTCACTGTAATATAATTCGATTTTGTTGCCGTGTTGCTGCCTGCAGAATTGGTTACTGTCAGTGTTACCGTATATTTTCCTGCAGCTGAATACTTATGTGTTGGGTTCTGCAAGGTTGAACTCGTCCCGTCTCCAAAGCTCCACTTCCATGAAGTTGGACTATTGCTACTTTTGTCAGTAAACTGCACATTAAGTGCGGCTTTTCCTGAGGTAGGAGATGCAGAGTAGGCAGCAACTGGCTTTGATGTAGCTACTGTCACTGTGATATAATTAGACTTTGTTACCGTGTTACTGCCGGCGGCATTGGTTATTGTGAGGATTACTGTGTATTTTCCTGCTTTGGAATACTTATGCGTTGGATTCTGGGCTGTTGAACTTGTTCCGTCTCCAAAGCTCCATTTCCACTTAGTGGGTGTTCCTGTGCTTGTGTCAGTAAAAGTAACAGTTAAAGGTGCTTTTCCTGAGGTAGGAGACGCAGAGAAGGCAGCAACAGGCTTTGTTACCGCTTTTATATAATTTGTTTTTGTTAGTGTATTACTGCCTGCTGAGTTGGTTGCTGTAAGTGCAACCGTATAATTTCCTGCTTTGGAATACTTATGCGTTGGATTCTGCAAGGTTGAGGAAGTTCCGTCTCCAAAGCTCCATTTCCACTTCGTTGGTGATCCTGTACTTGTGTCAGTAAATTTTACATTCAGTGGAGAGTTTCCTGAGGTTGGAGATGCAGAAAAAGCAACAATCGGTTTTGTAGGCCCGGATTTATAGACAACTAGAGGAAGGTTGTCAGAATAGATGCTGCCTGTTATGCTTTTATATGCAGAATCGGAAATTCCATCCCTATTATTATCTGCTGCGGTATTGGAAAATCCTGTACCATCAGGTTTTCCCCAGAAGTTGCCTCCTATATATGGTCCGCCTACAATATTAGTACCTGCAGTCTTTTTGGTATTATAGACATTTCCGATTCCGTTTTTAATAGTCATATTGGTGTCATTGAAGTAGTTATTGTAAATCTGGTTTGCGTCACTTTTGCCACAGATATAAAACCCATAAACATCGTTGTTTTGAATGGTGTTGCCTGAGAGTGTATTGCCATCGGAATTACCAATATGGATCCCACGACCATTATTAAGGGCCGTGTTTCCTGAAAGGGTATTGTCTGTAGCAGTTCCAAGTACGATTCCATATTCCCTGTTGTTCGTAGCTGTATCCTTTGACAGTTTGTCCCCTTTAGAACGCAGGACATAAATTCCATAACAGTTGTTCATAAGTTTGTTGTTCTCAATTATGCAGTTACTGCATGAGGACAGATAGATTCCTGCATTACCGGACCGGGTTGCTCCTACGGCCTTAAATCCAGTTATTTTTATACTGTCTCCCTGCAGGAGGAACACACTGGCTCCTGAGCTTTTAGCTTTAATCATGGTATTATCAGGGTTTCCGGACTCTGAACGGATTGTAAGATCATCTTTAGTTACATTGATATTTTCAGTATAGGTCCCGGATTTTACAGTAATTATATCGCCGGAAGAAGAACTGTCCACAGCTTTTTGAATAGAACTTCCTGGCTGCACTATAATCTCGGCCGCAGCTCCAAGATTTGATATCAATACTAATATGAAAATAGTTACTAACAAAGTGGTTAATTTTTTAATTTTAATTCCTCCGTCCACTAAAAGAAGTTTTGGCAAGACTTTAATTGTAACTAAAGGGAGTTTACAGTGAATACCTACATAACTCACGAGTGCAAAATTATTTTCTTACTCAAAGAATTTGTTTATCTTTTGTAAGATGCCTCAAGTAAATTCCATTAATTAAGCTGGAGTTCAAATAATAGAATATAAATATACTGAAATTATGTTAAATTGGATAAATTAAGATTTAAAAATATTCTTTATGTAATTTATATATAGTAGGATAACCCAGGTTATTTAACTTAATAGAATATCTTACTTATAGGTTATTGTCTTATTTTAATTAATCAACCATTTATTAATTTCAAAATAGGGAAGATTTAAACTTGAATTACCCAGATAAAAGAACAATAGCCTTCAGGACGATAAAAACAAGTTCTTCTTCTCAAACTAGAACTGCGTTTGAACCTGTAGGTTCAGATTTACTCAAATATGATTAAGTCCAGAATTAATGTATTCAAAACTAGATTAAAAATGAGAAAATAGCAAATCTTTATCATCACCATATAAGAAGTAATATATAAAGAGGGGATGAAAAGTTGGGTGTAGAAGCCACTATTAAAGAAATTGCAGGTGAACTCGAAAGGATTGCGACTACAAAGACCGTAGTTGGGGACCCGATTACTGCTGCTGGGAAAACAATAATTCCAATTTCAAGGATTTCAATGGGATTTGGAGCAGGTGGGGGAGAAGGCAAGAAAGACACCGAATCCGGATATGGAGGAGGTGGAGGAGCAGGTGCAAAGATAGAGCCTGTGGCATTTATTATGCTTTCAGAAGAAGAAGCCAGAATTTTCCGGCTCTCTGAACGAAGCGACGCCGGATCAATCCTTAGCTCAATTCCCGATCTTGTACCTGAGATTATGGACAAGCTCAAAGGCATGAGAAGCAAAAACCAAAAAGAAGAGGAGTTTAAGGGACAGGAAGTTAAAGGAAAAGAAACTCCGAAAAAGGAAAGTGTAGAAGGAACCGAAGTCAATATAGAAGAAGGGGGATGTTTCCACTAATTTTCCACCCAATTTCTGGAACTAATCTATCTAGGGAATTTTTAGCAAAAATTTTGAAAGTGGGGGTTTTCAGGATAGTTAGTACTATCCTCTTCTCCCGAACCTGTTAATATGCTTGTAATAACTCTTCTTCTGCTGGTTTTTCTATTGGTCTTATTCATACTATTTACAGCAATAGGCCTCACTTTCAAACTCAAGATCCTGAGCCTGGAAGAAAAGACAGAATTTAAAGGCATATTCACTGTAAAATGGCTGCTCTTTTCCCATACCTTTTCCATAGAGGAACCAGAGGAAAGCGAAAGCCTTCCTGAAGAACCGGAACAATTAAAAAAAGACAACTCAGTAAACGGGAAACAAAGTGAGATTGATCTGAAGAAAACAGAAAAGGTACGAGTTAATACAGAACCACAGGATAAAACTGAGGTGAAGAAAAAAAGGGATATTGAGAAAAAAGAGGTCGAAAAGGAAAGAGAGGTCGAAAAGGAAAGAGAGGTCGAAAAGGAAAAAGAGGTCGAAAAGGAAAGAGAGGTCGAAAAGGAAATAATGGAAGAAAATGAGAAGAAAGAAAAAAGGAGTATAATTGAAAAGATAAGAGGAAAAAAGAAGCCTGAAATTGAAAAAGCTCCAGAATCAGGAATGACCCCCAGAGAAAAACTTCACTGGGTCATAGAGGCATTCAGATCTCTCAGAAGACCTCTGTTTCGTCTATTTTCCGATTTACTGAACGGGATAAAAATTAAACGTTTGGAGTCTTACGTAATGTTTGGCCTTTCCGATCCTGCAGACACAGGCATGCTCTGTGGATTTATACATGCTGTTACAGGATTGGCCTACAGCCGCTGCAAGAACTGCAGTTTTTCCATTAACCCTGTATTCATGAATCCGATGGTGGATTTCAAAGGTGATATGGAAATTCGTGTAAGGATATATTCTCTGATTTATCCAATGCTTAAATTCATGTTTAACAGGAAAACTTTATCTTTTACTTATTCGATTATTAAGGAAAAACTCTGGGGGAAACAGAAGCTTAATTCCTGAGCTAAAGGAAGTGTAATTCCTAAGCTTTATGAATAGGTAACGAGGTACAGATATACATGATTAAAGTAGTGACTCCATCCAGACTTCATCTTACCCTGATAGACCTCAATGCAGAGATAGGCAGGGTCGATGGAGGAGCGGGAATCACCCTGGAATATCCCGGCCTGGAAATTTCTGCAACTGAAGCTGATAATATAGAGATCATCGGCAATTCTCTTCTCGCAGGCAAAATAAAAAAAGCTGTACAGGCACTTCTTCCAACAGGAAAAGGGATAAAACTGCATATTAAAGATAGTCTTCCTGATCATGTAGGACTAGGTTCAGGGACTCAGGCTGCATTATCGGCAGCAGTAGCCGTAAATCGGATTTATGGACTAGAAAAAAGTATTAGGGAACTTGCAGTTGCGGTTGGCAGGGGAGGCACATCCGGAATAGGAGTTGCTGCTTTTGAGGATGGTGGTTTTATTCTGGACGGAGGACATAAGTTCAAGAACAAAGGTGCATTTTCTCCTTCTTCAGCCAGCCACATACCTCCTGGCCCTGTCCTTTTCAGAAGAAACTTTCCTGAATGGCCTATTGTCCTTGTAATTCCCCAAGGAAAAGGAGCTCACGATACGGAAGAAGTCGACATTTTCAAGAAATATTGTCCGATTCCCCTTGTCGAAGTTCAGGAAATTTCCCATGTAATTCTCATGCAGATGCTTCCTGCACTTATCGAGGAAGACCTGGAAAGTTTTGGCAAAGCGATTAATCACATCCAGACTGTAGGTTTTAAGAAAAGGGAAGTTGAGCTTCAGTCACAACCTGTTCTGGATATCATGAATTACATGCGTGACAACGGCGCGCATGGAGCAGGTATCAGTTCTTTCGGACCGGTAGTTTACGGCATTATCGGAAGCACTGAGGAAGGCAAAAGACTCCAGCAAGAAACCCAGCGTATGCTTGACGAATCTCTTGGTGGAAGAGTCCTGCTCACAAAGGGAAGGAATCGGGGTGCTGATATCTCTGGAGGTCTGGATTGAAGATTAATACCTGGTTTGGAACTCTTGAAACCGACATAGTCGGAGAAATTCTGGAATCCAGACTTCTTTCAAAAGACATCAGGAAGCTTGCACTTCATTCTCTTTCCCTAAGGGAAAGCAGATCGAATCTACCTCCTGAAGGTTTTGACCTAAAGGCTGCAGCTATCAAATCAGGGTTTGCGGAGTCACCTGCCGAATATTACTTTCTTTTACACGAAGTTACTCTGGAAGCTGCAAAACTCCAGGTCTCAAGCGCCATCACTCCTGACCAGCGAATTATTCAGACTGTAGAAGCCCTGGACGATGTCAATGAAACTACAAACGCCCTGTCTGAAAGACTTTCTGAATGGTATGGAGGCTATTTCCCGGAAAGCGGATTAGGTGGGGAAGACCTGGCACTTTTTATCGTAAAGTACGGTTCCCGTGAAAACGTCAGCTCTGAAGATCCACTTTACTCGAAAGCCAGGAACTCGATGGGTGCAAAACTTGAACTTGCCGATGAAGCACTTATAAAAGGTTTTGCGGAAAGTGTACTCAGCCTATATAAACGGAGACGACAGATCGAGGTTTATATTGAGAACAGCATGGAACAGGTTGCACCCAACCTGAAACATATTGCGGGCCCAATGCTTGGAGCAAGGTTAATAAGTCTTGCAGGAAGCCTCGAAAAACTTGCTGAGTTTCCTTCCAGCACAATTCAGGTTATAGGAGCCAGCAAGGCTCTTTTCAAGCATCTTCGGGCTCGGGCTCCATCTCCAAAGCATGGGATTATCTACAGCCATCCTCTAGTAAACACAGCGCCGTGGTGGTTAAGGGGAAAAGTAGCAAGGGCTGTTGCATCAAAGCTTTCCCTTGCTGCACGCATTGACTTTTATTCTGGGGAAAAAGATCCCTCCCTTATAGAAAAACTTGAAGCGAAAGTCCTTCAGATAAGAACTCTGAACCCCAGGCCTCCTCAAAAAAAGCAGGAAAGCGGAGCAAAGCTAAAGAAAAGGAGAAGGAAGTAAATAAAGGAGGAGGAAGCAAATGCCTGAAGTCAAAAAGCTATCGGATGGGATCTTTGAAGTTATAAAAGACAAAAAACAGCTTGCTACAAAGAACCTTGACCCTGGAAAAGCCGTTTATGGAGAAAAACTGATCCCGGTTCAAGAGACTGAGTATCGAACCTGGGACCCTCGCAGGAGCAAACTTGGAGCCATGGTCTTGAAAAAATTTAATATTAGCCTTAAGGAAAATTCAAAGGTACTCTACCTGGGAGCAGCTTCAGGCACAACAGTAAGCCATGTCTCAGATATTGTTTCGGAAGGTGCAGTTTATGCCGTTGAGTTTGCTCCGAGAAGCATGAGAGATCTGATAAGACTCGCATCAAGGCGAAAAAATATCCACCCGATTCTGGCTGATGCCGGTAAACCGGACAGTTACTCCCATCTCGTTGAGCCTGTCGATCTTATTTTTCAGGACGTTGCGCAACCCAACCAGGCCGAGATTGCTGCAAGGAACGCAATCCGTTTTTTAAAAAAAGATGGATATCTCCTGCTTTCCATTAAAGCGCGGAGTATCGATACTGCAGCAAACCCAAAAGAAGTTTTTAAGGCAGAGGTGAAGAAACTCGAACAGGCTTTTGAGCCCGGATTTGAGATTCTTAATGCAAAAGACCTGAAGCCCTATCATGAAGACCATCTTGGAGTCTTGGCGAAGTTGAGGTGACATACCTGCTTTTCAGTAATTATCTGATTTTTCAGGGGGAATATTTCATTTTCGACAGATTCATAAAATCCTTTAAAAACTCCGTGAATAAACATTTTAAAGGTTCTAAGAGTAAACAATTTAAGGGTTCCATAAGTGGACAATTGAAAGGCTCCGGATATGAGCCCCTCTAAATGGTTCGGCATCGGGGGCTTTTTACCGCCTGATGCTTACCAGTAATCTTTTTTTCGTTATGGGCACTAGTTTTTTCCATTCTACTACGGCATCTTCGTGAAACTCATATTCGTCTACAGTCTTATCAGAAAACTTGCCATCTACTTCATATACATAAAATCCCTCTTCTCCATCCGTAGAGACAACCTTGACTCTGTTCCCCATCTTCGTAACTTCCACGGCAGCCACATTTTTCAGGGCTTCAAGCAGCGTCGTACCCTGTTCAACCTCAAGCCTCCTGTTTTCTGCAAAGTGGTCCAGAAAAGAATAGACATTGTTCAGTTTGATGCCTATCATATGTGTATTTCCAAACTTTTTTCTTTCTACAAGTTCGGCTTTTTCCAATATTTTGATATGTCTGGCAGCTACAGGCACGGAAATTCCTATTTCTCTTGCCAGACCGGATATATGTTTATCTCCTTCACTCAGGTGTTCAAGAATTGAAAGGCGCGTATCACTTGAAATCGCCTTGAAAAGGTTTTCTCTGCCGCCATTCATTCCAGAACTCCGCACAACATTTACTACCATGATGAGCTCTATTTTATCTCAAATACTTATAATTATTGCTTTTATCAGAACAAGTAAAGTAAACTATTAGATCTTTTCATTGCTTTTTTATTTTTTAATTTTAACAAATTTACTTTAATTACAGATTTTTGTTTTCTTATTTTTCCATATCATTACCTGATAAGTAGAATTAATTCTTACATAATACTTGTTAAATTAGAAGTTTATTTTATTATCACCGTCGGTTGATATCGTTTTAAAAGAGTATTATTTTACTATCTTACTAATTTAACTTCTAAACATGCCCTGAATTTAACTTATTAAGTTATCTTTTCCATCTCTGACAGAAAACAGGGTGGAAATAAACTTTTACTCTAAAAATGCACTCTGTGAGCCCTTGTTACCTTAAAAGATAACAAATATTACCCAAAAGCCAGGGTTTATTTAACTCTACTATAGATGCTCAGAAGGTAATATGGACTCTACTGCATTAACTGTTATTGGTATTTTGATAGGTATCCTTGTCTTTGGAATTAAATCTGGAATAGGATGTGGGTTTTCAGACATAAGTAAAAGAGAAATTTTTGCAATTGGAGGTAGTTATTTTCTCCTGGCTCTTTTATTCGGAAGTGTTGCTGACCACATAAGCCTTGAAGCCTTTGAGAAGTTTTCTTCAATGGGCATGGGAATCCATGTACTTGTTTCCCTGCTTCTCATAGTTACCGGAATTTACACCCAGAAAAAATGGAACTCAGGAAAAGATGTTTCCAGGCACACTTTTCTCGCTATATCCGTACCATGTCCGGTATGTATGGCAGCCCTTGCATTATCTTGCATGCTGCTTTCACAGAGCCTTAATCTTTCCGGGATAAAAGTAGGGCTCCTTGTTGGGGTTGCTTTTTTTATAGCAGTTGTGGCTTCTTCTTTTCTTTTCAGGTTTGGAAAGATTCGACTTGGAAAGACTCCTGAAACTATGGGCAGTGCAATGATGCTGATAGGGATCTATTATCTATTAGGAGCTCTTCTTATCCCGGCATATATACAAACAAAAAAGATGAATCTTGTTTCAACCGGAGGAGGAGAAACAGGAATAATACCTCTTATGGCTTTTGGAGTCATTGTCCTTGCAGGTTTTTTCCTGGACCGTATAAGGAGGCATGATCTATGAGCCTGATGAATTTATTATCCGACATGATGAATGTCTTCTCAACGGCTTTGCTAATTCCTGTGATGTTTCTTCTCACCATTCTCGTGTTTATTTCCTTAATTCAATTAGGAGAATTCCTTTCCGAGTATACAAAAAGACATAGGGACTGGAATAATCTGGAAACTAACTGCAAAAAAATTGAGCTCAATCTTCAGAATTCGGATTTTTCGGAAGCCTCCAGGGCTCTTGAAAGCATCAAACAAAATTACATGGTCACTTCTTTTGCACGAGACGCTGCAAAATACCTGAAAGAGCGACATTTTCCTGCAATTGAGAGGCTTTCGCAGGAATATGAAATCAAGATGGCAAAACGCCTTGAACATACAAAGATAACTTCAACTATCGGTCCCATGCTTGGCCTTATGGGGACGCTTATTCCATTAGGCCCTGCTCTGATAGGGCTTTCGAAAGGAGACCTCGAGACCCTTGCGCAAAACCTGATGATTGCCTTTGCGACAACTGTTGTAGGGCTTTTTGCTGCCGGAATAGGCTATGTGCTTACACAGGTCAGACGGCGCTGGTACTGGGAAGATATGTCGGACATAGATTATATCCTGGATACCATTGAGGAAAAGAATTGAAGCTTAGTATTTCTTAATAGCGAGGAAGAATTCATGAGAAAGTCCAGAAGATACAGACGGACAGGTCTTTTAAAAGACGAGGATGAGCAAAACCCTATGGTCAACGTTGCCAATGTTTTTGATGTTGCAATGGTCTTTTCTGTAGCTCTATTAGTTGCACTTGTTATGTCATATCACCTCCCCGAACTTCTGAGCTCCAATGAGGATTTTACCATTGTCAAAAATCCGGGAGCCCAGGATATGAAAATTGTCATCAAAGAAGAAGGTAAACCCATTGAAGTCATGAATATGACCGATAATATAGGAGGAGGAACTGGAGAGGCTCTTGGTACGGCTTACAGGCTCGCCGACGGCAAGGTAATTTACGTACCTGATAATGGTAATGGTACATCTTCAGGTACATCTTCTTCGTCAGGTACGTCTGCTCCACCTAAAGTAATTTCACTCAAATCTAATTCAGATTGATTAGCCTGAAAGTCCTGTTTACTTCAGGTACTTTCATTTATTTGCATCTGTTATTCCTAAGATGTTCATTTTTGTAACAATTCATTATGGATAAACAACATCAATAGCAGTCGTCACTAAGACTCAATCCTACTTTCCGCACTATTTT
>DAQQ01000213.1:0-5765 GCA_002508465.1 Methanosarcina sp. UBA7 | reverse complement strand
TTTTACAATAAAACCTGTGCATAAAAGACAAAGTTAATTTCACAGAAATTATGCAACATTACCATTGATTATTTTAGCTAATAATAATATTATTAATTAAAATAATCAATTAATACTCTCTTTTTTTCGGAATTTTTCCATTCCTCCCATATTGGTTTCTATAATTATTACATATTTATGAATATATTATTATAGATATGTTTTACATATAAATTCCTGCCAACGGTATAAGCAGGGCAATATGACTATCACAATAGAGGGTGAGGCGTTCCCTCTAGAGGTTATAAACGCTAGTTGGGGAGTGGGCGACAAAGAGGATAAAGGGTTTGGAGCCAGCGGTCAGACTCAGTATCCTGCAGATGACCAAAGCACTTCAACCGGTCCGGCAGTTCAGATCTACGATCCAGTAACAAAATCATTTTCTGATTATAAGGGGGAGTAAAAAACGGTTCAGTTGGGGTGGAGAAAACCACTCAACAAAACAAGGCAGGGACACTTTTTAGTCTCTTTGTAGTCTCTTTGAGAATGCTTTTAGTTTTCTGCCAGTCTGTAAGGTTAAAAGCACAATAAAAAGGCAGTACTTCCTATTTTTGACCGGTGAGTACAGTACTTGGCATTGTATATATACTGCGGCAATAATATTACAGTACTGTAGTGCTTTAGAGGGATTGGAATGATAGACTTTGCCTGTAAAGAGTTCAAAATTGAAGATGTGATCAAGTGTGCCCTTAACCTTACAAAGGCTGACCTTAAGGTTATGAAGTACTTTTTGAATGAAAAAGAACAATGGGTTGACACTGATTCCCTTTCAAAAATCTTGAAGCTGGATATTTCAACAATCCAACGTTCCGTCAAAAAACTGCATGAAAAAGAAATTCTGCAAAGGTCGCAGCAGAACCTGGACGGAGGCGGCTATGTTTTCAAGTATAAGGTCAACTCAAGGGCTAAAATAAAAAATATTATCATGAGTGTAGTGAACTCCTGGGCTGACCGGCTTGGGCAAGAACTTGACAAATGGGAAAATGGAGGCTAATTCACTTTGCTCAAAATAACACCTTACCTGGGAATTATAGTTCTTATCGTTTCCATAGGAGGGCTCTGGTACCCTGTACTTGGGTACTTCATGCTGCTGATTTTTGCAGCAATCTTCTTAATTAGTCCTTTCAGAGGTAGATGGTTCTGCGGAAACCTCTGTCCCAGGGGAAGCTTTGTTGATTTCTGGGTCAGCAAAATATCAAGGAAAAACGAGATACCTGCCACTCTGCGCTCCCTGTGGATTCGTATACCGATATTTTTCCTGTTAATGGGATTTATGGGATACAGGATAGTAAGCACCATCGGAGGCCTCAACACCTTTGAGAAAATCGGCATGATTTTTGTAACTATGTGCCTGGTGACAACTGCAATCGCAACCCTTCTAGGCAGTTATCTGAGCCCGAGAACCTGGTGTTCCTTCTGTCCTATGGGAACAGCTCAACGCCTGCTTGGTGGTAAAAAGTATCCTCTTAAACTAGAAAAGGAAAAGTGTATTAATTGCAAGAAATGTGAAAAAGTCTGTCCGATGCAGCTCAAAATCCGTCAGGACGATACAAAACCTGATTGTATCAAATGTGGGCGCTGTGTGGATGTATGTCCTAAAGACGCCCTAAAATTTTGAATTTTTATTATCTGTGAACTCATGTTGTCTATTAACTTACGTTGTCTATTAACTCATGTTGTCTATTAACTCATGTTGTCTATTAACTCATGTTGTCTATTAACTCATGTTGTCTATTAACTTGTATTGTCTAGTAATTTCTATCGCTCATCGTTATTACTTATCTGTATGATAAAAACGGAATGGATCTGGCCCAGCATAATAAGTATTATTAATCACTTATATAGTAAAATACAGGGGAGCCGGAAAGCACTTCCGGAATTTGACTTTGTATGACAAGATGTGCATACTGGAAAGTATCTACAAATTAGTTAAATCAGGAGAGAAAAAGGAGAAAAAACATGATAAACCGTGTACCGGAACTTTCGGAAATCCAGAAAAAAGAAATCTCCGAACTCTTTGGGGAATATATTAATCTTGACAAACGGGAACGCCACTATTACAACCACGATATGGGAGCTTTACCTCCACTTGTTAAAAAAGTAATTGGAAATACCGACCCTGCAGCTGTCGTAAAAATTCGGACCGAGGAGGACGCAGTAAAGCTCCTTAAGTTTGCAAACAGGCACAAGATTCCGGTTGTACCCCGTGCAGGAGCCTCTTCAGGATACGGAGGAGTAATCCCGACAAAGGGAGGAATAGTTGCCGATGTTACACCGCTGAATAAGATCATAAGTATCAATCCCGAAGGGCAGACAGTGGTTGTTCAGAGCGGTATGATCTGGGAAAAGTTGGAGAGGAAACTAAAGGAAAATGGGCTTTCGGTAAGAGCAATTCCTTCAAGTGCTCCTTCTTCGACAGTTGGTGGCTGGCTGGCTCAGAGCGGAGCTGGTTACGGAAGTTATGAGTTTGGCTGGGGCTACGAGAGCATGGAAAAAGCCAGAGTTGTACTTCCCACAGGAGAGATCCGGGAATTTTCGGGCCCTGAACTGAAAAAGTTAATCGGAACAATGGGAACAATAGGCATAGTTACCGAGATAACTCTGAAAGTCCAGAAATTTGAAGAGAGAAAAGCGGTTTCTGCTAGTTTTCCAAGCGCTTCAGCTCTGAAAAAAGCGGTAGAAGATATAAGAAGAAAGAATATTCCTCTCTGGTCGATTTCTTTCCTGAACCCCGAATGGGCGGATATGAAGAATAAAGCGCCCAGAAAACTCCACTACGGGGAAGTTGTGGATAAAAACAGGCCCGTACTACCAGTCTCTTACGTCTCAACTTTTATGTACCCTGCTTCCAGGGACGTCTCAGGCCTGAAAGAAGCAATCGAAAATGCAGGTGGAAAAATCCTCCCGGAAGAAATTGCAAAATACGAGACAGATGAATGGTTTAAATCCATGAAAGTAAAGAGGCTAGGTCCTTCGTTTATCCCTGCGGAAATCCTGGTGCCACTTGATAAAATGGACAAAACTTTTGAAGAAATCGGGAAGAAAATAAAATTGCCTGTGCTTACCGAAGGCATGGTTATAAATGACGGATATGTGGTTCTCCTCTGTTTTATGCGCCACTCGGAGCGCTCCTTGCTCTTTAATACAGCCTTTGCTCTTTCCCTGAGCATTTTGAAAATTGCAGAAGAAAACGGCGGAAGGGCTTATTCCTCAGGGCTTTTCTTCGCTTCAAAGAAAAAAAGTGTCTTTGGGGAAAGGCTTGCTGAAATCGAGTCCCTAAGAACGGAAATTGATCCTAACGGGATTATGAACCCTGAAACCCTGGAGGGAAAAGGACTACTGAACACTGCCGTGTCAATGGGCTCTTCCTTTGAACCTTTTGGCAGGATAGCAGGAAATATGTCAGGGATCGGCAAGGTCTCCTTCAAAGACGAAAAGGAAATCCCCGCAGAAATCGCAGAACTTGCCTATTCCTGCTCCCAGTGCGGTTACTGTGTGAGCGAGTGCGACCAGTACTATGGCAGGGGTTGGGAGTCACAGTCACCTCGTGGAAAATGGTTTTTCATTAAAGAATACCTGGCAGGTAGGGAAAAGCTGGACCAGAGACAAACAAATACTTTCCTCGGCTGTACTACCTGCCAGATGTGTGACTCTCGCTGTGAGCTTGATATGCCAATTGAACATGCCTGGATGACCATGCGCGGAAAACTGGTTGAAGAAAAGAAAAAGATGACCTTCCCACCCTTTGAGATCATGGCTGCGAGCCTCCTTAAAGAGAGAAATATCTGGGCAAATTACAGGAAAGACCGAGATAAATGGATTCCGAAGGATATCAGGGCAAAAATTAAGGATAAAGCTGAATACGCCTATTTTGCAGGCTGTACAGCCTCTTTTGTTGAAAATGACGTAGCTATAGGTGCTGTCCGCATGCTTGATGACGCAGGAGTAGAGTTTACAAGTCTTTTAGACAAGGAAGCCTGCTGTGGAATTCCTATGCTTGTTGCCGGAAGATGGGATGTTTTTGAAAAAATAATGAGAATGAATGTCTCTAATATGAAAAAGAAAGGTGTAAAAACCGTAATCACTTCCTGCCCTGCCTGCTGGCTGATGTGGCATACAGTCTATCCCCAGTGGGCGAAAAAGCTGGGAATTGAGTACGAGCTTGAGACAAAGCACTACTCTGAAGTACTTGTTGATCGCCTCGATGTCCTCAAGCCAAAGTTCAAACAGCCTCTAGACAAAATAGTAGCCTGGCACGACTCCTGCCACCTTGGCAGGGCAGGAGGCGAAATATATGAGCCTCCCAGAGAACTGCTCAAAGCTATACCAGGAATAAAGTTCAGAGAACTTGAATACAACCGGGAAAGAGCTCACTGCTGCGGTTCGGTTGTAAGCCTTATAGCCGAGCCGCCGGTTGCATACAAACTGGGAGATATTAGACTCCAGGAAGCCCTTGATGTCAAAGCCGACATTATTGCAGCGCTTTGTCCATGCTGTATATTCCAGTTCCGCGTGGCAGCAAAGGAAAATAACCTTAATATCCAGGCTCAGGATCTGGGAGCTCTTGTAGGCAGAAGTCTTGGATATAACATCCCTGACTCAACCTCCTATACTCTAGAATCGTGGGTTCCATTTGAAAAAATGATCTCCCTTATGCAGCCTGAGAATATGACTGATCTGATGGTTGAACTCATGCCTCAGATGATGGCTGCTATGCCAGCACCGCTTCAGACGATGATGAAGATGGTCAAATACGTGCCTGGTATGGACGCCATGATGAAACCTATGATGCCGGTTATGATGCCCAGGCTCATGCCGCTGGTTATGCCGAAAGTTATGCCTGACATGCTCAAAGCTGTAGAAAAGAGAGTTCCCATGCCTGATTACATGAGGGAACAGCTTCCTGACCTGATGCCGAAGGCTATGGATAACTTGATGCCCAATATGCTTCCCGAGATAATTCCCTTGCTGACTCCACGCATGATTGAATACATAAAAACGCATTAAGCATTTTTGCACAAATTGTGCAGAAAAAGTCGAAGGGAAAGTGATGGTTCCTTCGACTTAATTTTTGAGCTGCTTCCAAAAATATAATTGCTCCTCTGAAGCCTGTATTTTGAATAATCAATCTATTTTCTGATCATGAAAATAGTTTTGAAACTTTACTAAATTGACGCAATTTATCACGATTCCTCACTTAACCGAAAACGCATGAAGCTGCATTAAGAATAGGGAAATACGCACAAAGCCAACGTGCTCAGGAATACAATTAATAAAACTTCATAGAAATTCGTATTTTATGCCAAAGACTATGGAAAAATGGCTTTTCGTCATTCTTTATGGATAAGACAATTCTCAATTCAAGACCGCATTGGTTTTTACGAGAATATTATGAGAATATCCACAACCTAGATTCAGCTGGTCGACATAAGAAATTTAAATATTTTTCTTGATATCGTTTTTGAACATTTGATAGATATACATTAGATTTAAAGCTTGTTGACGTGTGGCTCAACTCCCACGCCACATATAAACACAAATACTAAATGAGCCTATCCCAAAAGCCATTTAGTTCTTAATCATCAAGAATTTTCAGGATTGCTTCCATGATCGGAAACTTGATTGATTATTTGGAATACAGGGTTCTGAGTAGCAATTTTGAGTTTTGGGATCAGCTCAATCATTTTTCCATTAAAGTTTAGTATGAGAGATTATGTTTGGATCAT